>DATESZ010000244.1:0-26385 GCA_035283845.1 Syntrophales bacterium | reverse complement strand
GTGAACTTCGCAGCCGAATCCTCAAGGGCGTCGAGGAAATTAATGCGGCCCCGGTTGTTCATCAATGGAAAAAGTTCGATATGCTGGAGGATTTGGATACTAAATAATATGTTCCCTATTCAATGAAACGATATACTAGTCACGATCATTCCGGTTTTCAGGCCCAATTCGACCATCGCCTCGCCCAGAGCTACCGTTTCCCGTTTCCTCGCTTGCGGTTCGGCCAGCGATTCACACACTTGGACCAATATCCGTGCCTGGCCGCGCACCGGGACGATGAAGTCGACCTCCCTGCCGGTCTTCGTTTTGTAGTAGTAAATTCCCGGGTGGAATCGTCGAAGCGCTGTGAACACGAGGTTTTCCAGCAGATGTCCGGAGTTGACCAAAATCCCTGATGACACTGAGTTGACCAAGGCATGGTCGACGCAATAAACCTTTTTCAGGTTGGTGTTGCTGCGCGCGAGTGACGCGTCGAATATCCGCACAGTGAATAGGAAATAGGCGTCTTCGAACCATTCCAGATAATCCGACACTGCCGACTTGGGGGCCTTGTGCCCCAGCGATTTGAGATACCCCGTAAGGTTGTTGACGGAGTAGAGCGAGGCCGTGTTGTCTATCAGCCAGTGTGCCAGATCGGACACCGCCTTCGGATGGGAAACGTCGTGGCGTTCGACCAGGTCCCGAAACAGTATGGCCTGCAAGTATTCCTGGTGGGTCTTAATCCGCAGGTTCCGACCAAGTCCGGCAACCTCGGGGAAGCCGCCCGTCTCCCAGTATTCCTCGAAGGCCTTCTGGACGAGAAGCCTTTTCTTTGTCGACAACGCACCCTCGCTCTCGATTTCTTTGTAGTCCAGGAATTCCTGGAACGAGAACGGGAATATCTCCCATGAAAGCGCTCGTCCGCGCATCTGCGTGGCGATTTCCTTTGAGAGCATCCTGGCCGACGAGCCCGTGAGATAAACCTCGCATTTTTCCGTCCGCATCAAGCGGTCGACGAAGGGCTCCCAACCGGGGGCCGCCTGAATCTCATCGAAGAAACAATAGACCGTCTCGGTATTTTTCTTTTCCGGGTAGATCGAATAATAGGCCTCGGCGATCAGGCCGAGGTTGTCCTCCCGCAGGTTGTGCAGGCGGTCGTCGAAAAAGTTCAGGTACAAGATGTTCTGCCGCGGGACCCCGCTGGAAAGAAGTCTCTCAATGATCTGGAACATGTAGGTCGACTTGCCGCTTCGGCGCACTCCGATGCAGACAGCGGCTTTGCCATGAACAGTCTCGATATGCAGGCGCCGAGGCACCCCGGTTTCCAGCGGGGTTTCCTGGAAGTCCAGGATTATGGGCTTGATCGTCTCAAGCATGGTTTCTCCTGATCATGGTTAGTTCCGATGTATCGCTAACCGGTAGGAAATATAGCCGGTTTAGTCAGTAAATGTCAAGGAAAAATCCCGGTTATTCGGAGCAATGTCGTTGATAGTGTCGGTTAATCACGCCGGAACTTTTCTTCCAATCAGCAATTTTGCTTTAAAATTATCATAATCGAAGAGGAATAGGCAACCGATTTCCACTTGGTTGCCGACATGGAATGAGGTATAGGAGCCAAACTTTAGGTGGGCAGAACTTCTACATCAGAGGTTTTGCCCATCTTTTTTATTATCGGTAGGTTATAATCAATTTTGACTTCCTGGTGGTTTACAACAATTCTTTTGATGAAATATTGTAAAGGTGTGGGCGTTTGACCTTATACTTTCCATTTAGATGGGTTTTATTCTTCGGCTTCTTGTCATAAATAAAAGTGCCGGTATAAATCTCAAAGGATTTTGCCGTGGTTTTCGACGGCAACCAATATACGGCGCCGCCTTGGACGGTGAGAAAACATCTCATCCTGAAGGCAGATTTTAACACCGTTCCCCTCTATTCGGTGATTTTGATGGGTATCCACCGCTTCAATCGATAATATGTCTTGACTTTATGGGATTTTCGTCTTGACATGGTGCATCGGAAGTGTTACACTTATTGAAAAGGAGAAAGAACCATGCCCACCAAAAATCCGAGAGTAAACATTGTTGTTGAGCCGCCGCTGTATAGTGTTATGCATGACCTTGCAACCAGCGAGGGCGTTTCCATGTCAACCATTGCCCGTGATCTGATCCGGGAGGCAATTAACTTGCGGGAAGATGTTGCCCTTGCAGCTTTTGCCGATACACGAATGAATACATTTGACAGAAAAGTGGCGCTTTCGCATGAAGATGTGTGGGAATGACCCATGCCTTTTGAGTTACACTATCATCCCGCTGTTCGCGTTGAGGATTTGCTGCTTATCGACGGAAGAACAAAAGACAGAATCCGCAAGGCAATAGAAGAACGGTTACAGACCGCACCTCATGACTATGGGGAGCCTTTGCGAAAGTCCCTCAAAGGCTACTGGAAGCTCCGCGTCGGCGATTACCGTGTTGTTTTCAAAGTGATCAAGTCCGAGGTATGGATTCTTGGCATTAGGCATCGGAAATCGGTTTATATGGACATTGGCGCAAGACTGTAATCCCGCACTTGTGTGAATTTAGGACATTTGTATATTAAAGTTGTGCGGCCAAAACAACGAGGTAATTAATCTGACGCAGCGCTTATATGTACACATGGATTAGATCGTGGATGAGCATATATATTCATCCCATTGCCCATTTTCTTTTTTCCCGGCGAGCAACAATGTACGGTGGGCAGAACTTCTACATCAGAGGTTTTGCCCATCTTTTTTATTATCGGCAGGTTATAATCAATTTTGACTTCCCGGCGGTTTACAACAATTTTCTTGATAAAAGAATGAGCCTTTGCTTAAGAGCTGGTCAAGATCATTAACGTAGCCTTTGAGGGTCTTTAAATCAAAGGACATCGGTTTTCCGGGTGGCTTACTTTCGGACTTCGTTTTGCCATGAGGGCTTAAATGTGGGTAAGGCTTCGCAATAATTATCGCATTAATGGGTGCATAAGCGTTAGAATTACATAAATGAACGTTATGCAATTATCTTAGATCTTTCATACAAATGAATTCAAAAGCAAGAATCGGAGTGCAGCGTTTCCCTGTCATTTATAAACTGTTTCCATTCGGTGGATAAAAATCGTCTATTGATCCGATAATGGCCGTTAAAGGAGGCACAATCATGTCCAAAAAAACTGAAAAGCTCGCGGCAATGACCGCGAACGATCCTCGCTGGGCAGTCATCGTTGCCCGTGAACCTGAGGCGGATGGCATATTTTTCTACTCTGTCAAAACGACCGGTGTGTACTGTCGACCATCCTGCGCGGCGCGCACCGCGAGACCTGAGAACGTTCAATTTCATCTAAGTGCCGCGGATGCTGAGCGGGCCGGTTTCCGCCCCTGCAAACGCTGCAAACCGGATCATCTGCCACTGGCCAGGCAACATGCGGCCCTGGTAGCCGAATTGTGCCGACTGATCGAGAACGCCGAGCAGGCGCCTGGTCTCGAAGAACTGGCACGGCATGCTGAGATGAGCATCTATCACCTTCATCGCGTTTTTAAGGCGGTTACGGGTTTGACGCCAAAAACGTATGCAGCGGCGCATCGTACCGGGCGCATCAGAGCGGAGCTTGATCGGAGCGGCACTGTGACCGAGGCAATCTACGGAGCAGGTTATAGCTCCAGCGGGCGTTTTTATGAAAAATCGAACCAGGTATTGGGAATGACGCCGACAAATTATCGCGCCGGTGGGACACATACGGAAATCCGCTTCGCCGTCGGGGAATGTTCCCTTGGGTCCATCCTGGTCGCCGCCAGCGAGCGCGGTGTATGCGCCATTTTCTTGGGAGACGATCCGGACAAACTGACGCGCAATCTTCAGGATCGCTTCCCGAAAGCCAACCTGGTGGGCGGCGACGCCGATTTCGAGCAACTCGTGTCCAAGGTGGTGGGCTTTGTGGAAGCGCCGCGGCTGGGACTTGACCTACCGCTGGATGTGCGGGGCACCGCATTCCAGCAGCGAGTTTGGCAGGCATTGCGGGAGATTCCTGAGGGCGAAACGGCGAGCTATACGGAGATCGCCAAACGCATCGGCGCTCCCAAATCGATCAGGGCCGTTGCCCGGGCATGCGCCGCCAACACACTGGCGGTGGCGATCCCTTGTCATCGGGTTGTGCGCAACGACGGCAGACTGTTGGGTTATCGCTGGGGTGTCGAACGAAAACGCGCATTACTTGACAAGGAGGCGAATTGATGGGGGCAACCCCACTTTGACTTCCGAGTGGTTTACAATAAAGGGAATCCGCGGCAAGTATTTTGAGACTTACCAAAAAGGCGCCAACCTATACGTGAAGCAGGCCAAAAGAATTGTTGCTCCATTCCTGATGGACTCGTAAAAAGCCCATAATCCCCTCCCCTCAATCCCCTCCCGCCAGGGGAGGGGAAAGGTGACTTTTTACGAGCCCATCATTCCATGCTTGTAAAGTTTTCCATCCAAAAATAGTGAGACAGGTGCTCGAAACTTTTTTTATGTGTTTTTTTTTATGTCGCTTGACAAGGAAAAATTGATGACTATTATACGTCCGCATTGTTCATAAGCAAAGTCAAACCGCTAAAAGCAAAAAAAAATTTTAATCTAATATAGAAAGGAGATGTTGCAGTATGAAAATCAGGCCGTTGCAGGACAGGGTAATAGTAAAACGCTTGGCAGAGGAAGAGAAGACAAAGGGTGGTATCTTTATTCCCGATACAGCCAAGGAAAAGCCCCAGCAGGGCGAGGTCGTTGCCGTCGGTAAGGGGAAGGTCGCCGATGACGGCAAGCTTGTCAAGCTGGATGTCAAAAAAGGGGACCGTATACTCTTTAGCAAGTATGCCGGTACAGAGGTAAAAATTGAGGACGAAGATCATCTTATCATGAGAGAAGATGACATTCTGGGAATTATAGAGTAAATAAATAAGGAGGATGAAGCAGCATGGGTGCAAAGAGATTAATATATGATGAAGAAGCGAGGAAGTCGATCCTGAAGGGTGTGAATACCCTGGCGGATGCCGTCAAGATAACCCTCGGTCCTAAAGGCAGAAATGTAATCATTGATAAGAGTTGGGGATCGCCTACCGTTACGAAGGACGGTGTAACGGTGGCAAAAGAAATTGAGTTGGAGGATAAGTTTGAAAACATGGGCGCCCAGATGGTAAAGGAAGTGGCCAGCAAGACAAGTGATGTGGCCGGTGACGGCACCACTACGGCTACCCTTCTTGCCCAGGCGATCTACCGGGAAGGCGCCAAGACGGTGGCCGCCGGCAGCAATCCTATGGATATCAAGCGCGGCATTGAAAAGGCTGTGGAACTGGTGGTCAAGGAACTGCGTAATATAAGCAAACCCACCAAGGATCAGAAAGAAATTTCCCAGGTAGGAACAATTTCCGCCAATAACGATGAAACTATCGGTAACATCATTGCCGAGGCCATGGGCAAGGTCGGAAAAGAAGGGGTTATTACCGTAGAAGAGGCCAAAGGACTGGAAACGGAACTGGAAATCGTGGAAGGTATGCAGTTTGACCGGGGCTATCTGTCACCTTATTTCGTAACCAATGCGGAGAAGATGACAGTCAATCTTGAGGATTGCTTTATTCTCATCAATGAGAAAAAAATCAGCAGCATGAAGGATCTCCTTCCCGTTCTGGAACAGATTGCCAAGATAGGAAAACCCCTCTTAATCATTGCCGAGGACATCGAAGGAGAAGCTCTGGCGACCTTAGTGGTCAATAAGATCCGCGGCACTCTGCATGTAGCTGCCGTCAAGGCTCCCGGCTTCGGCGACAGGCGCAAGGCCATGCTGGAAGACATTGCCATTCTTACCGGTGGAACTTTGATATCCGAAGAAATGGGCGCTAAATTGGAGAATACGGCACTTCAGGATCTGGGCCGCGCCAAGAGGATTATGATCGATAAGGATAACACGACCATCGTCGATGGCGCCGGCGAACGCGCTGCCCTCGAGGGGAGAGTTAAGCTGATCAGGGCACAGATTGATGAGACAACCTCCGATTACGACAAGGAAAAACTTCAGGAAAGACTGGCGAAGCTGGTAGGCGGTGTGGCTGTGATAAAGGTAGGCGCCGCCACGGAGACGGAGATGAAAGAGAAGAAGGCCCGGGTGGAAGATGCTCTTAATGCAACCCGTGCTGCCGTGGAAGAAGGAGTCGTCCCCGGTGGTGGTGTGGCCTATCTCCGCACACTTCCGGCTCTCGATGGATTAAAGCTTGAGGGTGATGAGCAGGTAGGCGTAGGTATCGTAAAAAAGGCCCTCGAAGAGCCCTTGAAGATGATTGCCAGCAATGCTGGCATGGAAGGGAGCATTGTTGTCGAAAGGGTGAAGGAAAAGAAGGGCGCCTTTGGTTTCAATGCCCAGACGGAGCAGTATGAAGACATGTACAAGGCCGGTGTCATTGATCCTACCAAGGTAGCCAGGTTCGCTCTGCAGAATGCGGCCAGCGTCGCCGCGCTGATGCTTACCACGCAGTGCATGGTCGCCGACAAGCCGGAGGAAAAAGGCGCAGGCGGTATGCCGGGGGGGATGCCTCCCGGAGGCGGATACCCAGGGATGGGCATGTAAAAAACATTATTTTATAAACTGCTTAGAAAAAGCCCCTACCGGAGATGGCAGGGGTTTTTTTTTTTGAACATGCTTCTTACCCCACACCCCCCTCTTGCCATATGTACGACGATGCAGCTAAAAATTACCAGGAAAGGCGTGTTGCCCATTGGGAGGAAGTCGCCCGAAGAATACATGGGAAAAGCGCTGCCGTATACTATCACCGGCGTCTTCGGCAGGTGTATAAGTTCCTCGTTCCGCCCGGCTTGAAGGTGCTGGAACTGGGCTGCGGCGATGGTAATCTCCTCGCCTCTCTCAGACCGGCCACGGGAGTAGGGGTGGATTTTTCGGGGGAAATGGTGCGGCTCGCCACCCGGCGGCACCCGGAATTATCCTTTCTGCAGGCCGACGTCCACGACCTCCCGCTTTCCGAACAATTTGATTTCATTATAATTTCCGACCTCACAAATGATCTATGGGATATAGAAACAGTCTTCAAACAGATCAAGAAAGTTGCCGCTCCCCGGTCACGCGTTATCATCAACGCGCAAAGCCCGCTCTGGGAACTGCCGCTTTGGATGTCAAAAAGGATTGGGTTGGCAAGACCCACATTACTGCAGAACTGGCTGACAGCGGAAGACCTGGTCGGTCTTTTGGGTCTGGCCGACTTTGAGGTAGTAAGAAAGTGGGAAGAGATACTCTGCCCCGTGGCGCTGCCCCTTCTGGCGCCCTTCCTTAACCGGTGCATCGTCAAGATCTGGCCGTTCAAAAAGCTGGCGCTGACAAATTTTATCGTGGCGCGTCCCCTATTGCCCGCGCCCTTCCGAGTGGAACCAATGGTATCCGTTGTTGTACCGGCAAGAAACGAGTCCGGCAATATCCCGCAGATTTTTGCCCGCCTGCCGCGCATGGGAAGGGAAACGGAACTGATATTTGTGGAAGGCCATTCCTCAGACGATACCTATAGCGCCATTGAAAGGGAAATAGACGCCCATCCTGAACAAAAGAGTCTTCTGCTCAGGCAAAGCGGTGTGGGAAAGGGCGATGCGGTGCGTTTGGGTTTCACCCATGCCAAGGGCGATATCCTGATGATTCTGGATGCCGATTTGACGGTGCCGCCCGAATGTCTACCCCGCTTCTATGATGTCCTTCACCAGGGCAAAGGAGAGTTCGCCAATGGTGTCCGCCTTGTATATCCCATGGAAAAAGAGGCCATGCGTTTTTTAAACCTCATGGGCAATAAATTTTTCAGCAGGGCCTTTTCCTGGCTTTTGGGACAACCCATAAAGGATACGCTCTGCGGCACAAAAACGCTGTGGAAATCCGATTACGACAGGATTGCAGCCAATCGTTCCTATTTCGGTGATTTCGATCCATTCGGTGATTTTGATCTTCTTTTCGGCGCCGCCAAACTGAATATAAAGATCCGCGAGGTTCCCATACGTTACATGGAGCGCAGTTACGGTGCGACCAACATCCGGCGGTGGCGGCATGGCTGGCTGCTGCTGAAGATGGTCCTTTTTGCGGTCCGGCGCATTAAATTCGTCTGAAACCCTTTTCTGGGGCTGGTTCAATCTTGCAGATTGAACCAAAACATTAACAAATGGTTCAGGCTGCAAGCCTGAACCTGCAAAGTGATTGCGAAAAACCATGAATGATCGAATAAAAGGGCTTCCCCTTCTTTTTTTGATTGCCTTAACGCTTTTTATTTATGCCCCGGTCGGGGGATATGATTTCCTGAGTTATGACGATCCGGGTTATGTAACCGGTAACAACCATGTCCGGGCCGGTCTGACCCGCGGGGGAGCGCTCTGGGCATTTCGTGACACAAGCGTAGGTCACTGGCACCCCTTAACCTGGCTTTCTCACATGGCCGATGTTCATATATACGGCCTCAATCCCGGCGGGCATCACCTGACTAATCTCCTTTTGCATCTGATAAATACGAGCATCCTTTTTTTTGTCTTACGGCAGATGACAGGATTGTTCCGGCAGAGCCTTTTTGTGGCGGCGCTATTTGCCCTCCATCCCTTGAACGTGGAATCCGTGGCCTGGATAGCAGAACGTAAGAACGTCCTTTCCACCTTTTTCTGGTTCGCCACGATGGGCGCTTACGTAAGATACGTCAAAAGCCCTGACTTCTTACGTTATGCGACCGTTTTTATCCTTTTCGCCCTGGGATTGCTGGCTAAACCGATGCTGGTTACGCTCCCCTTTGTCCTTCTGCTTCTCGATTACTGGCCCTTAAGGCGGTGGCAGGAAGGTAACGGAGGAGCCGGCATATCTTTACTTTTACTGGAAAAAGCTCCTCTACTTTTCCTCACAGGCATCTCCATCGTTCTTACGCTCTGGTCAGCCAAAACGGGGGGAGCTATGGCAGATGCGGATGCCTTGCCTTTCTCCACCCGTTTTGCCAATGCGCTGGTTTCCTATGGAACGTACCTGGCAAAGATGCTCTGGCCGGTCAAGCTCTTCGTTTTCTACCCTTACCCTGCGGCAATATCGCTGGGAAAGGTTTTTGCCGCCGCTCTTCTTCTCGCTGGAATAACGGTTTTCGCTTTTTTTCAGAGACGCCGGTTTCCCTTTCTTGTGACGGGTTGGCTCTGGTATCTGGGAACACTCATACCGGTCATCGGTCTGGTCCAGGTGGGAATTCAGTGCATGGCTGACCGATACGCCTATGTATCTTTGGTCGGTATTTTTATCATGCTTGTCTGGGGTATTACCGATTTTATCGGGCAACGGCTCAAAGGTAGTGTAATCTTACCCGCTTCGGCTGTGTTTATCATTGCGGCGCTTACCGTGAACACTTGGTTCCAGGTGCAGTACTGGCAAAACAGCAAATCCCTGTTTTCCCATGCCGTGGCAGTGACGCAGGACAATTACCTGGCCCATTACCATCTGGGCACCGCTCTGCTCGGTGAGGGAAAAAGAGATGCAGCAATCGCGCATTTCCTGAAGGCGGCCGAGATAAAACCTGATTATGAGCCGGCGTATAACAGTATCGGAATTGCGCTTCAACTTGAGGGAAGATTTTCCGAAGCCCGCTCTTACTATCGTGCAGCTATAGAGATTAAACCGGACTACGGCGATACCTATTACAATCTGGGAACGCTCTTTGACGCGATGGGTAAACCGGACGAAGCAATTGCCGCCTATCGACAGGCTGTTAAATTTAAACCTGAAAGTGCTTCTATCTACAATAATTTAGGCGTTGCCCTGACAAAAAAGGGACAGATGGAGGAGGCCATCGTCGCCTTTAACAAATCCCTGCTCCTGAATCCAGACTACGCCGGCGCCCACTACAACCTTGCCCTGGCTCTTAAGAGAAGGGGGTTCTCCGAAGAGTATGAAGCCCATATCCGCGAGGCAGAACGACTTAACTTCCCTATCCCTGGCAGGCGATTGCCATGACGCTATCTCACAAGGGCCAGCATAAGTCTTGGGATCAGCCTGTGTCCAGTAAGTTCGCAGAAGATAGTTGCCGCTGGTCTCCAGGAGTTGCCGTTAACGTTCTTCATTGATCCATGACCCAAATCCGCTCATCCTCGCCGTATTTGGTTTCATAATCCGAACCATTTCATGTATCTTGCACCTGAATTTTTTATAAAATCTTTACTTCTTTCCCATTGCTTTTGACGGAATTTTTATTTTTTCTTTGCTATAGAGAAATCATTAACAGGCAAGGGGCAAAAATGGATTTTATGTATCTATTCTTAGCAATAGGTTTTTTTGTGGTGACCATCTGGTTAACTGAGTTCATTCAAAGAATCCGGGGATAAGATGATGGAAATATCATATTGGATCGGGGGGATAATAGCCATAGGGCTTTTGGTGTACCTTTTTATAGCTCTGCTGAAACCGGAGGTTTTCTCATGAACCCTGAAGATGTTACGCAGATGGGCCTCTATTTTGTTTTACTGTTGCTGCTGGCAAAGCCGCTGGGCATATATATGCTGAAAGTTTACGAAGGCAAGCCTTGTTGGTCCGGGATTATTCTCGGCCCCGTGGAAAAACTTATTTACCGGATTTGCGGGATTGATCGGGCTGAGGAAATGGAATGGAAGGGCTATACAAAGGCAGTTCTCTTTTTCAATCTTGCCGGATTCCTGTTTCTCTATGCATTGATGAGATTTCAGGGGATTCTGCCCTGGAATGTTAGAGGATTCGGCGCCGTTTCTCCTGATCTTGCGTTTAACACGGCAGTGAGCTTTGTAACAAATACAAACTGGCAGGCGTATGGAGGAGAGAGCACTCTGACAAACCTCGTGCAGATGGCGGGGCTTGGCGTGCAGAATTTTCTTTCCGCCGGAACCGGAATGGCAGTGCTCGTCGCCATGGTGCGGGGATTTGCCCGGCAGTCGGCAAAAACCATCGGCAGTTTCTGGGTCGATCTTACCCGTTCCGTGCTTTACGTACTGGCGCCTTTGTCTCTTGTTTTGGCAATCATCCTCGTGTCCCAGGGTGTTGTGCAGACATTCTCCGAGAAGACGGAGGTAAAACTGATCCAGTCCGTAACAACTACTGAAGGCAAAAAGGTTGACAATCAGGAGATAGCCCTTGGCCCGGTTGCCTCGCAGATCGCCATAAAACAGCTCGGTACGAATGGGGGCGGTTTTTATAATGTAAATTCCGCCCATCCTTTTGAAAACCCTACGCCGCTGTCAAATTTGCTGGAAATGATCGCCATCCTCCTTATCCCTGCGGCCCTCTGTTACGCCTTTGGCGCCATGGTGGGCGACATACGGCAGGGACAGGCCTTGATAGCGGTCATGCTCATCATCCTGATCCCGATGATGGCTGGCACCATATGGTTTGAACATCAGGCCAATCCGAAACTAACGGCTTTGGGCGTCGATCAGACGGCAACTGATTTAATGGCCGGTGGGAACATGGAAGGCAAGGAGGCCCGCTTCGGCATAACCTCTTCGGGAATCTGGGCGGCCGCAACGACGGCAGCTTCCAACGGTTCGGTAAATTCGATGCACGACTCTTTCTCGCCTCTCGGAGGACTTATCCCGATGGTTCTTATGCAGTTGGGAGAGATCATCTTTGGAGGGGCGGGTTCAGGACTGTACGGATTGCTGGTGTTCGCAATCATAGGAATATTCCTTTCCGGCTTGATGGTCGGGCGCACGCCGGAGTATCTCGGCAAGAAGATCGAGGCATTTGAGATCAAAATGGCGTCGCTGGTTATCCTTGTTCCGATTGCCTGCGTTCTCCTAGGCACGGCGATGGCGGTCGTTGTGAAACCCGGGCTGGGAGGCATTTTCAACCCCGGCCCCCATGGCTTTTCAGAGGCACTCTACGCTTTTTCTTCCGCCTCGAACAACAACGGCAGCGCCTTCGCCGGGCTTGGCGCAAACAGCGTATTTTATAATGTAATTCTTGGGTTGGCGATGCTTTTCGGCCGCTATGGGGTGATTATTCCCGTCCTGGCCATAGCCGGATCGCTCGCATCCAAAAAAACTGTTCCCGCCGGTTCAGGAACATTTCCCACCCATACCCCGCTTTTTGTTTTTCTCGTGACGGGAGTGATCCTTATCGTAGGAGCCCTGACATTCATGCCGGCGCTTGCCCTGGGACCAATAGTCGAGCATCTGATGCTTCACGGATAGCAATAAAGCATGGGGAGAAAAAATATGAGAAAAGAGCAGAAGCTTTTTAAGTCTCAGATTGTTGTGACTGCCATAAAAGAGGCTTTTCTTAAACTTGACCCGCGTATCCAGATTAAAAAGCCCGTAATGTTTGTCGTTCTCGTCGGCAGCATCCTTACCCTGGCGCTGTTTGTCCGGTCCTTTTTTGTGCTCGAAGGAGAGTCGCCGGTTTTCATACTGCTTGTTTCCATCTGGCTCTGGCTCACGGTGCTTTTTGCCAATTTCGCGGAAGCCATAGCCGAGGGAAGAGGAAAGGCGCAGGCGGAAGCTTTGCGCCAATCAAGAAAGGATGTGACGGCAAAAAAGCTCTCATTGCCCGACCTGAAGTCATCCCGCGAGACAGTATCCTCCGCCTCGCTTAAAAAAGGAGATATCGTTCTTATCGAGGCCGGCGATCTGGTGCCGATGGATGGCGAGGTAATCGTGGGAATGGCGTCGGTCAATGAGAGCGCCATTACCGGAGAGAGCGCGCCGGTCATCCGGGAATCTGGTGGAGACAGGAGCGCCGTTACCGGCGGAACAACGGTTCTTTCCGACTGGCTGATTGTCAGGATTACCTCAAATCCCGGTGAGACCTTTCTCGATAGAATGATCAGCATGGTAGAAAGCACCAAGCGCAGAAAGACACCCAACGAGATCGCCTTAGACATACTGCTCGCAGGATTGACGATAATATTCCTGCTGGCCACCGCAACGATCCTGCCCTATTCGTTATACAGCGTAAAATCGGCAGGCCAAGTCAGCCCGGTGACGATAACAGTGCTGGTCGCACTGCTGGTCTGTCTCATTCCCACAACGATCGGAGGTCTGCTTTCTGCCATAGGCATCGCCGGCATGGACAGGATGATACGGGCCAACGTGATAGCAATGTCCGGCCGCGCCGTGGAAGCGGCAGGGGACGTGGATGTTTTACTCCTCGACAAGACAGGCACCATAACCCTCGGCAACAGGCAGGCTACGGCATTCATCCCCCTGGCGGATGTTTCGGAAAAAGACCTGGCCGATGCTGCCCAGCTTGCCTCGCTTTCCGATGAAACGCCGGAAGGCAGGAGCATCGTGGTGCTTGCCAAGGAGCGATTCGGTATACGGCATAGAGAGTTGACGCCTTTAGAAGCCGAATTCATTCCATTTTCGGCGCATACAAAAATGAGCGGCATCAACATAGGAAAGAGAGCAATTAGAAAAGGCGCGCTGGACGCCATCACCAAATATTTGGGTAAGGGGGGAGTTGGGCTGCCCCCTGCAATAAATTCAATAGTAAACGAGATCGCTCTTGCCGGCGCTACGCCCCTTGTTGTTGTCGATACGATGAAAGTGCTCGGTGTAATCAAACTAAGCGATATCATCAAAGGCGGCATCCGGGAGCGATTTGCCGAACTTCGGAAGATGGGCATAACAACGGTCATGATCACGGGCGATAATGCCGTTACGGCTGCGGCCATTGCCGCTGAGGCTGGAGTTGATGATTTTCTTGCGGAAGCCACTCCCGAGGCCAAGCTGAAGATGATACGGGAGTACCAGGCTCAGGGCAGAATGGTTGCCATGACGGGAGACGGCACGAATGACGCCCCTGCCCTTGCCCAGGCGGATGTTGCCGTAGTAATGAACACGGGCACTCAGGCAGCAAAGGAAGCGGGAAACATGGTTGATCTGGACTCGAATCCCACGAAACTTATCGAGATTGTGGAGACAGGAAAACAGCTCTTAATAACCCGCGGGACCCTTACCACCTTCAGCATCGCCAATGACATAGCCAAGTATTTTGCCATTCTTCCCGCCGCCTTTGCTTCGACCTACCCCACTCTGTCGGTGCTGAACATCATGCATCTGCATACCCCGCAGAGCGCCATACTGTCGGCGGTAATCTTTAATGCAATCATCATCATCGCCCTCATCCCGATAGCGCTGAGAGGCGTCAGATACCGTCCTATCGGGGCGGCAGCGCTCCTGCGCAGGAATATTCTTATTTACGGAATCGGCGGGATCATCGCGCCTTTTCTGGGAATCACGGCGATCGATTTGATCATTTCGTTCATGCACATCGTGTAAAGAGGGAAGAGAAATGCTGGCGTTGATAAAAAAATCTTTTCTGGTGCTTGCGGTATGGACGTTTATAACAGGGGCCTTGTATCCTCTCGCTGTCACGGGTGTCGCTAAGGTATTTTTCCCGTTCAGGTCGGAAGGGAGTATAATAATTTCCAAAGGAGTTTCGCGAGGCTCGGCGCTGATAGGACAGTATTTCGATGGTCCTCGTTATTTCCATTCCCGACCCTCCGCCACCGGGCCGTTCCCCTATAATGCCGCCTCTTCCGCCGCTTCCAACCTTGGTCCGCTCAATCCCAACCTGGAAAAGACCGTAAAAGAAAGAGTGAAGGCGCTACGGTCGATAATCCCGGCCGGAGTAAAAATCCCCGTGGACCTGGTAACTTCCTCCGGAAGCGGTCTGGATCCGCATATATGCCCGGCCGCAGCTTTTCTGCAGGCAGCATCGGTGGCGGGTGCGAGGAACGCAGATGAGGCAAAGATCAGAGCGCTTGTCGATAAACATCGGGAAGACAAGCTTTTCGGCATATTTGGTGAAACGGTCGTCAATGTGGTAAAATTAAACATCGCCCTCGATGAGCTGCCATAGGCAGCTAAACTTGCGAAAGAAATAACTATGAACGAGAATTACAAAGAACCTAAAAGGCCCGACCCTGATGCGCTCCTTGGTAGAGTAACCGAAGAGGAAAAAAGAAGCAGGCAGGGTCGGCTGAGGATATTTTTCGGCGCTGCTCCGGGCGTGGGTAAGACCTATGCCATGCTGGAGTATGGGAGGAAGAAACGTGAAGAGGGCGTTAATGTCCTGGTCGGTCTTGTAGAAACCCATAACAGGAAGGAAACGGAACTATTGCTTGAGGGGCTACCCGTACTTCCGAAAAGGCTCTATAAATACCGGGAAAGCTTAATCAGTGAGTTCGATCTCGACGGGGCTTTGGCACGCAAACCCGGTCTTATCCTTGTCGATGAGATAGCCCATACAAATGTTCCCGGAACAAGGCACAAAAAACGCTGGCAGGAAGTGTTCGAATTGCTTGAAGCAGGCATCGATGTGGCTACCACGCTTAATGTCCAGCATATTGGCAGCCTTAACGATGTGGTTTTTCAAATAACAGGCGTTACGGTAAAAGAAACGGTGCCGGATTCTGTTTTTGACAGGGCGGACGAGGTTGAGCTTGTCGACCTGGGACCCGAAGACCTGCTGCAAAGATTAAAGGAAGGCAAGGTATACATCCCCGATATAGCCGAACAGGCGATAAAGAACTTCTTCCGTAAAGGAAACCTTATTGCTCTCCGGGAACTCGCGCTCCGCCGGACGGCTGAAACAGTAGACGCCCAGATGCGCACCTACCGGGAAAAATGGGGCGTGACCGAGGTATGGCCGGCAAATGAGAGAATCCTGGTATGCGTTGGTACAAACCCGAGATCAATAAGATTGATACGTGCTGCGAAACGTATGGCTGAGGGGCTGAAGGCGGGCTGGATCGCGGTGAATGTGGATGCTCCCTCTCAAGTCAGGTCATCAGAGAAAGAGCGCCAGTTGTTGGCGGAGCACATCAGATTTGCCGAATCACTGGGCGCCGAGACGGTAACGCTTTTCGGCAACAAGGCAAGCGAAGAGGTGCTGGCCTTTGCGAGAAGCAGGAATGTGACGCGCATCATCGTCGGCAAACCCACCCATCCGAGATGGAAGGATAAGATGTTCGGCTCTTTTCTGGACGAGATGGTCAGAGGCAGCGGGGACATTGATATTCATGTCATAACAGGAGATGAAGAATCCGGGGAAAATGTAAAAAAACTTGGCTTCTTTCACAAAGAAGCGGAAAGCAAGGAATACCTGCAAAGTGTTGTTGTCGTATCTATCTGCACGGTTCTTTCTAAGCTGCTCTTCCCTTACAGCGAGTTGGTGAATATATCCATGATCTACATTCTTGGCGTTATTTACACCGCGAGCAGGACCGGCATGGTCCCGTCCATGCTTACCAGCGCGCTGAGCGTGGCAGCGTTCGATTTCTTTTTTGTTCCTCCCTATAATACGTTCGCTGTCAGCGATTTAACGTATCTCTTGACGTTTGTCGTGATGTTTATCGCCGCCATGCTGATCAGCAGCCTGACGGTAAGGATACGGAAGCAGGCAAAAGAAACTCTTAAGCGCGAGCTCAGAAAAGAGTCATTATATAAGCTGAGCAAGAACATGGTAAAAGAACGGTCAATCCGGACGATCAGCGAATTAATCGTGAGACAGGTGAATGAATATTTTGACTGCAAAGCAGCCGTGCTCGTTCCCGATGATTCCGGATTTCTCACTGTGCCTTCTACGGCATCGGGGACCTACGCCCTTGATCATCAGGAGTCAGGAGTGGCGAGGTGGGTTTATGACCACGGGCAGGCTGCGGGATTTGCCACCGATACGCTTCCGGGAGCCAAAGGTCTTTACCTGCCGCTATTGTCATCGTCGGGAATATTGGGAGTGCTCGGAATTCTGCCGGAGACGCCAAAGGCGATACGTGATAATGAAGAATTTCATTTTCTTGAGCATATAGCCAATATTACGGCCATCGGCATAGAAAGGGCAAAGCTTGCAGCGGAAGCCCACCAGGCGCTTTTAAAGGCTGAACACGAGAGCCTCCGGAATACGCTTCTCAGCTCCGTATCCCATGATTTCAGAACCCCTCTCACGGCAATCACCGGTGCGGTAACCTCGCTTATCGACAAGGAAGTCTCTCTGGCGCCTGAATCCCGGCAGGAACTTCTGGCCACGATCAGGGAAGAGGCAGACCTGCTCAATAGAATGATCCGGAATATCCTTGATATGACAAAGATTGAGCACGATGGCGTCAAGATGAACCTTGAATGGCAGTCCCTGGAAGAGCTCGTAGGAACGGTGAATGAAAGATTTCTGGAGAAACTGCGCAGGCGCCATTTGGTCGTAAAATTGCCGCCGGCTTTGCCTCTTATTCATGTGGACAGCCTGCTCATGGAACAGGTACTGACAAATCTTATCGAAAATGCCGTCAAGTTCACGCCCGAAGGAACTCCGATAGAGTTATCGGCAGGGAGGAAAGACGACGACATAGTGACTGTAGAGATTGCCGACCGGGGGCCAGGCATACCGCGCGGGCTGGAGGAAGTTATCTTTGAGAAATTCACCAGGGCAGGTTCGACAGGGAGCAGTACCGGACTTGGGCTTACCATTTGCAAGGCCATAGTTGAGGCTCATGGCGGCAATATCAAGGCGCGGAACAGGGACGGAGGAGGCGCTTCTTTTACGTTTACTATCCCCGTCAAACCTCAGCCGTCAATGCCCGAGGAAATTTGAAAGCAATGCCTTATGAGAATTAGTGATGGAAAGATTTTAGTTATAGATGATGAACCCCAGCTCAGGAGATTTCTTCGAGTTACTCTTGCCAGCCAGGGGTATGAGGTCTGCGAAGCTATAAACGGCGCCGATGGCCTGACGCAGATCGCCATGCAAAACCCGGATGTCGTCCTCCTTGACCTGGGGCTTCCGGATATCGATGGACTGGAGGTGCTGCGCAGAGCGCGTGAGTGGTCGGATATTCCGATCATCGTTGTGTCGGCAAGGGAACAGGAAGGAGACAAGATAAAATCACTTGATGAAGGAGCCGATGACTATCTGACCAAGCCCTTCGGCTCCGGCGAACTCCTTGCACGAATCAGGGTTGCGCTCCGTCACCGTGACTTGAAAAAACAGGGGAATCTGGAAACTCATTTCATGACGGAAGGTCTTTTGGTAGACTTCGCGAGGCGGGCGGTTTCCGTCGAGGGGAAAGAAGTGCATCTTACTCCTCTGGAATATAAACTCCTGACCATGCTTATTAAGAATGCCGGCAAGGTCATAACTCATTCCCAACTTTTACGGGAAGTATGGGGTCCCAATGCTTCCGGGCAAACCCATTATCTCAGAATATACATGGCGCAGTTGCGTCACAAGCTTGAAAAAGATCCGGCCCGGCCAAAATTTTTCCGAAACGAGCCCGGTATCGGCTACCGATTTACGCCGGAAGAATCGAATCCTTAGCCAATTTCCCGCAGCTAAAAAAGTCGAAATAAAAAACCTTTGCACAGACGTCCGCAAGTTTGAACGGTAGTGATTTCTTGTCGGACGGTTAGAGAAACAAGAATCAATGGAGTTGGCTAATTATCCCTTGACAAAAAAAGGCGTTTTCCAATAGAGTAATAAGAAAAATTATGCATATACCCGACGGTTATTTGAGCCCCCAAACCTATTTGCCTCTCTACGGGGTGTCTTTTATATTCTGGTCCGTTGCCCTCAGGAAGTTAAAAAAAAGACTTTCTGTTAAACATATCCCCTATCAGGCCATGGCGGCGGTTTTTTCCTTTCTCATCATGATGTTTAATGTCCCACTCCCCGGCGGCACCACCGGCCACGCCGTCGGCGCCGGCATTATTGCCATTCTGCTGGGTCCCTGGGCCGCGGTAATCGCGGTATCCGTAGTGCTGATTATTCAGGCGATAGTTTTCGGCGATGGCGGGATAACGGCTATAGGCGCCAACTGTTTCAATATGGCGGTGGCCATGCCTTTTGTATCCTATTGGGTGTTCAACCTGATCCGGGGAAAAGCCGTAGCTGGTAACAGGTTGTTTTTTGCCGCCTTTTTTTCCGGTTACATCGGACTTTCCGTTGCCGCGATCCTTACGGGTTTGGAATTCGGGATTCAACCACTAATTGCCAGCGGCGCTGACGGCAGGCCCCTCTATGCTCCTTACCCTCTTTCCATTGCCCTTCCGGCGATGGCCCTGGGGCATCTTCTCCTGTTCAGTATCATCGAGGGAGTCACAACCCTTTTATTATTCAAGTATTTTTTCAAGCATGAACCTGATCTGGTCTATGCCTTTTCGGTCAAGGCGGGCTGACATGACAAAATCGCAGAAAAAACTATGGATTGGCCTTGCAATTATGACTTTGCTCACCCCCATTGGGATATTGCTTCCGAAAAAATTCAATGCCGGAGACGCATGGGGCGAGTGGGGTGCGGACACACTCGCAAAGCTCATCGGCTACGCCCCAAAAGGCCTAATGAGGTTATCGGATCTGTGGAAGGCCCCGATCCCGGACTATAATTTGGGCGGCGAAACTGCTTCCCTGTCTTTTCGGTTGATATCGTACATCACATCGGGATTCCTGGGAATCCTGGCCGTTGGTCTGGTTACGTACTTGCTTTTGAGGTTAATAGTGAAGAATGAAAAATAATGTTCCCCCGTTCCTCTTGGCAAAACCCGCTACCTGCGATTACAGACAGGGTCAGGGGAAAATAAAAACGCCCTTCCTCGAGAGGGGTATTCATCGCCTTGCCGATATAATAAAGACCGGCTATTTACAGGGGGAAACGGCTGCTCTGGATAACTTCTTTCAGAAGATTGATGCCCGTATAAAAGTCCTCTTTCTGCTGGTTTTCGTCATCATTGTCAGCCTGAAAAAAGACATCTTTTCCGAATTCCTGATAGGAATCTTTGTCGCCCTGCTCGTGATCATCTCCCGTCTTAATCTTTTCACCTTTTACAGGAGGGTTCTTTTCTTAAGCTTCATCTTCGGTTTTCTCATTTCCTTTCCCTCTGCCTGCAATATCATTACCAGGGGGGAAATCATCCTGCCCATACTGCAGTTGTCCAAACCTTGCAGCTTCTGGATTTACCGGATCCCCGCGGAAATCGGCATTACCAGAGAAGGGATGTACGGGGCCGCAATGCTTACCTTGCGGGTAGCCAACTCATTGGCTCTTTCCTTCTTCGTTTTATATACCACCGCATTCCCTGAAATCATTAAAGCACTCAAGATTCTGAGGATAGCTGACGGTTTTCTCATGATCATTACCCTTTCTTACAAGTACATCTTCATTTTTGCCAGGACGGTTGAAGATATGCACCTTGCCAAAAAGAGCAGATTGGCGGGGCAGGTAAGCAACGCCGAGGCAAGGAGGTGGATTGCCGGCAGGATCGCCTTTATCTTCAAAAAGACCCAATTGCGGTGCGAAGAGATTTTCAAGGCCATGCTCGGCAGGGGTTTTTCCGAGAGCGTCAGGATTTACGGAGTCGGGAAGCTTAAGCGGCGAGACTGGGCGGTTAGTGTTGTTTTTTCCCTAATGGGGATACTTTTTTTATGGATATGAGGTAAAAGTGGAAGACATCATCTGTCTGGAAGGAATAAGTTATAGTTACTACGACAAGGTCGCTGCCGTCAGGGATGTCAACCTGACCATCAGGGAGGGGGAAAGATTTTCCATTATCGGCGCCAACGGCAGCGGCAAGTCGACCCTCCTGCAGATCATGAATGGCTTGATACACCATGCAAAGGGTAAATATTTTTTCCGAGGGCGCGAGATATCGGCGCAGGCCCTGAAAGATAAAGGGTTTCTGCGCTTTTTCCGCGAGCGGGTCGGCTATGTGTTCCAGGATTCCGATGTCCAGCTTTTCTGTCCCACGGTGCTGGATGAGCTTCTTTACGGTCCTCTTCAACTGGAAATAAGCGAAAAAGAAGCGCAGGAACGGGCTTTTCAGGTAATGCAGATGCTCAATATAGAAAATCTTAAGAACAGGCCTTCTTATATGCTCTCCGGCGGTGAGAAAAAAAAGGTTGCCATCGGCTCGGTTTTAACAATGAATCCGGAGGTGCTGCTCTTTGATGAGCCTACCAATTGTCTCGACCCGCGTACGCAGTGTTTTCTCATAGAACTCATGTTTGCCTTGAATGAGGCCGGGAAGACCCTGGTGATAGCAACCCATGACCTGGCCCTGATAGATGATTTACATACCAGGGTTGCCCTGCTGTCTGAGGATCACACGATTGAGAAGATCGGTGATTCTGAAGAAATTCTGAAAGATGAAGATCTGCTGCTCAACGTAAACCTGATTCATGAACATATGCACTACAACGGTCCGTCAATTCACAAACACCGGCATTCTCATTATTTCTTTCACAAGCATCAAAGTTTGACGTCATCGTAACCGGACATTGCCGGAAAGAAAATAGAATTTGCGATGCTATGATTTTTTCAGCATAACCATCTCATCATCCATGTTATGGCGGACGCATTCCAGTCTTGGTGAGGCTATTAAGAGACTTTCCGCGGTTGTCCGCTTCAGACGAAATGGAAACAGACTTGTACTTACCAGCATGTCTGCGAGTCTGGTCGAGCCGTTGGACTTTGCATGGAGGGTAGCTTTAATCAACCATGCAATGAATTGGGGATCATCAATAGATAAGGACAACCCACGGCGATAGATGCCTTTTGTTTCGGTTTCCTGCAGCACCCCCCAGGCAATAAAAGATCTAAGGACGTAACGAACCCTTCTGAAAACGGATTCCCGCTCGCCGTACTGTTCGCAGATGCGGCGCTGAACCTGTTCCGCGGTGATGGTTTCCTGGAGACTCAGCAGCCGTCCTGCCTGGCCCGCTACGGCGCCCCAGAAGGGATAAGTTGCCATAAGCATAGCCCAATGTATTGCCAGACGATCTCCGCCCGACTTTATGCATAGCAACTCCAAGCCGACTTTCCTCAAATCGGCAAGTTCCTTTGGACCGGATAACCAGACATTCATCAAAATAGTTACCGTTTTGGCAAGGGACCCCCGGACAGATGGGTTGGATGTTGGAAAACTGGTCGCTAAAAATTCCAACATGTTTTGCTTGACCGTGCTCGGCTGATTGCCGGCCAAAGCAAGTTGAGCCGCTCGTTCCAACCATTCCAAGCGAACGATCCTGTCAATGCCGATCTGCTGTATTCGACTCTTTGGTTTCATACGGCCTTCCTCTCTATTAGAACAAGAGGAACGATGACTTCCTCTATGGATATCCCACCGTGACCGACGAGATGTTCTTTTTCACGAACGAACGCTTTTCGAGAGGGCGCCAGCAAGGACAGATAATCATTCGGCAATCCAATGGGCGGCCATTCCACCGCATCCGGAAAACGATCTGCGACCCTTTTCCGAAGCAGCGGATCAGAATAGATGCGGACCCGTTCGCCGCGCAGGTCGGCGACTGCCCCTTCCGAGGGACGTCCACAACCTTCCGCTTCAATGTTTCCGTGATCTGATGTCAGAAAAACCCGGAATCCCCGGTCTAGGAGCAGGTCAAGAAGAGAGGCCAGGTAAGACTGTTCCGCCCATTGACGCACCTGGTTATGCATGCCCGCCGTGCCTAGTTCCATGCCGTGCATGATTCTATCGACCTTGTCGATGACCAGTCCCGCCACTCTTATCCTGGGATGGGAAAGGAGTTCTTCGAGAGGGGACAGGTTCCCGTCACCCAGCCCCTTGGCGTAGGCGATCTCGTTCGGCGTCAGTCCCTGATCTGCCCAGAACTGCGACCACAAGGCAGATTCCTTCTCGGTCATCAGGATGCTGTTCGGAAAGAAGATCGGCGGCTTGCCGGCGAGGAGGGCTTGCCGGGAGACCGATGTGAGTGTCGGAACCCAGGCAAACACGGCGTTTTCCCGGAAGCGGATCATATGACGCTGGGACGCAATTGTTTTACGCACCGCGATCCACTGGTCTAAGGCCAGCCCGTCAATCACCAGGAGAGCGGCCTTGAACGTCTTGTCCTCGACCACCTGGCGCGCCAGGTACCGGGGCAGGTGATGGAGCATGACCGGTGGCGCGGACGGTAGGTTGACGAGCCCGGCGAACCTCCTGGTGAACCAGGAAGTGAAGGCATGGTCAACGTGGATCTGAATTTCTTTGATTCCTTGGTCGGTTTTGGCATCAGTGGGCACCTCATAGGCAATGGCAATCAACTCCGCCCAACCGCGGGCAAACAATAACCAATCTCCATATCGAACATCCTCAGCCGGAATAGCAGCGCGGATGCATGTGAGCAGCTTTTCCAGACGGCGCGTTCGATCTCCTGCAGAGTCGGTTCGGACGCCAATGCCAGCCCACGTCTTGGCAATCATTCCCGCCTGCTCGTGGGGTACCGGGCGCAGAAGACCTTCAAGAAAGAAGGTGTCCATGTAAACACGGACATCATGGTGATCAAACGGCAGATCCGGCGGTCCCGGTATCTGGAAGATGTATCCGGCATATTCTTCTACACCGGTCTGGGTGTCCTGAACATGCCCACGATTCAGGAACAATGGCCAGCGTTCCTGCAGGAAAGACAAAAAAGCTTCCCGATCCGGAACGATTCGTTCCAGAGGCCACCCGGCGAAGCTGTCAGTTTGCCGGAGAATCTGGATGAAGCGGTTGTCGAGAACCCCGGGTATGCGCTGTCCGCGGTAGTGACGGCGCAGGAGTACCCTCAGCAGATCGGATGGCTGCTTGATGAGCTCCACTGCGATCTCAAAAACATGCCTAAGGACGAACTCCTTGGTTGTGTTATCACCGAGCTGCCCGGGCGTATGGCGCTTCTGGGCTGTGTACAAGGCGTCAAGATCGCCACGATCCAGGACAGTAATGATGGGATAACTGAGCGTCGGAAAGATGTCGCCAAGATTGAAGGACAGCTTGCGACCCGCCTGCAGCAAATCGAAGGGCAATGTGCTGAGGTCGTTGGCCTGGGATCGCAACACTACCACAAGGTCGGTCTGTTCCCCGCAATCCCACCGCGAACGGAACCCGGATTCGTAGGCATAGCGGAAAGCGACAGGGTCCTCAAAAGGAATGAGCTCAAATCCCCGCTCCCGGATGCCCTCCAGTATACCTTCCTCCAGCAGCAACCCATCCGGGTCCGCCACCAGGGTAAGCCGCGAAACCTGCGGGGTGAATTCCTTGAGAATCTGATCACGCCAGCTACTCATAGCTGCTGCCCTTCAGGCGCTTGGTATTACGTTTGCAACCTGGCAGCCACACCCGGCAGGTCGTCTCACCCCAGAGCGTCTGAGCTTCGATGACCTGAGAGAGTTGCCCGTGGTCCGAGCTGTAGTACCAATCGCCATTCATTTACGGGGTAATCCTCGACACTGGATAGGATGATAAGTTTTTATTCCATGTAGCGATATTGAACACAGCGCACCCATCAACAATTTTTCTCTTCCACTGACCAGATTGCGGACCGTCAATAGGTATTGCACGCTTCAAGGAATCAGTACGAGCCATCAGATCCGCTTCAGTAAGCGTGTCTAAGGCCACAAGAACAAAGTAGTAGATCGGTTTTTTTATTTGCTCGGATGCCCATTCGTAGAGAAAAGAGTCCCGGTACTTGTACTTGAAGTCTTCGTCGATTGTTCCAGCAAGGAATTCTCGAATGAACGTTTCCCTATTTTTGTTCTGACTGTTAGGGTGTTGTGGATCTTTAAATTCGATAAAAAAATAACGGTCAGTAAGCTCGACGACGAAGTCAACGGCCTTCATGCAGTGCGCCAATCCATGATTAGCATCATCAAATTTTCTGGCAGGTATGCCGGTGGGTATTGCGATTTGAAGATTTCCTTCAGTGAGGACTGTCATTTAATAATTCCTCCCAGATTTCTGCGCACTTCATCGTCGTAAATCTCGGTGTATGCCTTTGAAATTTTATTAGGGATTATATCTACATAGTTCTCACCACTCTGAAAATTAATTTTCTTCGTTTGTTCATCCCGACTTAGCGAGAAGAATTTCACTGAATCTTGCTTTTGTTTTTGAAGGTCAAATTCCTTCAGAACTACATAATAATGAGTAGCTATAAATATCTGCACACCACTGCGTTGTAAATGAAGCAGGATTCTTACCACGGGTTTTATCATAGATGGGTTAAGATTTGTTTCAGGTTCATCCCAGAAAAGTTTTGCCCCATTTAGTAGCGTGCCATTTTGAATAAGTAGCCAGAGTAATCCAAGTTTCCTCATCCCCTCAGCAACCAAAGTGAACTCCAATTCACCTTCCTTGTTTTTCAAGAAAAAATTCTCCTCTTTCGAGATTACTTTACCTTCAATGATGCTTTGAATCATTGTAAGCAATTCTCTGCGTTCCTTTGAAATTTTACCCCGCAATTGAGGAAGAAACGCCTTATAAATTATATCTGCATAAACCTCTTCAAAATGTATATCGTGCGCATTGTAAAGCGAAATAAATCCGGGTGCATTGGCTAACATTTCTTTCACTGGAATGTAGACAGAGGGACTCATTTTTTCGTCCTTCCAGCCGTTACGCCATTTCAAGGTTTCTTTGGTGTGATTGCTAAAGGAAAGACTTAGTTGTTTCCCATTTTTAGAGATAGCGACCCTTGCCTTGGAGCTTCCTTTTGTGCGCTTTACTAACCTTCCTAACATTTTGTTTCTTGGCATAAAGACCCCAGCCATTTTGTCTGAAACACGTTTTTTTGCATGTAGAGCTGACAAAACTGCATAGAGGACTTTTAGGATATGGGTTTTCCCTGTGCCATTATCGCCAATAAGAATATTTACACCACTTGAAAACTCCATATCCAAATTCTCAAATGCCGTAAAATTCTTGAGTTGAAGTCTTTCTAACATAAATGTTCTCCTTTGCTATTCTCCTGTTCTTGTCATTGCCTGATCGTACCACATGAGGAGCTTGGGGTCTTCCTGGAGAACATTCTCCGGGATCTTCTTGGCTACCTCGATGATGATGCGATAACCATTTTCCGATTTATCCTGCCATGCCTTTTTGAAGCCAGCGCGGACGGCCTCGAGGCGGAACACCTTCAGACGCTTCTGACTGGATGCCCGGTATTCCTCGAACTCCTTGAGCAGGGACCGCTCGCGCAGTTTCTCCAGGTCGCCGGCCTTGTTCGGATCGGACACGTACCAGCGGTCCTTGCCCTTGGCACGCAGGCTCTCGTCGTCCTTGGGCAGGTTGCGCAGCTCCTTGAAGTTGGAGGACAGGTAACTGTGAATCTGGTTCAGCACCTCCCCTTTGCCGTCGTAGCGCAGGAAGTTCTGCTCCAACAACTCGGATAGTTCCAGCGGTTTTTCGTGTTTCTGCCAGCCACCGATCTCCTTGAGGAACTGCGGGTGAAGTTCCTGGAAGGTCTGGGGTTTCTTAGTGAGTTGCTGCTTGAGCCACTGAATGGCAGAAGACTCGTCAATAACGAAAAGTTGAAGTTGCAAGACTTCCCGGACAGTCATGCGCTTCTTGTCGTACTCTGCCACCTGTTCGGGTAGGAAATACATCCCGTCGCGAGGCGGGAAGCGTTGTTCCA
>DATESZ010000243.1:0-15719 GCA_035283845.1 Syntrophales bacterium | reverse complement strand
CGCAGAATCAGGAATTTCCCCCCGCTTAGCCAAGGCTTCGCATACTAAAATCTCGATCTCGAGCCATTTTTTATACCGGTTCTCCTGGCTCCACACCTCGCTCATTTCTTTTCTTGAATAACGGGAAATCAAGGCCGCGTTCCTCACTTCAGGGTTCGAAATAATATCCGGGTTGTTGCCCGGAAATTGCCGAGCCTAATTTAACATCACAATAAATTTTATTATTTCTATATTAACTCACACATGGTAGTCAAGATATTTACTTCATAACCGGTAAGATGAAAATTAAATTGCAATGCTTGTTGTCTTAATATAAAAATAGAATTGGAAAGGTATCGAATGAAAAAGGTTTACCGGCATGTTTTCGGGTGGTTTTTTGTGCTTCTTGGGATCATCGGTTTATTCTTGCCTGTTTTACAGGGGATACTTTTTCTTTTTATCGGGGCGCTCATCCTGGCGCCGGAAGTTCCTTTCTTCCGCAGAATAATAGAGGATCTGAGAAAAAGACACCCCTATATCTTCGACCAGGCAAAAAATTTACTAAATCGCATGCAGGCTTTTTTCAGGAAAAAAAATCACCGCGAAGATATACATCTATAATTTTAAAGGATTAAAAATTTGTTACTCAAGAGGGAAAGAAATGGGGAAATATTTAAGATTAACAGTATTGATTTTTTTCTTCCTGTCAACGGGAACAACTGCGTGGTCCAAGGAAAAAACAATCCTTTCCGTATTGCCCTTTTCTGTACATAGTGCGGAAAATATTGAGTATGTCCAACAGGGTATCTGGGACATGCTGAACTCCCGCATCTCTGCGAATGATAAGATAGAAGTAATCACTAAAGATACGGTGCTTGCCAATCTCAAGGAAGCGGATAAAAAAGAGCTGACCGCAGCCGACGTTTATGGATTGGGCAAGAAGATGAATGCTGATTTCGTGGTATGGGGAAGCATCACAAAAATCGGCAATAACGTGAGCATCGACGGCAAACTCGTCGACATAGGCAGTTATAAATCCTCTGTGGGTATCTTCGCCCAGTCGCAGGGCTTAGACGAAATCATACCAAAGATTAACGATTTTGCACAAAGGATCAGCAATTACATCACAGGCGGCGTTTCCGGGGTAACAACGCCCACTGCAGCGCCTTCACCAGCGCCGGAGCAATCGTCTTTACAGGAGGCTCGAGAAAAAGCAATCATTGCCGGCATGAAAACCGGTAAAAAAGGAACCTCAACGGCCATCCCGATCAACTCTGATTCCATAAACTCCCCCCAGGCGCCGGACAGAACGGACAGAAAATTTTTCTGGATGAGCCAGGAGTTCGGAATAGAATTCAAGGGAATGGACATCGGTGATGTAAATAACGATGGCCTGAACGAATGCGTTATAATTGATTCCTCCAACATATTTATCTACCAGAAAAAGGGCGCGAATTTAACGCTTATCCAAAAGATGCCGGGACAAAAGCATGATAATTATCTCTCCGTAGATATAGCCGATATCAACAAAAACGGCACCAAAGAAATTATCATAACCAATATCGTAGGCGATGCGCTTGATTCTTTTATAATTGAGTGGAAGGAAGTAAAGTTCACCACAATCGCCTCTAAGCTGCCCTGGTTTTTGAGAGCCCTTAATGATTCCTCGGGCTCTATCATGTTATTGGGGCAACGATTTGGAACTGACGGACCTTATAATTCTCCTATTCGAGAAATTATCTGGGATGGAAAGCAATATCGGGAAAATAAAAGGATGAAAATTCCAGAGGGTCTTTCCGTTTATGGCCTTGCTCTCGATACCCTGGAAAATAACGGCACTGAAAAGATCATCGCCCTTGACGAAGACGACTGTCTCGTCATATACGACAAGACGGATAAGCTCCTTTCCAAGATTCACACCTCCGGAGGAAATAAGGAGTTGCTCTGGAAAAGCAATGAAGAATACGGCGGCAGTAAAAATTATTTTAATCACAACCGTCAGAAATCACACATCGATGATTTCAATGATAAAACCTTTGTCAACTTACGGATCATCAGCTACGACGCAAACAAGGATGGGAAAAAGGAGCTGATTATTGTGAAAAACATCTCGGCTACGGGAAGTTTGTTCAAAAATCTGAGGATGTTCATGTCCGGAGAAATATACGATCTTGAGTGGGATGGCTCAAAGCTTGCGGAAAACTGGAAAACCAAAGAAATCGACGGCTACATCGCTGATTATCAATTGAAGGATCTCGATAACGACGGTAAGAATGAAATTATCCTGGCGCTGGTGCTTTCCGTTGGCCTTACTTACCAGGAAAAAAGTGTTATAATTTCATATTAGTTAGCCATAAAGTAGTAAGAAGTTTCTTTGCAATGTGTCAGCATGGCATGTTATTGAGGCAGCCATCTTGCTTTCTTAAGGGAATAACCATGCAGTTGTGGGGGAATGAATATAACAAAATGGAGTTTGCGGGTGCTTTCGGGGACCTGGGCACCCTGATCCCCTTTGTTGTCGGTTATATCACCCTCAATAAGATGGATCCCCTTGGAATTCTTGTCGCCTTCGGGTTCTTTAAAATTTTTGTCGGGCTCTATTTCCGGACACCCGTTCCCATCCAGCCCATGAAGGCGATCGGCGGGATGGCGATTGCCCATCCCGGCTCGATTACCCACGGCATGATCTGGGGATCAGGGATTTTCACGGGACTTTTCTGGCTTTTGATGGGATTCACCGGGGCCATCACCTGGATTGAAAAGATTACCACGAAACCGGTGGTGCGCGGCATTATGCTGGGGTTGGGCTTTAGCTTCGTCGTAGAGGGAATGGGCATGATGAGAGGAGAGCCGCTGCTTGCGATTGGCGGCCTTGTCATCACCCTGCTTCTTCTCAAGAGCAAGAGGTTTCCGGCCATGCTGATCCTGCTCGTATACGGGGTCGTTCTCGCCTTTCTGCAAAAACCGGATTTATTGGGAGCCTTTGCTCAAATTTCCATACGCTTCCGGTTTCCCGAATTGACGCTTGCCCGCATGTCATGGCAGGACTTTCTCGCCGGTGCTGTCATTTTGGGGCTCCCGCAGGCACCGCTTACGCTTGGCAATGCCATCATCGGGACAGTGGCCGAAAACAACGAATACTTTCCCAACCGCAAGACCACCGCAAAAATCGTCTCCATAGATCACGGCGTCATGAACCTGATCAGTGCGTTTATGGGAGGGATTCCCATGTGCCATGGCGCGGGAGGCATGGCCGGACACATCCGTTTTGGCGCCAAAACGGGCGGAGCGCTGGTGATTATTGGCGTGATCGTGCTCCTCACAGGGCTTTTTTTAAGCGATTCCGTGTCGCTCATTTTCCAGGTCTTTCCGCGTTCAATCCTGGGGGTGGTCCTTTTTTTCGCCGGGGTTGAACTGGCGCTGGTTATTAAGGATGTCAAGCTCAAGAAAGAGAACCTTTTCGTCCTCCTTATCACTGCCGGTACGGCGATGTGGAATATGGGGGTGGCCTACCTGGCAGGCCTGCTCCTTTACTACAGTCTCCAGCGCCGTTGGATTAAGGTGTAAGTTTGATAAGGCATTGCTTATTTTGAACAATCTGATCAATGATTGCATCGATTAATGTATTGATTAATGTAGTAAAAAATATTCCCCTATTTGCATCCCTTTCGGAGGTGGACCAGCAGTATCTGGCGAGTCTGCTGAGACGGAGAAGTCTCTTGAAGGGGGAGATGCTCTTCCGGCAGGGTGATGAAGGCACCGCGCTGTATATCATTCATACGGGGCGGATAAAGATCTCTCTCTCCCGGGGGATTGATATGGTAACGCTGGCGATTCTCGATGAAGGCGAATTTCTGGGCGAGATGTCCCTGCTTGACGGCCTGCCCCGCTCAGCCGATGCGGCTGCGCTTGAGGATTCACAGCTCTACGTCCTAAATCGTAATGACTTTCTTTCCTTTCTCATTCATAATGATAGCGCCGTAATGGCCGTCCTTTCCGCTCTGTCCATGCGGTTGCGCAGGACGGATGAACGCCTGGCGGAAATGTGTTTTCTGAATTTGCCGGCCCGGCTGGCACAGAGGCTTGTCAAAATGGCCGAATTGCAGACCATAAACGAGCAGAGCCCCAATGAATACATCTTAAAAATATCTCAGCAGGAATTGGGAAACATGCTTGGCGTCTCCCGGGAGAGCATCAATAAAGAATTAAAAAACCTCCGTGATAAGAGCATTCTCTCCACATCACGCAATTGTATCCGCATTCAAAGTCTCGCGCCCTTAAAAAAGCGTATGCCTTGATGACCATTATTTTTTAAGTTTTCATCGTTATATGCCGATTACGCAGAATAATGAAAGCGAGGTGAAATAAGTGAACTCCTTTTGTTCCTATCTAAATGCGAGATATTGTGATAAAATCACCTTGAATAGACGGCTTTTCTTATCCTCATTCTCATCGTACATAAAAAGTGAGATTTTATCAGAGTAATCAGCAGATGAAGCGACCAGTAGGCAAATCTGAAGATGAACTTCGCAGGCGGATCGAGGCGCTTGAAAAGGAAAACAATAACCTGAAATCCCTCCTCCTGACGGATGAACTTACGGGTCTTTACAATAAGAGGTTTTTTTACATCCAGTTGGATGCAGAAGCTTCGCGTACGCGACGTACAGGGCAACCGTGCACACTCATGATGATGGATGTAGACAATTTTAAGCTTGTCAATGATGCCCTTGGTCATGATGCCGGGGACCGATTCCTTACGACTATAGGAGGAATCATTAAGGACGTTGTTCGTGTTACAGATTTTGCTTGCCGGTTTGGCGGCGATGAGTTTTCTGTCATTATGCCTACATCAACTACAAACGATTGCTTCAATATAGCAAAGCGCATTCATAATTCTGTGGCGAAACTGGCCTCCACGCTGCATGAGGATATCATGGAACATCTGTCCGTTAGCCTTGGTCTTGCCACCTATGAGGCGCATGCCCAAATAAGCGTTGCTGACTTCTTCAGGCAGGCAGATTCGGAATTGTACGAAGCAAAAAAAATGGGGAAAAATCAGATTTCTTTCGGTCGTGTCACGGGGATAGCGGCTATGGCCGTGAGTGCGGAGGAGAAGACCGCTCTCGCCATGCATATAACGAATATCAGGTAATGGATAGGAGCATCATGTGACAAAAAAACCTCTGATTGTATCGGTAACAAGCGGCAAAGGCGGGGTAGGAAAAACCTTTGTATCCATCAATCTCGCCGCGACCCTGGCGAAGAGGGGGAAAAAGGTACTTGTCGTGGATTGCGATCTCGGCTTGGCCAATATTGATATTATGCTGGGAATGAACCCCCAGCACACTTTGCAGGACGTCATCTTTGGAAAGCTGGAATTAAAAGATGTGATCATCCCGACAAAGGGCGGATTCGATCTTATTCCCTCCAGTTCGGGCGTCCGCGAGATGGCGCAGCTCCTCCTTGAGAAGATCGAACTCATCAAGGCCATGATCCTTTCATTCACTGATTATGATGTGATCCTTCTGGATACGGGCGCAGGTATTTCAGAGGTAGTCCTTCAGTTCAATCTCTTGGCATCAAAGAATATTGTGGTCATCAACAGGGAACTTACCTGCCTGACTGACGCCTACTCCATGATCAAGGTCATGTTCCAAGTATTCGGTCGTGAGGCCTTTAGTATTGTAGTGAACAGTGTCAACGATGAAAAAGAAGCGGACCGCCTTTTTTCCCATCTTGATTCGATCTGTAAAAAGTTTTTGGGTTTCTCCCTGCACAATCTCGGGTATATTGCGGTAGACGATGAAGTTCCAAAATCCATATTGAGACAGGAGTTGATAGTGCTAACGGAACCAACGTCTCGAGTAGCGCAAAATTTCAGGCGGATATCCGAAACGCTCCTCTTGCGTTAACCTGTATTTTCCTTAATGCAGACATCCACAACAAACGGGGCCTCGACTGTAGTGAAGGGGATCACAATGCTCGCAACATTCATTGCGTGCTTGAGAGTATGATCTTTCCCCGATACCACGGAAGGGATCGATGCGGAGATCTTCATATTTTCGTTCCGGAGTCTCTTTCTGGCGTCGCCGGAAATCATGTTCGTTAACTCTCCCGCAGCGTCAAAAAAATACTTATGGCTCACAATTTGAACGCTTCGATCGGGACCGGGTTATATTCGCGCGCGACTTGTCTGACCTTACTGTCTTCCGCTTCGGCGACGACTTCGTACCAACCTGGCGCAACAACCTCCGTCGTGTCGTAAATCAGGAACGTCGAGTCGATGTTCTTTCTCTCTCCTTTGGCCAATGGATTGTAGCCCATAATGGCGCCGGGATTGATGATGTCGATCTGGCGCAGGCGCTCGTGACTACATCGGTGGTTGTGGCCGTAGAACACGACGTCATATTTACCTGATGCTGCTATTGGCCCGGCAAGGTAATTGAAATGATTAACCGCAATGCGCTTGCCATGATTGGCTGAGTCAAAAAAGCGATCCATCTTGGTCGCGTGGTCAATAAACTCCTGGCGGGGCCGCAGCCGCTCATTCTCAACCATAAACTCGGCAAACTCGCCATAGAACATCACCCGATCGGATGCCGCCTGCTGTGTGATGCGGTATAGATCGGCATCGTTATTGCCGAACACAATGTGGATCGGTTTAGGAAAGCCCTCTTTCATCAAGCCGATAACAAAAGGAGAACATAAATCTCCGCAGCAGATCAGCGCCTCAGGTTTCTGTTCCCGAATTTTGATGAGGGCGGCTTCGAGTTTCCACACATTATCATGGATGTCGGAAATGACTGCGATTCTCATGGTTATCCCCCTTTTTGTGTCTTCATGCCGTCCAGCATCATAGTCATACCTGTAGAGAAATTCAATGATAATAATAACACCCCTGCTCGAAGCGAGCTCACCGAAGCATGAAAATTCCCCCTTACCCCCCTTTGGCAAAGGGGGGCGGGGGGATTTTATATAAATTCCCTGATTCTCAGACGCACTCAGGCAAGAAATGCCTCCGACTTGCTGAGCTGGGGGAGCAGGACATTGTCAAGGGCAGCCCGTGTGAATATTTCCTCTTCGATCAGGGGGTAGTATGAGGCCGCGGTCAGGTAATTCTGGTCTGGATGTACCATTTTAGCCATTTGGTTCGCGAGGGACAGGACAATCAGGTATTGAGTGACCTGCTTACTTGTCTTTAACGATTCCAATTGGACGAGGAGGGGTGGACGTTGATTGGGGGCGATAATGATCATCTGTGGAGAATCGGAATATGCCGATTTAATCGCCGTTTCCATTCTGCGCATCCGCAGACTTCTGGGTAACTTTCCTCAGGCGGAATGCCACCGTTTTGATAACTTTCTGGAAGTCGGCAGATATCTTGTTGAATTCAGTATCAAAGAAGTTCCGGTCAATGATGCCAACCACCGTCTTCCCCCTGGCAGTAGCCGTTGCAGATCGGGGTTGCTTTTCGATATAGGCCATCTCGCCAAATACGTCACCCTCCTTCAAGGTCTCGATGACTATCTGCTGACCTCCCACATTTTTGGAGATATCGACTTCGCCTTCATCAACGACATAGATCCAGTCGCCGTTGTCGCCCTCTTTGAAAATTATCTGGCCATCCTGATACGTCTCATACGATGCGATCTGAAACATTTTGTACCTTCCTATCATTCAGTCTTTACTATCGATTTTATCACAATTTATGGCATTGTCAATTTATAATATGAAAAATGTTGACATGCATGTGAAACTTCTATATTTCACCCATCGGAAAGCAATGTCTTATCAAACGGATTGACGGCGCGGATACGGCGCTTGTCTCCTCCGTGATATTGTCTTAATCCCGGACCCGTTAGGGTTTTCGTCGGGGTCCACATACAGCGGATAATGCAGTCGCAGCCCGCAGCAGGAGGTAACCGATGACCGAACTTGTGCCACGCGCCGTTTTGGATGCCGCAGACATTTCCGAGATTACGCAGTTGATCCTGCGCGAACGGTTGAGCCGCGATCTCGGCCTGTGGGAGCAGATGCGCGCCTGCTTTCATGAGGACTCGCGCGTCCGTTTGAGCTGGATCGATGCCAGCGGTCACGAATTCGTACATCGTTCGCAAGAGATGGCCAGCCGCAATGTGTGCGCCAGCCACCGGCTTGGCCCCATCCTCGTCACCCTGTCGCGTGACCGCGCGATCGCGACCCTGGCCGGAATCATCGACATCCCGTTGAATTTGCAGGGTATCGATGTAATACTCTCCAGCCACGCGCGATTCCTGTACCGTACCGAACGGCGCAGCGGTCGCTGGGGTATCGCCGGATTCGACGCAATCTATCAGCGCGACGAAATCAACACCACGCTCCCGGGCCAGGCGGTCGCGATCGACCCGAATGCAGTAAAGGGCCTTCGCCCGTCCTATCGCCTGCTGGCCTACTGCATCGGCGCCGAGGGATTTCCCGTACGCGATGATCTCGCCGGCGCCGATCGACCGGATCTTGTCGCCACCCTGAACGCTGAGATCTACGGCTGGGCTGGTCTGACTCCACCGACGTGAACAAATAAGAGAATGGCTTGCTGATGATTAGAAAAAATCACAATCTTAAATTGACGCATATAGTAGCGATATGCATCGTAATTTTTTTTGTTATAAGCGCTTCCTTAATCATTATTCTCGTCAATCATAGTATGCGCCATGAATCTTTGCGTGAAGCAGAATCCAAGGCACGTATAATTCTCGACCGTAATTTAGCGACTCATATGTATTTCTCACAGAATTTGAAGCCAAAATTTCTTGAATGGACAGCCCCTTTTCGCTCTAAGGATTTTTTTGAACCCTCTTGGATGACCTCGATCTATGCCAATCGAGAAATCCATAAATATTTTCAATCAATCAATCCCTTTGGATATTACGTTAAAGATGCCTCGATCGATGCAAGAAATCCTGAGAACGAAGCCGATGATTATGAGAAGGCTTTTATAGAGAAATTTAAAACAGATAAAAATCTCGAATCGCATTCAGACGTTCATACAATTAATGGCAGACCATATCTTATCGTCTTGAGAAGAGGAGAAATCATCGAAGGGGCCTGTCTCCAATGCCACAGCGAACCAGGGAAGGCGCCGGCTGGGTTGTTGCGTAAGTATGGAGCGGATAAGGCTTTTCATCGAAAAATCGGTGATTTAGCCAGTGTAATTTCCATGCGCATACCCCTTGCCGACGCGTATGCAAAAGCGTCTAATGTGTCATTAGAATTATCTATTGTACTCCTTATTGGCTTAATAGTTTTATTGAGTACCCAATTTTTCCTCTATAGACGCTTTATTATTGCACCTATCGGTGTAATTCGCGACAAGGCGCTTGAGCTTGCCGGAAGCGAAGAACATCTTGGAGATGCTATTTCACTATCCGACAGCAGGGAATTGGTTGATCTATCAGATGCATTCAACAAGATGTCAATGAAGTTGCGAATCGGCAGGGACCATCTGGAAGATCAGATAAAGAAACGCACGCTTGAGCTTCATTCCACCAACGAAGCCCTGAAAATAAAAATCGATGAACGCATGCGGACGGAGGAGGCGCTGAACAAGAACAGGATGGACTTAATTGCCATCATTGACAACCTGCCTTTTCTCGCATGGATGAAGGACCATGAAGGTCGCTTTGTTGCGGTAAACCAAATGTTCGCCCGTTCTTGCGGCTTGCCTTCAACAAATGATCTTATCGGTAAGACCGACCTCGATATTTGGCCTAAGCATCTCGCCGAGGCCTATCGCTCTGACGATCTTGAAGTAATGCGTACCCGGCAGAAGAAAGCCGTCGAAGAGGTCGTTCACGATCAAGGCGTGGATAAGTGGTTTGAGACTTACAAGGCGCCGCTATTCGACGTAAATGGCAATGTTACCGGGACAACCGGCTTTGCACGCGACATCACCGAGCGCAAAAGGAACGAGGAGACGGTACGCAAGACCGAGGCACGTTACCAGGCGTTGTTTTCCAGAGCTGTTGACGGAATAGTTATTATGTCTGATGAGGGCAATTTTTTTGCTGTAAACGAATCGTTTGCCCGGATGCACGGCTACAGCAAACAGGAAATGCAGCAAATGAATATGAAAGATTTGGATACACCCGAATCTGCTAAACATTTTCCTGAAAGGAGGCGCCGCGTTTTGGCCGGGGAAGCATTGACCTTCGAAGTCGAACACTATCACAAGGATGGCCACGTATTTCCGATGGAGGTTTCGGTCAACCTGGTCACTCACGGTGAGGAATCCTATCTTCAGGGTTTTCACCGCGATATTACGGAGCGCAACCGGGAGGAGACGGAAAAGAGGGATTTGAAGGAGCGTTTGCAGCGGTCAGAGAAGATGGAGGCTCTGGGCCAGTTGGCCGGAGGGGTCGCCCATGATCTCAACAACGTCCTTGGCGTTGTTTCGGGCTACTCGGAACTGCTTATGGAAAGGATACCTGAAGGCAATCCCATACGGGAATATGCCGCGAACATTCTTAAGTCCAGTGGAAAGGCCGCCGCCATCATTCAGGACTTATTGACATTGGCCAGAAGAGGCGTCACAGTATCCGAGGTAGTCGATTTCAACAATGTCGTTTCCAATCTTCTTGCAACCCCGGAATTTGAAAGATTAAAAGACTATCACCCCCGTGTGGACTTCAAGATAGACCTTGCCAAGGACTTGCTTCGCATCAAGGGATCTCCCGTCCATCTGGAAAAAACCGTTCTTAACCTGCTGTCGAATGCAGCGGAGGCTATTGTCGGCAGTGGAGAGGTGGGTATCCGGACAGAGAACCGTTATCTCGACAAGGCCGTTCGGGGTTATGACAAGGTGGAGGAAGGGGACTATGTGGTTCTGACGGTATCCGATACGGGACGAGGCATTCCCTCCGCTGATATGGATAAGATATTTGAGCCCTTTTTTACAAAGAAGTCTATGGGGCGCAGCGGGACGGGGCTGGGGTTGGCGATTGTCTGGGGGGCCGTTAAGGATCATAAAGGCTACATTGATGTGCAAAGCGTCGAAGGGAGAGGGACTGCCTTTACCCTCTACTTCCCCGTGACGAGGGAAAAGATGGGTGAAGCGGCGCAGAAGATGCCCATTGAGGAATACATGGGTCACGGGGAATCGGTTCTGGTGGTGGATGACGTGGAGGGGCAGAGAAAAGTGGCAACCGCTCTGCTTAAGGAACTTGGCTACCAGGTCAATGCGGTTGCCAGCGGCGAAGAGGCCTTGAAGTATCTCAAGGAAAATAAGGCCGATATCCTGATTCTGGACATGATCATGGATCCGGGGATCGATGGTCTTTCGACCTATAAACGGGTTATCGGGATCAATCCCCGGCAGAAAGCGATCATCGTCAGCGGGTTTTCCGAAACCGATCGAGTTAAGGAAGCTCAGAATCTGGGGGCCGGCGCCTACGTCAAAAAGCCCTACGTGCTGGAAAAGATTGGTGTGGCCGTCCGGGATGAATTGGCTAAAAAATAGTAACTACTCAGGTGTTTAGGCTGTAGGCTGTTAGCCACTGCGCATTGACCGAATCAAGCCACTCAGAGCCTTTTCGGTTTCTTCGGCCAGTACAAACTTTTCTGAGCTTGGTATGGTCTCGCATGGCGCATTCGTACAGTTTTGCTTCGGCATGATCAAGTCCAGCAGAAGAAGCTGGATGCTTTCATTGTGTTCCCTGAACTTTTTCATCGCATCTTCACCGTCAAGCGCAGCGATGACCCTATATCTGAAATCCTTGAGAACGGTGAATGTCATTTCCCGCAAGAGTTCGTCATCCTCCCCGAAAAGTATCGTTTCGGCGCCACCGGCAGAATTTAGCCTCTCTGTCGCTGCTTCCTCCCGGTCTGCTGCGGATTCTATCAGTGGCAGGAATACATTTAATATAGCCCCTTTCCCAGCTCGCTGGATATGGTAATGAATCCGTGCCCTGTAATTTAGGCAGGCTCTCCAGATCAATGGAGATCAGGAGTGATAAGAATACTGCGGGAGTGGAATTTTTTCAAGATATTCTTCGTCGGACTCGGAATCACATCTATCTGTGACGTTCATCACACTTATATTGTGAGGAACTTCACATAGTTACATGCAATTTCCCTTGACCTCGCAATAGTTCCGCTTTATCCTGAAGCCAAGAGAAATTACCGGATAGGTTGGCCGGGCATATTTCATTAGGAACTGACACTTAGCGCAGAAAATGGCCGGCCGTAACAAAAACTCTGGCATCTCAACGAAAAGGACAGGAAAGGGTAAGAATTCAGTTAATCGGAAAGGAGGTGAGTTTCATGGAAGAATCTACGAGAATAATCGTTGCCTATGCATTACTGATCATCGGTATACCGTTGCTTATTGCCAGGCTGATTTGGTTTATCCCTGGCGTCATTCTAAATAAAGCCATTTCTATCATTGTCCAGGGTATAGATCAGATTCTTGACGCAGCCGTTGAAGGCTTTATAGCCATTCTCCTGGCCTGTGTGGTTTTCGACTGGCTAAATCTCCAAATTCCGGCAGGAGTCCCCATCATCATGTTCATAGTCAGTTCCTTGTGGGGATGGGCGAAGGGGTCGGCCTATAAGGTATGGTCATCTGCGTTAGGCATCACTGCAGGATTCATTCTGTATCGTCACGTCATGCCGTTGCTGGCTAATGAATTCGGCCTCCATGTATGATGTCGGCAGAGATTAAAATGGCTGCCCCTGCAGGATGTTTGCAATAGCATGATTTTGAAGCGGCAGATCAGAAGATGGAGGAAATATGGATAAAATTTGCATCGTCAAACTGAGAAAGAATATGGCCCATGCCACAGAACCGGAGGAATTGTACAAAAACCGGGTAAGGGAAGCAGGCACAGCAGATGAATTGTCTTTTTTGGTTTCTGAACAGAACGGAAAAAAAGGATTGTCGCTCTTAAACGGCGAATTTATCGGAGAATTAGAAAGAATCGGGACTAAGATGGAACCTATTGTGATTAAAATCCAACTTGCTCCCATCATTCCCCTTCGATTGTTGAAGTCAAGCGAAGTTGTACAGATGTTGAGGATCAGCATTAATTACCTCAACAGGATAGTCAAAGAAGGGAAATTAAAGAGTTATAGAATCGGCAAACTCAGGCGTTTCAAGCTTGATGATATTCTTTCCTATCTTCAGGATAACTGCGAATTGCCCGATTTGCCCCGGAACTCGATAGATAAAACAACCCAAAGCGGAATATTAGAACGATCTTTTAAGGAGGTGTAAAAATGTATTATGAATATTGGGGTCTCAAAAAACCGGCTTTTGACAATGTTCCCGATCCTTCCATGTATGTGGACTGTCATGCTTCCATGGAAAACGCCATTGCGGAAACGCTATTTGCCGTTGAGGAGGGCGATGAGTGCATAGCCGTTGTCGTGGGTGATGTTGGCCTTGGAAAAACTTTGTCAATTCGAATGATTATTGACCAATTGAATCAGGAAAACTACAAGATTGCCCTCATTACCAATCCAGGTATCAGCTTTGTTCAGATACTTCAGGAGATTATCGGTCAACTGACCGGCAAGCAGTGTGAAGAAAAGAGAAAAGTGCAATTGCTGGAAATGTTCAACCGTCTGCTCTTTTCCACTCTCAATGAGGGAAAGAAAATCTTGATTTTTATCGATGAGGCAAATGCCATCACGCCGATCAATTTGGAAAGCCTGCGCCTGCTCACAAATATGCAAGACGACAAGAGAAATCTCTTTACCATGGTGCTTGCAGGTCAGATTGAATTTGCCAGAAGGCTTGAACACCCAAAGCGCGCCAACCTCTTTCAGCGGGTGGGTACCTACAACCGAATCGATAAACTTGGTTCTGCCGATGTAGTCAGAAAATATGTCGAAACAAGGCTTATGCTTGCAGGGTCCGCAAAGAAAATCTTTACCGATGACGCCTTTGACAAACTCTGGGAGCATTCCGATTACGGTGTTCCCCGTCTTATCAATAAATTGTGCAAGCTCTGTCTAAAGGCAGGTGAAACTAACAACTTTGCGGTCATCAACGGCGAGATTGCTGACCATATAGGCTCCCGTTTTCATAAGCTCACGGGACCGGTGGTTCAGAAGCGACGTTCACGTAAAAGTGTTCGGGAAGAGCTGCCTTCCAGCCTGCCGGAAGAAACGGTTGATCTTGCTCTCCTGGAAGGTAAAAGTTGTGAGGATGAAGAATCTGTCTCTGGAGAATTCGGGGCGGGGACGAGCAATTTGCCAGATGTACCATCGGGGGGACGGGAACAGGGGGAGGCATTAACACCAAACATATATAATGGCGATGAGGGGATGCTGATTGCACAGGAACCCTTGCGTAAAGAACCGGATCAGGGGGAAGCATGCCCCGATGGAGAGATTAATATCGGCAATATCAGCGTCAAAATACACTTACCCGAGCATTTGATAAAGCAGTCATTATCCTCATCGATGGAACAGCGTTATAAAATTGCAGGGGCCCTTGCTGCCGAAACGCTGAAAAATAATGCCCATATAATGACATCCAATTTTTCCGATCCTGTTCCGATTTGGCAGGAGATAAGAGATTATGTGTTAAACCGGATTGCCCATGCAAGCATTACGCAATCCTTTCCGAAACAAGTGATGGGTGCATGATTACTGAAAAAACGGTTTATGCCTGCCGGCTGTCACCTAAAGACTGCCAGCAGAATGCGGTGGCGGTTGACGGCGACCAGGCTGATCAGCTCAACTATAGGGGCACGGGACGCCTTGAGTCCCGCGCCGTCACCTATGTTAATCTCGGCTTTCAATTTCTGGAACAGGAAAACACGGAGGGGGCCTTAGCCTGCTTTAGCCGTGTGGTCGAGCTTGAGCCCGACAATCCCGAGGCCTACAACAATTTGGGGTATGTATATGAAATAACGGACCGACTTTCCAGCGCGCGGTATATGTACCGGAAGGCTCTCGAACTGGACGAAAAAAATGTTGAAGCAATAATCAATATTGCCAACACCCACGACCTGGAAGGCGATTATCATGGAGCTCTACTGAATTACCGGATGGCCCTCTCCATAGACCCGGACCATGTGAATGCCCATTTCTGCCTTGCAGTTCTTTATGATCGGCACGACATGTTTGATGAGGCCGCCAGTCACTATCAAGAAGTTCTTGCCCGTGATCCACTGCACCGCAAGGCCATCTTCAACCTTGGCAATCTTTACATCCAAACAGGTAATTATCAGAACGCCGTCGAGCAGTTGCAACTCCTGCTGGAACTCCATCCCGATGATGCGGAAGCCTGGAACAATCTCGGCTCTCTCCATGAGGAGCAGGCTGATATGGAAAAGGCTCTCAGTGCCTGGCATCAATGCCTGAGACTGAATCCGCTCCAGGAAGAGGCAAACTTCAACCTGGCCCGGGTCCAGTATTCCCTGTGGAAGTCAAAGCCGATGGATCTCGATAAGCAGCAAATAATAGACAGGCTTACCTTTGTCCTGGCCCTGGATCAGCGGTGTGAAAAAGCGAAAACCCTCTTGAAGGAAATCATGCAGACATAGGCGATGTTGTTCCCTCCCCCCTATACCGTGCCGGGCATACCCTTTCACCACCCAGTTTATTATTTCAGTTCACGCCTGTCCGGTTAACTGTTGAATAAATTTAATTGGTTGCACACAACAGGCTCCGGTTCTTGCTTATGAGCATCTTTAACTATTTGAATAATTGGTCTTTTTTCAAAAATGTTGACCTCCAAAATTTGAAGAATTGTG
>DATESZ010000242.1:0-6018 GCA_035283845.1 Syntrophales bacterium | reverse complement strand
CTGGTGCTGCTCATTCGCCCCTGGGGCTTATTGGGCGCTAAAGAAGAGGTGGAGAGGCTGTAACATGCCGGGAAGCGGTTATTTCAAAACGAGTTATTTTGATGATATGAGGCTGGTCGATACACCCTTACGTCTCTTTTGGGTGATGGTTCTCTGCTTGGGATTGATCCTTTTTCCTTTTTTCTCCTCTTCTTACTATATCCACTTGATTAATCTGGCATTAATCAATGCCATCGTCGCTTTAGGACTCAACATTCTTACCGGCAGGGCAGGCGTCATATCCCTGGGGCACGCCGGCATATTTGCCGCCGGATCTTATGCCGTGGCAATTTTAGGTATGCAGCAAAATGTTCCCTTTTTGCTGGTATTGCCGGCTACAGTGGCGGTGGGAGCCATTTTTGGATTGGTGATGGGTTTACCCTCACTGCGTCTGCGCGCCCTTTATATTGTCCTGGGCACCATGGCCATGCATTACATTTTAGTTTACATTGGAAAGAAATATCAAAGCCTTGCCGGCTACCACTGGGGAATTTCCATCCCTGACCCTTCGATTGGTCCCTTCGTTTTGAACAGCACGATAAAATGGTATCCTGTCTTGATCATTATTGTATGGTTGGCAACGATCTTTTGCATTAATTTATTAAGAAGCAGGGTTGGAAGGGCATGGACCGCCATTGGAGATCGAGATTTTGTCGCCTTGGCCTTGGGAATCCATGTCGGTTATTACAAAATTCTTGCCTTTGTATTCGCTTCTGCCCTTGTGGCATTAGGCGGCGGCCTTTCAGCTTATTACACACATTTTGTAACCGCAGAAACATATACGATATCCTTGGGACTAACTTTTGTGGCGATGATTTTAATTGGGGGGCTGGGTTCCATCACCGGCTCTTTCCTGGGGGCTTTATTTGTCATCATCCTGCCTTATGCCCTTTCAGGGATTTTTGAAATCCTGCCGCTGCCCCTAATTTTCGAGGCAAGACGAGCGTCCATTGAACTTATCCTTTTTGGCTTCTTTATTATTTTGTTCCTGATAGTGGAGCCAAAGGGCCTGGCGGGAATTTGGAAAATGATCCGCGATTATTTTGTCTTATGGCCATTTCGATATAGGCGGAGCGTAATCACGAGGTAGGAGATTATGGGAGATCCAGTTGCTTCAGAGAAGATCCTTCTGGAAGTAAGAAAGTTAGAAGTCGTCTACCATAAGGCCTCCATCGCTATTCAAGGAGTTTCATTTAAGGTGCCAGAAAAGAGTATTGTCGCCATTTTGGGGGTGAATGGAGCGGGGAAGACGACTACTCTGCGGGCCATTTCCGGATTCCTGGGCTCAGATAATGCCGACATCAAAGATGGTCTAATCCAGTTTGAAGGGAGAAGGCTGAATGGAAAACTTCCCCATGAAATTGCCCGGGAGGGAGTGATATTAGTCCCTGAACGGCAAAAAATATTTGAGACCCTGACGGTGAAAGAAAATCTCCTGGCAGGGGCAGGCAGAATAAAAGGAAATATTAAGGAAACTTTGGACAAGGTATATTTCTACTTCCCTGTCCTTCGGAAAAGAAGCAATGAAATTGCCGGTTACTTAAGCGGCGGGGAGCGACAGATGTTAGCCATAGGGTCGGCTCTGTTGTGCACTCCCAGGCTGCTTATGGCGGATGAATTTTCCTTAGGCCTTGCCCCCCTTATTGCCGACTTTTTCTCCACGGTGCTCCAATCTCTCAGAAATGACATGGGTTTAGCCATCTTATTGGTCGAGCAAAATGCATTGGCTGCCTTAAAAATCGCTGATTACTGTTATATTATGGAGAATGGCAGGGTAGTATTTGAGGGCACTCCGCAGAAGCTGATGTCCCACGAGGATGTGCAGGAATTTTATTTAGGGATTGGGGCAGCAGGAAGCAAAAACTATCGGGACGTAAAACAATATTCCCGCACTCGGCGCTGGTGGGGCTAATCATGCAAGAGACTATATTAGAAATCCGCAACCTTTATCTTAGCTTTGGGGGGCTGATGGCCTTAAATGGCGTGGATCTTAAAGCGGGGAAAGGAGAGATCCTTGGTTTAGTAGGACCAAATGGAGCAGGTAAAACCTGTCTTCTCAATATCATCAGCGGGTTATACAGGCCTGATAAAGGCTCAGTCATCTTTGAAGGTAAAGAGATCACCGGCCATTCTCCTCATAAAGCGCCTGAAATTGGCATTGGACGCGCCTTTCAATCAGTCGAACTATTCAAAAGCATGAGTGTTTTAGATAACGTGCTCCTGGGCTGTCATTTCAAAATGCAGGGGGGCATCTTTAGCGGCGGTATCTTCTGGGGATGGGGACAAAAGGAGGAGGTAAATTTTAGGGAGAAAGCAGAAGAAGCAATAAAGTTCTTAGAGCTGGAGCGTTATCGTCGCCTTCCGGCAGGTGATCTGCCCTTTGGCATTCAAAAATTTGTCGGAATTTGTCGCGCTTTAGTAATGGAGCCCAAGCTTCTTCTTTTAGATGAGCCCGCTTCCGGGATGAACCGCCAAGAGAAGGAACAGTTAGCCCGTTTTCTCTTGCGTATCAGATACGAGTTGGGCATTCCTATGGTATGGATAGAACACGACATGAAGCTGATTTCTGACTTAGCCGATAGGATGGCCGTTTTTCACTACGGGAAAAAGATTACCGAGGGAAATGCGGAGGCAGTGATGAACCATCCTGATGTCATCCAGGCCTATTTAGGCGCATCCATTGAAACAAACCCTTGAGACATAAATTAACCACCGATTGGTAATCAGTCGTCCTTGTTTTAGCCGTTGACAGCCATCAAGACGGTGGCGAGAGAGCTGGGACCGATGACAGCGATAAAAAATCAAATACGCGAAGGTTGTATCGTAGTCGGCACGCTCTTTAACGAGCCGATGCGCGTAGAAACAATTCATGCCCTGCCTGCCACGCCGCCTGCCTGTGCGGGTGAAACGCACGCAGACAGGGGCGCGGCGCAGGCAGGCAGCGGTGACGACGCTTGGACAATGGGCCTCGTCGGTACACAATCCGAGCGCTTCCGGAAAGTTACCCTCAACACCTGCGACATCGAGAGGCTCACCATCATCGATACCGTTTTCACTTACGCGGGCGATGGACGTCTCCTCCGGCTGGGACTGCAAGCATACTCGCTCGGCATTGCCTGGGAATTTGATCCTTACTTTGGCCTCTCCATTTCCCGCGTCGATCCATTGCCCCACCAACTGGAGGCCATTTACGACTATCTCCTGAAACTGGCCCGTGTCCGGTTCCTGCTCGCCGACGATGCCGGGGCGGGCAAGACAATCATGGCCGGGCTTCTCATTCGTGAACTCCAATTGCGCGGTCTTGCTGAACGGATTCTTATCGTCTGCCCGTCCAACCTCTCCTTTCAATGGCAGCGGGAATTGAAGGAAAAGTTTGACGAAAAATTCCTTGTTGTAAAAGGTGGTGACATCCGCGACCAGTTCGGTGTCAACCAGTGGCTGGAGCAAAAGAAGATCATCACATCACTCGATCTTGCGAAGCGTAGCGAGATTCTTCCGGGATTGAGGCAAGTCCAGTGGGATCTCATCATTGTGGATGAGGCCCACCGCATGTCCTGGACGCCGCCGGCCCGTAAAACGGCGTGCTATGCTCTCGGTGAACTGCTGCGGGATACGTCGGACCATTTCTTGATGCTGACGGCGACACCCCATAAGGGCGACCCGGAGAATTTCTCGTTGTTTCTGCAGTTACTCGATACGGATGCCTATGCCGATGTCCGATCCATTCACGAGGCTATGAATCAGCGCCGCGCTCCATTCTACCTGCGCCGCACGAAGGAGGCAATGGTCTACTTTCCGGAAAAGCGATCGGATGGTACCTGGGCGGCTGAGAAGATATTTACAAAACGCATCCCCCATACCGTCGACTTCCAGATCGACGGGCCGGAGTTTGAGCTCTACAGAGAGATCACCCGCTTTGTGAAGCGCCAGAGCGCGAAAGCCGCCGCTCAAGGCGATGATCCCTGTGCCCGCGCCGTCGGCTTTTTGATGTCTCTTTATCAACGCAGGCTTGCCTCCAGCACCTATGCCATGCAGCACAGCCTGGAAAACCGCGCTTGCAGACTGGAAGACGGGCTGAAGAGAGCCCAGGACATTGTCCGCTTGGCCCCGCCGGACCTGCCTGCCGCGACGCGCGCGGCGCAGGCAGGGACCATTCTGACCAACGCCTTCTTATCTTCACGGAATTTAAGGATACGCTCGATTACCTTGTCGGCAGATTGAAGTCTTGGGGCTTTCGGGTCGGCTCTATTCATGGAGGCATGAAGCCGGGGACCCGCAACGATCCCGGGACACGTCTTTTCTCGGAGCAACAATTCCGCGATGGAGAGATTCAAGTGCTTGTTGCTACCGAGGCCGCGGGAGAGGGCATCAATCTCCAGGTTTGCAACATCTTTTTTTAACTATGATATTCCCTGGAACCCCAATCGCCTGGAACAGCGCATGGGCCGCATTCATCGTTACGGCCAGCGGAAGGACTGCCTCATCTTCAACTTTGTGGCTACGAACACCATCGAAGGCCGGGTCCTGTAACGGCTTCTGGAAAAACTCCAGGAAATCAGAAATGCCCTTGATGACGACGCGGTTTTTAATGTTGTGGGGGGGGGTGCTTCCCGCTGCTCATATGGAAAGTCTGCCTCATGCCTTTGAGCCGGCGCGAACCCCTGCGACGCTCCAGCGGTACGAGCGCGAACCAAATTGGCGGCTTCCTACCCTGGCGGCAAGGTACCCCCGCTGTTCAACCGACCGGGAGACAGCCGAGAAGAACAACCTCGAATGGGTTACGCCTGGCCATCCCCTCTTTGAGGCCATTCGCAGGCATACCTGTGACAAGGCTGCCGAGGCATTCGGCAAGGGCGCCTGTTTTTATTCGCTTCAGCATGAGGCGCCGTCACGGGTAGACTTCTATCGCACCCGTGTGGTGGACGGGCTGGGCCATGTGGTCCACGAGCGACTCTTTGCCGTGGAACTTACCGAAAACGCCGATCCATATTTACGCGAACCGAATATGCTGGGCGACTTCTCGCCTACCGAACCTCCTGAGGCCTTACCAGCCGTTGCATCTGCACCCGAACCTTCTGCGTGGCTGCACAAGAACGTGCTTGAAGCCTTCCTGGAAGAGACAAGGAAGGAGCGAGTGGCGGAGGTTGAACATATCACCGCACATGTGGAACTGTCTCTTACCGAGCTGCTTCAGCGAGCTGATGAAGAGATAGGTAGGGCCAACGAAGAAAAGGAAAAGGGTGTGACGGGGGCGGACGGCCGTTTGGCACAGGCTGAGAACCGGCACGCCGAGCTCCTGGCCCGGCGCGAGCGGCGCAGGCAGGAACTCGAACGGCAGAGGTCGCTCTCACTTCAAGCTGTGGAGCGTATCGCCAGTGTTCTTTTGCTTCCTCACCCTGAACGCGATGCGCCCGATGTCCGTCGTCTACGGCCAAATCTGGAGACCGAAGCCACGGCGATGCGCATAGTCATGGAATTTGAAAGAGGTCAAGGCCGCCAGGTCTATGACGTCCACGAGAAAAACTTCGGCTACGACGTCACCAGTCTGGACCTCAGCTCTGGTGAATTGCGGCTCATTGAAGTCAAGGGACTTGGAGGAGCCTCGGGTACTATCCTGCTTACACCAAACGAGCGGCATGTGGCTGAAGACCGCCGCGATTGTTATTGGTTATACGTTGTCACGAATTGCGGCACGATACCCACAATGCAGGAGCCGATCAAAGACCCAGCCCACTTCCCCTGGCATGAAGTCACCAAAGTGGCTCACTATTGGTTGGAGGTAAACGCCATGACGAGGCCGATGCAGGTGCGGGATGATCAACTGCCTTATGGGGACGTTCCGGAAGAAAAGGGGTAATGCTCTAAAAGAGGGTAATAAAAATGGTAATATGACGAGGTAATTGCAAAAGTCAAAAAAAGCATCAATTGTCATTTCGACCAAAGGGAGAAATCTTTTGACATCAATACCTCTTAGATTCC
>DATESZ010000241.1:0-5252 GCA_035283845.1 Syntrophales bacterium | reverse complement strand
TGCGACTATGTGAATGGCACCTTTTCTCCGGTGGAGGTTTTTTCGATGATGAGGAGGGAGCTGGTGAACCGGGGTTTAGGCCCGCTCCCCACTCAGAAACCTATGGTCGAGAGCACTGAAAAATATAAGAATCCCTTTGCGAAAAAGGAGCGGGGGAAAAGCTTGCCTTTCAAGGCGAAGAAAGTGGACAAGGATACGGAGGTCCTTTTTTATGTGGGTTGCGCCCTTGAGTTTGATCCCACCTCTAATTTTATCACCAAGGAGGTAGCCGAATTATTAAACAAGGCCAAGGTGAACTGGGGAATCTTGAAAGATGAAGAAGTTTGCTGCGGTCTTCCGGTATTTGAACTCGGATACGAAGAGCTGTTTGAGAAATTGGCCAAGGAGAATATCGAGCGAATTAACCGGACCAATGTAAAAACTATTGTTACCGCCTGTACCGGTTGCATGAGCGCCATGAATCGGGAGTGGTCTCGCTACGGGAAACTGAAGGCCAAAGTAATACATATTACCGAATATGCCGACCAGCTCATTAAAGAAGGCAAATTGAAGATAACCGGTCGTTTCGACAAGAAGGTTACCATCCATGATCCATGCCAGCTCGGAAGATTTAGCGGCGTCTATGAGCCGCCGAGGGACATCCTCAGGGCCATACCCGGAGTTGACTTTCGGGAGATGGAAAGGCATCATGAAGAGGCTTACTGTTGCGGCGCCGGCGGCGGGTTGATTGCCCTTGATCCCGAATGGACGGCGCAAACCGCCACCGAGAGGCTGCAAGAGGCACTGGATTGCGGGGCGGAAGTAATGGTGATCCCTTCCTGTCCCAACTGTTATCTGAACTTTGACATGGCCATCCACGGCTATGCCGGGGCGGTGAAGCTTTACGAGTCCGTATGGGCGAAGGTGCCAGCGGCAGCGAAGTTTATGGGAATCGCCCATAAGCTCGGCTCCCCTTTCATGAAGATGCGAAAAAAGGTTGATATTGAGGTTATAGATGAAATCCAGCTTCTCAATAAGGTAACTTGAAGATGGAAGGTAAAGACTTTTGTAGATTGGGGGGTGGATCTGATCCACCCCTTTTTTTGACGGGTTGGAAAAGATGGTGAAAAATATACCGGAGGATCAGCTAATCGCCGTACTTAAGTTATTGAATAGCAAGGAGGATTGGAGTGGCTTTGGAAAGAGTTTTTAGCCCCATAAATATCTGCGGCATGGAGATAAAGAACCGGATTCGCATGTCTCCCATGGCGCTTGGTTATGCAGAAGACGGAAGAGCGACGGAGCGTTTTGCGCGGTTTTTCGAGGAACGAGCGAGAGGCGGCGTCGGTCTGATTTCCTGGGCCCTGTGGCCCTATAGGACCGACCACGGTTACTTTCCCTGGGTATTTGACGATAAATTTATTCCCGGTCTTAAGTTGGTCGTGGATGCCGTGCATCGGCAAGGCGCTAAGATGGTAGGACAGCTCGGCACCGGGTATGGGTGGGCGTTTAAAGGCGGCCCGGTGGAGATAATAGGACCTTCGGGGGTAAGCCTTATTGGTCGGCCAAGCACTCCCTACCGTGTCGGCACGCCGACGAATCAGCAAAGACTCATGGAAAGGCCGCTGATAGCAACAGAGATTCATGAGATGATTGAAGGTTACGGTCAGGCCGCAAGGAGGATGAAAGAAGCCGGGTTCGACGGGGCGGAACTGATGCTGGCGGGCGGCTACACGCTTTCCCGCTTCCTGTCCTCGGAAACTAATAAGAGGACGGACGGATACGGAGGGGATTTAGGCGGCAGGATGAGAATCATTAGAGAAATAATCGCTGATATAAAAAAGAACGCCGGCGATGATTTCCCCGTCTTTGCAAAAATTTCGGGTGCTCAGTTCACGAAAAACGGCTATACCCTTGATGAATGCGCCAACGATATTTGCCCGAGACTCGAAGATATGGGCATATGCGCCATAGATGTGGTTGTGGGCTGGCATGAGGCCCCCCTGGGAATGATGAACAATTCCGTAAAGCCCGGGCAGTTCCTCTATCTTGCCGAAGCCGTTAAGAAAAAGGTGAAGATTCCTGTCATCGGCGGGAATAGGACCAATGATCTGAGGGATGCGGAACGCGCCTTGGCCGCGGGTAAGATCGATATGATAACGCTTGGCCGGCAACTGCTTTCTGATCCCGAAACCTGTAATAAGGCAAAAGACGGACGTTTTGAGGATATTCGGCCGTGCATGTGCTGCGCCTGGTGCCTGGAAACGGTGGATATGCCGGTTATTTGCGGCGTAAATCCACGGGCCGGACTTGAAACCGTCTTTACCAGTGAAATTGCGAAGAAACTTAAAAAGGTGCTCGTCATCGGAGGCGGGCCTGGCGGAATGGAAGCAGCATTGACTGCCGCTAAAAGAGGTCACAAGGTCACGCTCATGGAGAAAGAGTCACTGGTCGGCGGCGCGCTAGAGCTGGCCACTATCGCTCCCCATAAAGAAGACGCTAAAAACCTTCTTGATTACTTCCGCGCGCAAATTGCGAAAAGCGGCGTAGAGGTTAGGGTGGGTAAGGCCGCAACGGAGGGCGATGTATTGGCAATGAGTCCCGACGCGGTCATCGTCGCCACCGGCGCCAATCCTTTCATTCCGAATGTGTCTGGTATCACGCGTTCAAGCGTAGTCCTCGCTAAAGACGTCCTCACGGGCAAGAAGGAAGTGGGCGATACGGTAGTTATAGTTGGCGGGGGCATGGTAGGATGCGAAGTTGCCGAGTTTCTTGTTCAGGAAGGCAGGAAAATAACTGTCCTGGAAATGCTGCCGCGCATCGCCGGGGACGTCACGCGCGCCTTGAGATTCGACCTGATCATGAGGTTGAGAAAAGCGGGCATACAAATGGAAAATGATCTTGAAGTAACCCGTATCTCTGAATATGGCGTGTGGGGAATTCGGAAGAAGTTTCATTATGGACCCAATGAAGATTTTTACGAGGCGGATACCGTCGTAATCGCCGCGGGTTTCAAGGCGCCGAGCGGTTTGTCCGAGGAACTTACGGGAAAGCTTCCCGTCTATAATGTCGGCGACTCCAACCGGCCGGGAAACCTGAAGGAGGCTATTAAAACAGGCTTCCTTGCGGGCATGGAGATATAGTATATAAGTGTAAGGAGGTAAAGTATAATGCCCCATAAACGTAATGTCCTCGTTTGCCAGGGAACGGGCTGTAGATCGGGAGGATCAGAAGAAACCATGTCTTCGCTCCAGGGGGAAATCGAAAGACTGAACTTAGGTGAGAGCTTTCAGATTAAGCAGACCGGCTGTCATGGGTTTTGCCAAAGAGGTCCACTGGTCGTTGTTGAGCCTGAAGGGACCTTCTATTCAAAAGTGGGCCCCGACGACGTGGCGGAGATCGCGCAATCGCTATTGCCGGGAGGCGGGCTTGTAGATCGTCTGTTATACCGAGATCCTGCTACCGATAAGACATTGCCTCATTATAGCGATATTCCTTTTTACAATAAACAACAGCGCTTAATATTGAGAAATTGCGGAAATATTGATCCGGAGGAAATCGATGATTATCTTGCCGTCGGCGGTTATGAAGCGCTCAAAAAGGCCCTCTTCGAGATGACGGGAGAGCAAATTATTAATGAGATGAAGGACGCCGCTCTTCGTGGGCTTGGCGGCGCAGGCTTCCCCGCGGGACGGAAATGGGAGGCCTCCTATAAAGCGCCCGGGGAAGAAAAGTATGTGATCTGCAATGGCGATGAGGGCGACCCGGGTGCATTTCAAGACCGTTCGGTCATGGAAGGGGACCCCCATGCAGTCTTAGAGGGGATGGCCATTGCCGCTAATGCAATCGGCGCCCGGCAAGGCTATATCTATGTGCGCGCTGAATATCCACTCGCGGTGAAACGCCTGAGAATTGCCATTTCCCAGGCAAAGGAGCGGGGATTCCTCGGCAACAATATTCTGGGAAGCGGCTTTGATTTTAAGATAGAGCTCTTTCAAGGGGCGGGGGCCTTTGTCTGCGGTGAATCCACCGCCCTGGTCCTATCCATTGAAGGCCGTCGCGGCATGCCAAAACCTTTTCCCCGTCCTCGCACTACGGAAGAGGGCCTTTGGGATAAGCCTACCCTGCTTAACAATGTCAAGACCTTTGCCTGCGTTGCCCAGATTATTCGACACGGCGCCAAATGGTTCAATAGCATAGGCACGGAAAAATCCCGCGGCACGGCGGTATTCGCTCTCACGGGGAAGATCAACAACTGTGGTCTCATTGAAGTGCCCATGGGAATCACCTTTCGGGAGATTATATTCGATATTGGCGGAGGCATTCCTGAGGGGAAGGCTTTCAAGGCCGTACAAACCGGGGGGCCGTCGGGCGGTTGTCTTCCCGCAAGTTTCCTGGATATGCCTATTGATTTTGACTCGTTGAATGAAACCGGCACCATCATGGGCTCCGGGGGCATCGTCGTCATGGACGAGGGAACCTGCATGGTTGACGTAGCCCGTTACTTCCTTGATTTTACCCAAAGAGAATCCTGCGGCCAGTGCCTGCCTTGCCGATTGGGGACGAAACAGATGTTTGACATCCTGGATGATATCTCTAAAGGGTGCGGCAATCCGGAGGATATTGAAGTGCTGTTGGAAGTGGGACAGGCAGTATCGAATACCTCCCTTTGCGCTCTGGGGAAAACCGCGGCTAACCCGGTTCTTACAACGATCCGTTTTTTTAGGGATGAATATGAAGCCCACATCCTTGAAAAGCGGTGCCCTGCCGGCATTTGCCACATGCCGGATTAAATATTTACAGGGAGCCAGATCGGCAGCATGACTTTCAGGCGTTTTGCATAAGGCAGATTAGCTCTAACCCAGATTTCTTTGAGTGGTCTACGGAAAAACTTGACAGGCGGTATAACTATTGTCATACTAACGAAAAAAAGGAGGTTCCCCTGTATGAAATCCCTGAAAACCGCTATATCGATACCGGAAAATATTTACAGAGACGCCGAGGATGTAGCAAAGAGCCTGGGAATGACCCGGAGCCGACTATATTCGGCAGCAGTTGCCGATTTTCTGAACAGATATCGGAAAGACGACATCAAGGCAAAATTGAACAAAGTCCATGCCTCCGGGAGCCCTGGCGTTGATCCCGTACTGGCTGCCATGCAACTCGCAAGCCTGCCTCAGGAGGAGTGGTGAAACGGGGGGAAATCTGGTGGGCGTCCCTCGCCGATCCGGGGGGTTCCGGGCCAGGTTTCCGTCGGCCCGTCCTGGTGGTCC
>DATESZ010000240.1:0-8937 GCA_035283845.1 Syntrophales bacterium | reverse complement strand
GCCGGTGTCCGCCTCCCGGATGTCCTTCCCTTGAGACAGATACATGTAGCCACCAGGAAAAAACTTACCGATGGACGTAAAAGAAAACGACATCAACGACTTACACCGAAAATATCACAAAACTAAAATGGAAGATCCGTTATAGAATTTTGCCGGAATGTGATGTCGTTGGCATAACAGGAACATCATTCATCAATCATACATTGGAAGGTCTTCTCGCTCTCTGTAAAAGATCTTTCGTTGTTTTGATCGGTCCTACTTCTCCGCTCTCCCCCGTGCTTTTTGATCATGGCATCGATGCCATTTGCGGTGTAAAGGTAATCGATGCGGATAAAGTAGTTCGTTCCATCAGCGAAGGCGCTACCTTTAAAGAAGTAACGGGAGTGAAACTTCTTACTTTGACCAAGACATTGTGATTCTTTAGGAGCCGGCCGTGAGACCGATCATGGTAAGCTGCTTTATCAACTGTGAAAAAAACAAAGGGGAAGCTCGCATATGAGAGACATGAAAATAGTGATAAAGGGAGCCGGGGAGATGGCCACGGGTATTGCGTGCAGGCTCTTTATGGCTAATCTTAAATTGCTGGTCATGATGGAAATTCCGCAGCCGATTACTGTGCGCAGAACCGTAGCCTTTTCTGAAGCCGTGTATCAAAGTGAAAAAGAAGTCGAAGGCGTAAAGGCAGAGTACGCGGGAAATTTTGCAGATATTTTCGATGTCTGGAGAAGGAGGAATATTGCCGTCATTGTTGATCCCGAATGGCGTTTTGTAAATGAACTGAAGCCGGATGTGGTAGTCGACGCCATCATGGCGAAACGAAATACAGGCACAAAAAGGGAGGAATCAACTCTGGTCATCGGCGTCGGACCGGGATTTACGGCTCCCCGAGATGTCCATGCAGTGGTGGAAAGCAACAGAGGACATGACCTCGGTAAAGTAATATACAGTGGTTCGGCAGAACCCCTTACAGGAATGCCTGGTTCCACAATGGGCTATACCAAGGAACGGGTATTACGTGCGCCCCATGGCGGCCTGGTAAGTCATATCAAAGATATGGGGGATGAAATCAAGAAAGGCGATCTTATTCTCTATGTAGACAAAACCCCTGTGTATGCGTCTATTGACGGGATACTGCGAGGTCTTATCCGTGAGATCGATGTGACGGCGGAGGAGAAGATAGGAGACATTGATCCGAGAGGCGTTAAGGAATACTGCTACACCATTACGGATAAGGCGCGAGCCATCGGTGGAGGCGTTCTCGAAGCAATCATGCATTTCAACAATTGAGGGGGTGAGGTATGAATATGTACGATATTATTCCTGTTTAATATAAAGCAGTTGAAAAGAACGCAGGGAAAACAGGGGACGTCCGTGAAATATTGACATTTTAGCAATCCTCTTTCCTGAAAACAAGCGCCGAGAGGCAGGATCTTATTCACCTGGAAAATCCAGGTTTCGTAAAGCGCGTCAAAACCGAAGGGCTCTCACTCCAAAACCAGGACATGGGCGGTCATGTCCTGGGGAATGTCGAGGGACAGCAACGTAAGAACAGTCGGGGCAATATCCGAGAGCTTTGCCCGGCTTAGGAGGCGTTTGCCCGGGGAATCATTGGCAATGTAGATGCACTCGACGGGAAAGGTAGTATGACTCGTTTTGACCATGCCGGTCTTGTAGTCGATCATCTGCTCGGCGTTCCCGTGATCTGCCGTCACCAGCACATGGGCGTTGAGTTCAAGCAGCCGGTTGACGACCTTTCCCACACAATGGTCTACAATTTCGATAGCTTTCCTTGCCGCCTCGAAATCGCCCGTATGCCCCACCATATCCCCGTTTGCCAGGTTAAGGAGGATGAAGGCATAGGGGTTGTTCGTAAGCCGGGCGAGCAACGCCTCGGTAACGGCATAGGCTTCCATCTCCGGGTGACTGGCAAAAGTCGCCGGATCGAAACGGCTCCTGATTTCTACGTCATCCTCCCGAATGTAGGGAGTTGTGGACTTACCGTTAAAAAAACTGGTGACGTGGGGAAACTTCTGAGTCTCGGAGATGCGCAGTTGCCGCAAACCGGCACGGGATATCACTTCTCCAAGCAGGTTTTCCATGTTTCCTCCCGTGTCCATCGGCTCGATCAGGTATTCCCTGAACTCGTCGTAGTAGCGCGTCAGTCCCAGGTAGGCAACATCCGGCTTCCTCCGCAGTTTCCCTGGGTATCCGGGATCGACAAAGGCTTTCGACAACTGGATAGCCCGGTCCTGCCGGTAGTTCGTATGGATTATGCAGTCCCCGTCCTGCACTCCCCCGTAACCTCCGATGCAATAAGGAGGGATGTACTCATCGAACATCTCCACGTTATCCGGGGTCTTGTCGCTCTCATAGGATTCCCGGACAGCGCTCTCGGCTGAGGGCGCGTTCCGCCCCTCGCCGCAGACAAGGCAGTGGAAGGCCCTATCGGTGAGTCTCCAGTTTTTCGATCTGTCCATGGCATAATAGCGTCCCATGATGGTCCCGATCCGGCAGTTGCCGGTTTTCTCCATGACCTCGCTTAAGGTTGATAAATACTCAAGACAACTGCGGGGTGGCGTGTCCCTGCCGTCCAGGAAAGGGTGCACCACAATGGCTCCGTCCGGTTGTTCCTTGCGGGCCCGCGCCATGAACTTGAATAGATGCTCCTGATGGGCGTGCACGCCTTCGTCTTGAAGCAGCCCCAAAAGATGGAGCGTGCCGCGGTGCGCTCTCCATGGGGCCATCATTGATACCCACTTTGGGGATGTGAACAGAGATCCGTCTCGCAGGGCATCGTCGATGCGCGTAAGCTCCTGAATAACCACTCGCCCGGCGCCCATGTTTAGGTGTCCGACTTCGCTGGAGCCCTGGAATCCCTGCGGCAAGCCGACTGCCTCACCGGAAGCTTCAAGAAGCGTCCAGGGGTAGCTCTTCATGTATTCATTCAGATTCGGCGTCCCGGCGGCAAGGACGGCATTGCCTCTCGGGTTATCGTTGCGCCCCCAGCCGTCCCGCACGATAACGCAGACAGGTCGCATGAAATTCTCCTTTTGTTACTACTTAATGTTATTTAGGCTATAACCCCCATACCCGACGCGGGCACAACGAAGGATGAAAACCACCCCCACCCTTCCCTCCCCCGTCGAGGGGGAGGGATACAGGGAGGGGATATTTTCATATAAAACTGTAGGTTTTTAGTCACTGCGCATTGACCGAATCGAGGCGCTCAGAACCTTCTCGATCTCCACCATTTTCCCCGTCTTCGAGAGGGAGAGGAACGATTGAACTATGGTCTGTCTTATCAAGTCCCAATTTCTGCACGCGTTCAATTTCCCTGAGCTTCATCCTGATAATTATAATCAGCCCGATAATGGCTATCCAGAAGATCGCCAGGCTTTCATAAATGATATACTGATAGAAGGGGGTAGAGGGGAACACCTCAATGGCCTGCTTCGCCTCCTGTCCCCATAATAGCGGAACCTTAAAAAAAGTCATAAAGGTTAAAAAAACCGTAAGCTTCATGTCCGCTCCTAAGAAAGATATCCGATCAGGGTCATTATCAGAAAATACAGCAGATAGACAACGCCGATCAGGGTAAAAAGGGTGCTTTTTTCTCCCAGGCGGGACTTCCGGTCCAGCAGGGGAAGGATAAAGAGGGCGAATATTCCCGCAGTTATTAACAGGATGGCAATGGTTTCTCCGTTTAAACCAAGGATTTCACCGGGAAACAACTTTAAGGTCTGGAAAAGAAAAAGGAAGTACCATTCCGGCTTGATATTCTCCGGAGTGGGGGCAAGGGGGTCTGCCTTCTGGCCGATTTCGGGAGGAAAGAGGGTGGCAATGGTCACCGTCACGCCGAGCACGACGAGCCAGACGGCCATGTCTTTATAAACGACATTGGGAAAAAAGGGCGTCTGCGGCAGATTTTTTTCCTCCAAGGAAAGGGGTACGCTCATCCCGTGAACCTGGACGAGCAGGACATGTAAAACCATTAAAAAGACGGTCAGGAGCGGCAGAATCGACACATGGAAGGCATAAAAGCGTGTCAGCGTCTCACCGGTAACATCTATCCCCCCCCTCAAAAAGGCCTTGATAAACGGACCAACGACGGGGAGGGCGCCTGCCCCTCCCGTGGCCACCCTGACGGCGGCAAAGGCGCGTTCATCCCAGAGGAGGAGATAACCGCTGAGGCCGAAAAAGACGGCAATTCCCAGAAGGATGAATCCTGAAAACCATAATAATTCCCTGGGCTTTCTGTAGGCCTTCAAAAGTAAAACGGCAAAAAGATGGACAAATAGGAAAAAAATCGTCAGTTGCGATCCCCAATGATGCAGGGAACGGAAGAACCATCCCATGTTCAATTTGGTGACAATATCGATAATACTCTTGTGGGCAAAATCGGCATGGGGCGCATAATAAAAGGCAAGCATCATCCCCGTGATAAACTGGAGGGAAAAGAGGAACACAATTATTCCACCGGTGTAGTACCACAGATCATGATGGTGGGAAGGAACCAGTTTTTCTTTGGCAAACTTCTTTAATGCGCTGGTCTCGTACCGTTCGTCAAACCAGTCTTTAAGCTTTCGGCAGTTCAACCTTTACTCCCTTCCTGGCAATGATTAGCTTATCCCCTTCTACGGTAAATTCAAATATCTCCAGTGGCTTGGGAGGCGGCCCCTTGATGTTTTTTCCATTTTCGTCAAACCAGCCCTTGTGACAGGGGCAGTAAAATTTCCGCTCTTCCGGCTTGTAGGCGACATTGCATTCCATGTGGGTGCATACGCCTTTGAGCGCTACCATGGTACGCTCATCCTTCCTGAAGAAAAGGCCGACCTTTCCGCCCCAGGCAAAGGGTTTCGTAGAATTGGGCGGTATATTCATGAAATCATCTGCCTTGAGGACGACAAAATCAGGCTCTTTCCCCAGGGTGGGGAAGGCAAACCTCAGCAGGGCAATGATACTCCCCGAGAGAAAGGCCAGCAGCCAGCCCCCAAACAGGGTATTGAGAAAGGTTCTCCTGGTTACGAGTGAATAATCAAGCTTCATCTTTGACCATCCCCAATATTTTTTTGAATTTATATTTCACCAGGGCTTTCCTTAATCCCACAATGGCATCCGTCGGTCTTACCTCTTTAGGGCAGGCGTCGATACATTTAAATAGCGTATCGCAACCCCAGAGCCCGTTTTCGTTATTGAGGCCCTCCAGGATGCTTAAGGGTCTTTCATCGCGTGAATCCAGGACAAAACGTTCCAGCTTGGCCAGGGCCGCCGGCCCCGGATATTCCGGATCTCTTGAAGGTACGGGACAGGCGCCGTAACATGCGGCGCATAAGATGCAGTTTACAAACTGATCGATACGGTTTCTCTCCTCCTCGCTCTGGCGCAATTCTTCAGGAGGGCCCTGGCTTTTTCTCATAAGCCAGGGCTTGACCCGCTCATACATTTTCCAGAAGGGCGTCATGTCCACCACCAGGTCCTTAATAATCTCAAAATTTGGCAATGGTTCAAGAATAATGGTATCCTTTCCCAGCGACGCCACCTGGGTCCGGCAGGCAAGCTCGATCTTGCCATTCATAACCATGGCGCAGGAGCCACAGACGGCGGATCGGCATGAGGAGCGGAAAGCAAGCGTCCCGTCAATCTCATCCCTGATTCTCAAGAGGGCGGAAAGAACGAGCGAATCCGGCAAGGCATCTATCAGATAGGTGGCGAATCGAGGCTCATTCTCAGGTTCCTTGCCGTCATACCGAAAAATTTTAAAGGTGTAGGTAACGTTGGCTATCAATAGGTTCTCTCCATGGGTTGATACTTCGTGATCGCAACATCGCTGTAGGAAATCAGGGGGTCACCATCTTTTCCTCTTTCGATCAAGCTGTGCTTCAGCCATTCCTCGTCATTTCTCAGAGAGAATTCACGCCGGCAATGGGCCCCCCTGCTTTCTTCGCGGCGTAAAGCGCCGAGGGCGATGGCATGGGCAACTTCCAGCATATATTCGAGTTCTATGGCATTCATGAGATCGTAATTCATATGCCTGTGCGCCGAGGAAACTCCCACCCGCCCGTATTGTTCCTTTAAGGCAGCAATATCGTTCAGCGCCTGACTTAATCTCTGCCTGTCTCTGAAGATCCCGACATGGTCGCTCATGGTTTTACCGAGCCGGGCAAGCAGCCGGAAGGGGCGCGCTTGACCTTCCGTCAGACAGGCTATCTTCCGCGCCCATTTCTTTCCTAAGTCCTCAAGAAGCCCTTCCTCGTCTTTTATGTTGTTCTCCTGCAGATATTCATGAATGGAGCGGACCGCCACTTTACCAAATACAATTGTATCAAGTAAAGAGTTGCCGCCAAGTCTGTTTGCCCCATGAACACTTACGCAGGCGCATTCGCCCGCCGCATAAAATCCCGGCAAGGCTGTCTCGCAACGCATATTGGTGTCTATTCCCCCCATAGAGTAGTGCTGGCAGGGCATTATGGGGATAGGTTCGCTGGCAGGATCGAGACCAATGAAATCTCTGCAGATATTTCTGATACCGGGCAGCTTTTTTTGTATCTTCTCTTCGCCCAGGTGCCGCAAGTCGAGATTTATATACGTTCCCAGGGGATGTTCCAATCCCCTGCCCTCCTCTATTTCCATTTGTATGCAACGGGATACGATATCACGCGGAGCAAGTTCCAAGGCGTTGGGCGCATATTTTTGCATGAATCTCTCACCCTGAGAGTTGGTTAACCAACCGCCTTCCCCACGGGCCGCCTCGGTGATAAGAATATTGGTGCCGATAAGTCCCGTCGGATGGAATTGAACAAATTCCATGTCTTTGACCGGGACGCCGGCTTTATAAGCGATACCGATGCCGCTGCCCGTGTTTATCAAGGCGTTGGTCGAATACTGGAATACCCTGCCGTATCCGCCGGTAGCAAACAATGTGGCCGAGGCGCGAACCGGCACGACCTCGCCATTTTTGAAGTCAAGGGCAATAATACCGTAGCATCTCTCCCCATCGGCTGCCAGTGACAGAGCATACCACTCATCGTAAACAGCAATTCCCTTAGACACTGCTTTTTCATAAAGGGTGTTCAACAAAACATGACCCGTCAGATCGGCTGAATAGCACGTCCTGGGGAACCCTGCCCCTCCGAAGGGCCTCTGGGCTATCGTACCGTCGGAAAATCTGCTGAAGGGACATCCCCAGTGTTCCATTTCATAAACAACTTCAATGGCATCTTTACACATTAATTCGACGGCATCCTGGTCGGCAAGGTAATCGCTGCCTTTTATCGTATCAAAGGAATGTTTTTCCCATGAGTCATCCTTGCCCTCAGGGTTATTCCCTAAGGCTGCATTAACGCCGCCCTGGGCGGCAATGGAATGCGACCTGATGGGGTGAACTTTGGAAAAAAGCCCCACGTCATAACGGTCACAGAGGCCAACAGCGGCGCGAAGACCGGCCAGTCCTCCACCGACAATGATAATATCGTGATGAAGCATAGCTATGACATCCTAATGTAGAGATAAACCAGCGCCGCGGCAATAACCGACGCCAAGACATTAGACAGCAGGAATAACTGCTTTTCTTTCCTGTATCCCAGGTCTATAATGACGGTTCTTAAACCGTATATGCTGTGAAAGGTGAAAAGAATGAGGATCAACACATCGAGGACCGGCTGACGATGCAGGCTCAGAGCCCAATCGGGCTTTTTATCCTTTGTAAACAGGAAATAGCTGGTAAAAATTTTTATGCCGATCAGCAGGACAAGTGAAACACCGCTGATTCTGTGAAATAGCCAGATAAACATTATACAAATCCCTTCATTTTTATAATTTTCTCGAACCCCCATGCCCGGGTCGGGCACAACGAAGAATGAAAATCACCCCCACCCCTCCCTCCCCCGTCGAGGGGGAGGGATATAGGGAGGGGGGCATTTTCACTCGAAAACACCTTTCACCCTCCACCTCACCCCCTCCTCTTGAGGGAGGGGGAGGGGGGAGGGGTGATTTTCATTATCCTTTGTGACGGGCACCCTCATGTGAGTTTCATATAAATACCGCCGCTAATGCAAGCATAGTGGAACGTCCAAAACCATCATTCTTCCCTTGAGAGTTCGACAAGCTCAATAAGAACGCCGCTCGAAGATTTGGGATGAATGAAAGCAACTCTTGAATTGTGAGCGCCCGGCCTGGGTTTCTGATCGATCATCGTTGCTCCATTTTCAAGGAGTAGCTTTATCTCTGCTTCAATATTATCAACTTCAAAACAGACATGATGTATCCCCTGACCTTTTGTTTTTAAAAACTTATCGAGAGGAGAATCGGGTTCCGCAGGTTGGACAAGTTCGATATTTGATCCGCCGATCTTGAAGAACCCCACTACCGTCTTCTGGGCGCTGACCACCTCGACACCCGCAAGATCAAGACCCAGGCCATTCTGATAAAACTTGGCAGCTTCATCGAGGTTATCAACCGCTACCGCAATATGATGGATCTTTTTGAGCATAATGGCCTCCTAATTGAATCAGAGCTCAGGATATTATATGCGTTTGAATATATTTTATAATCTCCTCCGTGGAAGTGCCGGGCTGAAATATCTGGCGAATCCCCGCCTTTTTCAGAACAGGAATATCCTCAACGGGAATAATTCCGCCGCCGAAGATATGGATGTCGCCCGCCCCTTTCTCCTTTAACATCTCAACCACCTTTGGAAAGAGGGTGTTATGAGCGCCGGACAGGCAAGAAAGACCAACAATATCCACCCCTTCCTGAATCGCTGTATTTGCAATCTGTTCCGGGGTTTGTCTGATCCCTGTATAAATTACTTCCATACCGGCGTCTCTCAGGGCTCGTGCAACGACCTTGGCCCCTCTGTCATGACCATCCAGACCGGGCTTTGCGATCAGCACTCTAATCTTCCGCGACATAAATCCTCCCCAAAGATGCAAATATCAC
>DATESZ010000239.1:0-12269 GCA_035283845.1 Syntrophales bacterium | reverse complement strand
ATAACCATGAAGAACATAGAGATGAAGTTAGAAGGCAATATCCTGACCATGAAGGTCGATCTTACCAAAGAATTTGGCCCGTCATCATCAGGAAAGACTATAATCATTGCATCGTCAGAAGGGAATGTTGCCGTTGATGGGCATGAGGAAGTTAAGGTAGGCTTGAGTGTTTACAAGAAAAGATAATAGCGCACAACGAACGGACATCATGTCGAAGGCGGAAGTCGAGCCCGTGTACTACGAGCTGGTTATCGTCGCGGCGTCCCCGACCACTGATATTTGGCTCGGTGACGACGACGGGCATTTGGTTCAGAAAGAGATCGGCACACTTGAGACAAGTCTTTTGCCTGGCGACTACACTGTGGAGTTTACCCTTGGTACTACTCCATACCCAATCCACTTGGCAAGGTCGAGTCGGTACACGCAGGCGGAACTTGTTGCTGGGCCAACATGCTCTCGCCCCATTCCAAAACTGTCGCCGGGATAGTCGCACGTTGCTATGTCCATTCCGCCAGAGTGTATGTTCCCGCCCAATCACGCCTTCGATGACGCTCGCTAGCGGCACAGCGCTTGATGCCTCGCGCCTTTCAAAGCGAACGTTAGCAGTGAATGGGTAAATGGGGGGTGTTCCAATTTGTTGACGAAGTGAACGGTCTATAGTAAATTACAGACATGCCAAGATTGCGAGAATAGTACCTGGGGACTATGTCTATCACATATTAACACGGAAGGAATGGATGAGCCTCACATTTGAATGGGATGAAGTTAAAGCGATCGCAAATCTCAAGAAGCATAAGGGGGTTAGCTTTGATGAAGGGAAAACGGTTTTCAATGATCCCTTTCTGCTTACCTTGCCGGATACCAATAATTCTGAAAACGAAGAACGCTATATTAATATCGGTCTTTCTGCAAAAGGTCACGTTCTGGTTTTGATTCATGCCGAAAGACAGGGTAAAATACGTATCATTAGTTGCCGGAAAGCAACGGCACTTGAAAGGAGATATTATGAAGAAAGCTGACTCCAAAGAGCCATCAAAGATAGAGGATATGAGACCGGAATACGATTTCTCCAGCATGAAAGGAGCAGTTCGCGGCAAGTACTACAAGGCATATCGAGGGGGCCACACGATCGAGGTTCATGAGGAAGACGGTACCACTTCTGTCCAGTATTTCAAGCTCGAAGATGGAGCTGTCATGTTGGAGCCCAACGTAAGAAAGTACTTTCCCAATTCGGAGGCTGTCAATAAAGCCCTCAGGTCATTAATTGAGATCATTCCATCAAAAAGACGTGCGTCAGGTCATGGGAAATGATAATCTTGCATAACGAGTCGCTCACCGGCAAAAGTTGCCGTATAAATAAATCCTTGTGTTTTGTTTAGGTTATTTTAACCCTTATCAATTACTTTCGACTCACCGGCATCCAATGCAAGACCGACCGATGATGCAAGCACTATCTTAGTCAATGCCCGTCAATCAGCCTCGAACAGGTCGAAGCGCTTATCGACGATTTGAAGCGGGCAGGTATTGATGGAATGCTCTCCAGGGGCATGATCAGCGAACCAGTCTGTCAAATTCCCGTGGATATGAACAAGGTCGGAATTATTCTCCGCGGCGGGTTGAATCCGGTGGCCTGCGCCCAGGAAACAGGGATTGAGGTGGAGAACCGGGCCATGTCAACGGTCATGGCCTATAGTGATTTGGCATATTCGGGGGACATAATACCTATTATTATTGTTATTGCGGGGTTAATTGGTATTATGTCCTCCGAATAACCCCACGGTAATCCGACCGATTGCTTGCAGCACATGCAGAAAGGATAGATAACGATGCCAACTATTTCAATGTTTTACGGGATCATCATACGCATGTATTTTGCGCCGGGCGAACACCAGCCACCGCATTTTCATGTATACTACAACGAGTATAAGGCTTCTGTGGATATTTGCTCATGTGAGATAATTGATGGCAACCTCCCCTGAAGGCAGACAAAACTGGTACTGGCTTGGGCTGAGTTGCATCAAGAAGAGCTGATGGCAGATTGGAAGCTGGTGATGAATGGAGAAGAACCGTTCAAGATTCAACCTCTTCAGTAAGGAGTGAGACCATGTATCCTGCAGTGAAAGAAGTTATTCCAGGCGACAACTATATCCTTTCCGTTTTTTTCGATAATGGCGAGAATGGTCGTCTCGACATGAAGCCGATTCTTGATTTCGGCATATTTCAACGAATTAAGGACTATGACGCGTTCAGGCGGGTTCGGGTTGCGTTCGACACAATTGAATGGGACTGTGGAGTTGACCTCGATCCTGAGTTTGTCTACAAAAAATGCAAGGCGAGTAACCCCGCATAACAACTACATCAACTCGAAAATCTTGGGACACCAGACCAGTTATTTCAGAAACCAGGATGAATGTCCCCCAGATTTTCCAGATTTACAATTGGAATTTGCGATATAGTAAATGACAACAGCTCAATTGCCAAGACTATTGTGCTGCCATAAATCGTTTGCATGAACCTTTCAGGTTCCAGCTTGCCCGGGTTAGGGTATTGTAAGTAACAACCGTATGGAGGAAGTATGCGATTACAATTTACAGCGGTTTTTGAAAAGGTCCCCCTGGGCTATATAGCCTATGTTGAAGAATTGCCCGGAGCAAATACACAGGGCAGGACACTGGAAGAAGCACGATTCAATCTCTTTGAAGTGGTTGAGATGACCATCGAGGCCAATCGAAATCTATTTGAAGAGGAAATCCGTAACAAGGTAATGATTAGAGAACCTTTTGCAGTGCTGACGGCATGAAGATGGCAGAGTTTATCAAACATCTGCGGTTGCATGAATGCGAATTCCTACATGAAGGCGGCAACCACACTGTTTACGTCAACCGTCGAGAGATAAAGGCTTCAACCGTCCCCAGACATCGGGATATTGATGAAGGTCTACCCAGAAATATGCAGGGATCTGAATATCCCCAAGCCTTAACCATGCCTTCGTTCCGGCCTTAAGCATGTTCGTCAGCGTGACATTCGTCACGGATTATGCCAGGATGGCATTGAAGCTGGTAAAGAAGTGAAGAAAATCACTCGGTTAAAGTGAGGTGAACTATGTGGAATATGAACGACGTGGTAAAATAGAATACAGGGGAGGGTTTGTCTATCGCATTGTCTTTGACGATGGCAAGAGTGACGACATAGACTTCTCAGAATATGGCTGCCAAAAAGATGTTGCGGCTGATGCGCAAGCTCCCGGCTGAACTTCGGTGTTACGCATAAGAAAATCAAGACTGATTAAAAATTATGTCCTGATTCTGGTACAATATGTTATTATTATAAGGGAGGATGTGTTTATTATGCAAGGTATACAATATGTTACAGATGAAAAAGGGCAAAAAGTAGCAGTGCAAATTAATCTGAGAAAATTTGGTGAGATTTGGGAAGATTTTTTCGATAATTTACTTTCAAGGCAACGTGCAGAGGAACCAAGAGAATCTATTGAATCCGTCAGGGAACGGCTAAAAAAACAAGGCAAGTTGCATGTCTAAATACCTAATAACTTTTGCCCGATCTGCCCGTAAAGAACTGCAAACTCTCGATGGGAAACTGGTGAATAGGATTTTTCCTAAAATTGAAAATCTTTCTATAGAACCTCGACCTGCAGGTTGTCGAAAATTGGCCGGCAATAAGCATCTTTGGCGGCTAAGAGTCGGCGATTACCGCATTGTTTATTCAATCGATGACGATAAAAATCTCGTAGACATCATCGTTGTGCGTGACAGAAAAGAAGCATACAAATAACGAGAAGTATCCTGACTCCCGTTGACGTTGACCTGGCAATCGCCAACGGGGTGGGTGAATACCTGAGGAGATTCCGCAAGACTCATGCCTTGAGAGCTTTATTGAATTTTGTTATTATCCTTACCATGAAAGTCGATCTTACCAAAGAATTTGGCCCGTCATCATCAGGAAAGCCTATAATCATTGCATCGTCAGAAGGGAATGTTGCCGTTGATGGGCATGAGGAAGTCAAGGTAGGGCTGAATGTTTACAAGAGAAGATAATAGCGCAGAACGAACGGACATCATGTGAAACACAGCTTTTTCCAAAAGGCAACGATAGAAGGCGGAACAGTCTCCTGGCCGAATGGCGCCGACATAGCCCCGGAGACACTAACGGAAAAATAGGCTGCCAAGAAGACGTTGCGGCCGATACGCAAGCACCCGGCTGAACTTCGGTGTTATGTGAAAGCGAGTTAAAAGCAATCACCGGCAAAAGTGGCCGTATAAATTAATCCTTGTGTTTTGTTTATTTTGTTTTACCCCTTGCCAATTACCCTCGACTCACCGGCATCCAATGCAAGACCGACCAGACGATTCAAACAATTAACTTTCTTAGTTAATGCAAGTTTACCATAAATCCTGATTGGCTGGCTCAAGCCGTCCTTGACTGACAATAATTCGGCGTTACAGGCAGAAAATTTTTATTGACAAGGTGCTCTATAGATGTTATTGCAATCGGCAACCAGTTACCGATTGCTTATAGAGACCACTTTTTCATGTTTCAGGAAATAGAACAGAAAACCCTTCTCATGCTGCGCATCCTGCGTGAAGTCCGGCGCCCTGTCGGGGCCCGGATGATAGCGCGGCAGATGAGCGAATCCGGCGTGCATTTGAGCGAAAGGGCGGTCCGGTACCACCTGAAACTGATGGATGAAAGAGGTCTGACGCAATTAATCGGACGGCGCGACGGCCGGATTATCACCGACGTAGGGATTGATGAACTGGACGATGCAAGGGTTCGGGATAAAATCGGATTTGCCATCTCCAGGATTGAAAGTCTTGCTTTTAAGACTACCTTTCATCCGGGAAAGCGGGAAGGTCTTCTTCCCGTCAATATCTCCTTGTTTCGCGCGAATCGTTTTGAAACGGCCAGAGAGGCCATGCAGCCAGCCTTCGCGGCGGGTATGGGTGTCAGCAACCTTGTGGCCGTCGCGCAATCCGGACAGCGGCTCGGGAATATGATTGTCCCCGAAGGTATGGTCGGATTTGCCACGGTTTGCAGTATTGTCGTAAACGGCGTGCTTCTCAAAAACGGTGTCCCTATGGATTCAAAATTCGGAGGAATCCTGCAGATAAAAAACGGGAAACCTATGCGTTTTGTTGAGATCATCTACTACTCAGGTTCTTCCCTGGATCCATCGGAGGCTTTCATACGGGGGAATATGACGTCCGTAAAAAGCGCTGTTGAGCAGGGAGGCGGAAAAATATTAGCAAATTTCCGCGAGATTCCCGCAATCAGCCTCGAACTGGTTGAAACTCTTATCGATGATTTAAAGCAGGCGGGCATTGATGGAATGCTCTCCAGAGGCATGATCAGCGAACCGATCTGTCAAATCCCCGTGGATATGAATAAGGTGGGAGTCATTCTCCGCGGTGGGCTGAATCCAGTGGCCTGCGCCCAGGAAATGGGGATTGAGGTGGAGAACCGGGCCATGTCAACGGTCATGGCCTATAGTGATCTGAAGCCGTTTGATGAAACCTGATGTCAGGGGTTATTGAACGAAAAACAACTAAATAACAAGAAGGAGGATAGAGAGGAACATGAACCTAAGACAGCCGAATGCCAATGAGGCGACAGGGACGGCCAACCGTTCCAGGAGTGTTGCACCGATTTCCGGGATTTGCACACGGTGCGTAGACGGATGCAAGGGCAGTTGCGAGATCTGGTTATCGTCATTCAGGGGGCGGGAGGTGCTTTATCCCATTGAATTCGGGGAGATGACCGCCGGCGCTGATAAAAATTATCCGGTGGACTATTCTCACCTGAGCATTCAGGGATACGCCGTGGGCGCGAAAGGGCTTCCGAAAGGCGTGAAACCAGGCCCGGATACGGCCCTTTTCCCGGAGGTCGATACGGAGACCGAATACGGATGGAACAAGAAAGTAAAAATGCGCCTGCCCATCTTTACGGGCGCTTTGGGTTCTACTGAAATCGCCCGCAGGAATTGGGAGCATTTCGCGGCAGGCGCCGCTGTCTCCGGCATCACGCTGGTTTGCGGTGAAAACGTCTGCGGCATCGATCCGGGCCTGGAGCTTGACAGCAAGGGCATGGTGAAAAAATCTCCCGAAATGGACCGCCGTATCGAGACATATAAACGGTACCATGAGGGATACGGGGAGATACTGGTTCAGATCAACGTGGAAGATACCCGCTTGGGAACAGCCGAATATGTCCTTAAAAAGCACAAGTTGGATACCATTGAATTGAAATGGGGCCAGGGGGCGAAAAATATCGGGGGTGAAATCAAGGTTAAAACCATTGAGCGGGCGTTAGAACTTAAAAAACGCGGCTATATCGTGCTGCCCGATCCGACGCTGCCCGAGGTAAAGGCAGCCTACAAGGACGGCGCCATCAAGGAATTCGAACGTCACTCCCGGTTGGGCTTTGTGACGAAAGATGCCTTTTTGAAAGAAGTGGCGCGACTGCGCAAAGTCGGGTTCAAGCGCGTAACTTTGAAAACAGGCGCTTATTCTGCCGTTGAGTTAGCCATGGCGCTTCGTTATGGTGCAGAGGCGGAAATAGATCTTCTAACCATAGATGGCGCCCCCGGCGGAACCGGGATGAGTCCCTGGCCGATGATGTGCGAGTGGGGAATCCCCTCATTATATCTCCATTCACTCACCTACCAGTTCTGTGAAGAACTCCGGAAGAAAAAAATCAGGCTTCCCGATATCGCTTTTGCCGGTGGATTTTCAACGGAAGACGGCATCTTCAAGGCCATTGCCTTGGGTGCGCCATATGTAAAGGCGGTCTGCATGGGCCGCGCGCTGATGATTCCCGGCATGGTTGGCAAGAATATCGGCGAATGGATCAAAAATAAGGAGCTTCCCAAGACCGTTTCGAAGTTCGGCACAACCATCGAGGAAATCTTCATCGGATACGAAGATTTGAAAAAGAAATTTGGAAAGGAAATCAATAAACTGCCGACAGGCGCCCTCGGCCTTTACACCTTCAGTCAGAAGTTCAAAGTGGGCCTGCAACAACTGATGGCCGGCAGCAGAAATTTTAATCTTGCCACCATTACCCGCAATGACATCATGGCGCTTACGGAAGAATCATCAAGGATTTCCGGTATCGCCTTTGTAATGGACGCCTTTGTGAAAGAAGCGAAGAAGATCCTGGCAGAGTAACACGAACAATCATCATATCGCAGCATAACAGATGAAAATGATTTCGGTAGAGGCAGGTTTTACAACCTGCCTCTACTCTGAATCTCATTCGCGTAACCCGCCACTGCCATTCGAGTATATTAAGGAGGTAGGAAAAATGCCTGATTCTATCAGATGGTTAAGTCATTCTTTTTTTAAGGTGGAGACGTCCAGAGGCAAGGTGATCATTATTGATCCCTGGATAACAAACAATCCTCTGTGTCCGGTAAAGATCGACGACATTGACAAGGCCGACCTTGTGCTGGTCACTCACGATCATTTCGATCACTCCTCTAATGTGACGGAAATTGCGACGAAAACCGGCGCTACGGTTGTAGGTTGCCCGGAGACGGTCGGCAAATTAAAAACCGGCCAGGCACTTCCTGAGGGCCAGGTTATATTCTGGGGTATAGGGATGAATATCGGTGGAACTGCCAGGGTAGGGGACATATCAATTACCATGACGCAAGCGCTGCACTCTTCGGAAACGGGTGTCCCTGCCGGTTACATCATCAAGCTGGAAGACGGAACAACCATCTATCATGCCGGTGACACCGGCATATTCAGCAGCATGAAGCTGTTGGGGGAACTATATGATATTGACATCGCGCTTCTTCCCATCGGCGGCTGTTTTACCATGGACCCGATTCAGGCCGCCCATGCCGTGAAATTGATCAAGCCGAAAAAGGTTATTCCCATGCATTACATGACCTTCCCGATCCTGGAACAGGATGCTTCCCTTTTTGTAAGCATGGTAAAGGAGTCTTCCCCGGAAGTCGAGGTTATTGTACTGAATCCCGGGCAGGAATACAAACAACAGTTCCCTATGTAATATTGGGGCTTTTAGATCTTGTCCGAAACATGACGGTTTGATTTCCCGATGATTTGCTGCTTAAGAGGCGCCATTCCCCCCTCCAGTTTGCCCTCATCATCCTATTGCGACATTGCCACACTCGCCGGTACCGATGCGTATACATTCACCGAGATCGAGCACGAAAATCTTCCCGTCGCCCACCTCGCCGGTATGCGCGCCTTTCGTTATTGCCTTTATTGTCGGTGCGACAAAATCCTCGTTTACCGCAATTTCCAATTTTACCTTTTTGAGAAGACTTCCCACCTCTTTTGCACCACGATAAATCTCCGTAACGCCTTTTTGTCTTCCCCTTCCCAAGACATTGGTCACCGTCATCAGGTTGACATTTACTTCCTCAAGGGAACGCATCACTTCGTCAAGTTTATGGGGCTGGATAACAGCAATGATGAATTTCATGGTTTATATCCTCCTATTCAAGCACCGTGTAGGCCGATTCATTGTGCTGGGTCAAGTCGAGACCGATGAGTTCGTCTTTCTTGTCAACCCGCATTCCTATCAGGGAGTCTACAAGTTTGAAAAGAGCCCAGGTCATCAGAACGGCGTAGGTCGCGGCGGCGATAACCAGCAATATCTGCACAAGAAACTGCTGCACACCGCCGAATAACAATCCGTCGGCTCCGGCTGCGTTTACCGCTTTTTCCGCAAAGAGTCCCGTGGCGAGGGTTCCCCATATCCCGCCTACTCCGTGGACACCGAAAACATCGAGAGAATCGTCATATCGGAAGCGGGCCTTAATCTTGGTGATTGCAAGGAAACAGAAGATGCTGACCAGTGCGCCGATGAAGATCGCGTTCAAGGGTGTTACAAAACCGCAGGCCGGGGTGATGGCCACCAGTCCGGCGACGGCGCCAGTGACCGTACCGAGCAAGGTAGGGGCGCCGTGCTTGAACCATTCAATGATGGCCAAGGTAAGTCCTGCTGCTGCTGCTGCGGTATTGGTGACGACAAAAGCATTGGCCGCGAGACTGTTGGCGGCAAGGGCGCTTCCCGCATTAAAACCGAACCACCCGAACCACAGCATGCCTGCGCCCAGAACGGTCCAGGGGAGGTTGTGCGGACGAAAGGCCTGATTCTCGTAACCTATTCTCTTGCCGAGGAATATGGCCATTACCAGCGCGGAAACACCTGAACTGACATGGACGACGATCCCCCCGGCAAAATCGAGGGCTCCCAGATTTTTCAACCAGCCGCCCATTCCCCATACCCAATGGGCAAGCGGGTCGTAAACAAATGTTGCCCAGAGAAGGGTAAACAAGAGAAAGGCGGGGAATTTGATTCTTTCCGCAAAGGCTCCGATCATCAGCGCCGGCGTAATGATGGCGAACATGGCCTGAAAGATCATAAAAACCTGATGGGGAATCGTCGCCGCGTAATCACCGTTCGGTTGTTCGCCCACACCCTTCAGGCCCAACCAGGCAAGACTGCCGATGATCCCTTTCCCCGTATCCGGTCCGAAGGCCAGAGAATAACCGTAGAGAATCCATTGCAGGCTGATGACGCACATGATGATAAAACACTGCATTAAAAGTGAAAGAACGTTTTTTCTTCTGGCCATGCCTCCGTAGAAGAATGCCAGACCGACGGTCATCAGCAAAACAAGTGTACTGGAAACCAACATCCATGCCGTATCACCGGAATTCATAATTGTCCCTCCTATAAAAAATTGATTCATGTAACCTGTTGTTTATAGAGCAATTATGGTGCCATGGTGTTGGTCGTGGATAACATATTGAAATTGTTTAGTTTATAGATTTACCGACGAATGACATGGACGTGCGAAACAGGCAACAAAATTGTTTCTTCCTGGGAAGATGCTAACAAAAATGTAGCAGATTCCCAAATACAACATCTGATTTTATAAAAAACCCCCCATAATATGGTATTGACATACGTTAAAATATGCGTATAATTTGTGCGTAAGCGAGAGGGTCGCTAGACAAAAGAAACTAACCCTGTGCGAAAGAGTAATTATGAAAAAATGGACTACCCTAATAAAGATCGGAGTTTGGGTGTTCCTATGTTTATTCATGGCAGAGTACCTTGATCCCTCTGCCGTCGGAGTAAGAGCATATTATGATCCCCTCGCATTAAAATATTATTCATCGCTTGGCAATAACTACTCCCTCCAAAAAAAAAGCAATCCTTTGATCTGGGTAAGCGCAGATTATGACCATTTTCCGGAAAACCGATCGGATAAACACTGCATAGAAAAAAAGTTTATCCCTCATGCCATGGTCGGGGATTTTCCTATATTCGTTAATCGGGCCTTTCCTGAGCACAAGTTCTATCCTGTACAGGAAATTATATCTAATAAACCATCCATTGAGGAAATCTATCATCCTCCCCGACTTCCTTTTTCATTTATATCTATTTGATTAATTTTAATTCTCTTTATCCAAAAGACAAGGGGAAGTCTTATTAACCTATAATAATCAAAAAAATGGAGGAAATAGCAATGTTGAATTTTTTCAGTAAACTATTCGGTGGCTCTACCGGAGGCATCATGAAGGCCGCACAAAGTGGTGATCTGGATAAAGTAAAAGAATTTATTCTAAAGAATCCTGAACTCGTAAACGCCAAAGGAGGGAATGGAACCTTGCTAATGAATGCGGTTGAGAGTGGCAACCTCGAATTGGTGGAATTCTTGCTATCCAAAGGCGCCGATGTTAATGCTTGTGATAAGGGGTGCGATACACCCTTGCACAAGGTGTCCACGCTTGGTCACCAGGCGATGGCAAAACTGTTGATAGATCGCGGTGCAGAAGTTAATTCAATTGGTGCGTTTGATTGGCGCCCATTACATAATGCCAGCAAAGCGTGCCATACATCGATAATGGAGCTTTTAATTGATAGGGGGGCGGATGTGAATGCTAAGAATGCAGGCGGCCTTTCACCATTACATCTGGCAGTTTTAAAAAAGGCCTCTGGCGTCCAGCTCTTGCTGTCAAGAGGGGCTGACGTCAATGCCAAAGCAGGGAAAACGCCCAAAACTCCACTTGGTTTCCTTGCCTCCAATGGTATTCATGCTTTGGAATATGAAGTAGTGTATAAAATTCTGGAACAGCATGGAGCGCCAATAAAATAGCCTTATCTGGTAACTACTCAGGCCAATAGGGGCAAAGGCAAAGGCAGAGACAGAGGCACAAAGTTGTCTTGCTATCTGCCTGTGCGCTAGTGCTTAATTGCGTAAGTTAACGATAGTATTCTTCAGCTGCGACCCTTTTACTTCTCTTTTACGCCAAGCGAAGGGCCTTGCAGTTGGCCCATAAGCAGTTATGAAGTCATTAATAGCTTTGGCCAAATCTTCGGTGCTTTTGAAACTTGCCCCTCGCAATGCTTTGCGGGACATAATGCCAAACCATATTTCCACTTGGTTTAGCCAACTGGCTGATGTGGGAGTGAAATGAAAAAAGACGTTGGGGTGTGTAGCCAGCCAAGCATCATTTCGTTTGTGGATGCAGTAATTGTCCAAGATCACATGCACTTCTCTATCTACCGGGAGTTCTGCCATAACATTGTCCATAAATTCCAGGAACTCAACACGACGTTTAAGCTCTGTTGTCTCGGTGTGGATTGCACCAGTAGCAACTTCCAGGGCAGCAAAAAGATTCAAAATTCCATGCCGCCTATAGGTACTCTTGAATCCTCGAACGATCTTCCCGTTATCCGTTTCCACATACCCGGTGGATCGTTCCAATGCCTGCATGCTTGGCTTCTCGTCCACCGATATCACAAGAGCATTCTCTGGCGGATTCAAGTAAAGACCAACGATATTTGCCGCCTTGGCGGCAAATTCCGGATCAGTGCTCACACGCCAACTTCGCTGGCGGCTCAGGCAGATCCCTTCTTTGCGCAACACCCGCCATACCGCGTGAACCGATGCGCCCAGGTGCTTAGCTACTGCTGGTCCATCCCATACAGATTGTCCCAGCGGTGGCGGTATCTCCAGTGTGGCCAAAACCTCATTGCGAAACTCTTCGGTATATTTCGGCGGTTTTCCAGAACGAGGAAGATCCGATAAACCAGCAATACCTTTCGCGTCAAACCTGCGTCGCCAATCAATCACGGTATTTGGACGCACCTTCAATTCCTGGACAATCTTCTTGACCGGCTCTCCGCCAAGACATCGCTGGATAATCTTGGCCCGCTCAACCAATCTCGATTCCATCGTTCTGCTCTTCGACCATTCTTCA
>DATESZ010000238.1:0-11641 GCA_035283845.1 Syntrophales bacterium | reverse complement strand
CAAAGATTAAGCCCATCATATAATAAATATTCAGGCGGATACCGATAATAGTCTCCTTAAATGGTTTTGTATTGCTCTTAACTAATGGAAAAATCACGGTGGGTCAATAGATTTTTGGCATTAAGGACTATCCTGATCCGGGAACTTTTCTTTTCCTTGGGTTCTGTAAAGCGCTTTAACTTCTTGAGAACTCTTACCATTTTTAAGCACCCTTTGGGTAACATTTTATTTGAGACAATTCGTCAGTGCAATACGTGGTGCGTCGTTGTTGATGTGCCATTCCTCTGACTCTCTGTAAACCACTCAGGCCATACGTGCTTGGGCCAATTGGCGGTATTGAACAGACGGTGAAGAATGCCCAGCCACTGGCGCAGTTCGGTGACCGTGAGCATCAGGCGGGCGGCGCCAGCCGACCTCCATTTTAAGGTCAGCGTGTAACCGTTAGGACTACGTGCTAAATCGACTGCGTTCACCAGCACTTCACCTTGAGCCGCAGCCGGGTCTACCGGTCGATCGGGCTTCAACTGCGCCTCCGCGGATGATTGCTCCCAAGCGTTCAGACTGAACACCGATTGTACCGAAGCCAAAGTTTTCACATCCTCATCCAGCCAGCTTGTCAGGGTACCCACCAAGAGAATAGTCAGCCGTTGCGTTAGCCACAACAACAGCACTTGGCCCTCTGTATTTTGCACGGTCTGACCTATGCGGTCTTGCTCCGGATCGTAGTGCTGGGTGATTTTCTGGATCACAAACATCGCTTTTTATATCAGGCAAATTGTCTTGACGCAAGGCCTGTAACTGGAGACACCTTTATTCCGTCATTTGATATAAGAATTTGTAGGGAAACTTCCCATATTTTTAAGGCAGGGAATAAGACTTGACAGCTATTCCGGTATTTGGTACACATTACCGTGTCAGCTATAACTTAGCTATCTTTACAGTTAAGCGGTGTATGATTTCATTTTAGTTCCAGATTGAAGCTCAGCCATGAATAGCTTAGAAGAGTTTTCCCCAGTTGCCCTCTTTCTTGTTGTTGCCGTACTTTTTACTATCATTCCCATTGTGATTGCCTTTATTCTTGCGCCCCGGACGAAGGGCGACAAGACGCTTCATACTTACGAGTGCGGCATTGAACCTTTCGGCAGCGCCTGGATAAGGTACAGTGTTGCCTATTACATATATGCCTTGATATTTATTGCTTTTGATGTGGACGTTCTCTATCTCTTTCCCGTGGCCTTGAGCTATGCGAAAGGAGAGAGGGTGTATGAATTTTACGCGTTGCTGTTTTTTGTTGCCATCCTTGCTTTGGCGATTATTTACGCCTGGGGGAAAGGGGTATTCACCTGGAAAAGGAAGCTCTCCCGGTAAAATTTGCCCTTGTGGAAAAGGCGCTTAACCTGGCCAGGGCCAATTCTATTTGGCCGATGACCTTCGGGTTGGCCTGTTGCGCCATAGAGATGATGTCTACCGCCATGTCGCGCTTTGACCTTGACAGGTTCGGGGCAGGCGTTTTCCGGGCTACTCCCCGGCAGGCCGATCTCATGATCGTTACGGGCACGGTCACGAAAAAGATGGCGCCTGTATTGACCACCCTTTACGATCAGATTCCCTCTCCCAAATGGGTCATTGCCATGGGCAACTGCGCAATATCCGGCGGCCCATTCGTCTTTGAAGGACAGTATAACATTATCGAGGGAGTTGATCTCCTTGTCCCGGTGGACGTATATGTGCCCGGATGCCCGCCCAGACCGGAAGCCCTTCTGGAAGGTCTTCTAAAGTTGGAAGAAAAGATTACCGGAACGAGAAGATTCCCAGGACCGGAAAACCGATGGTAGAAAAAATCCGGGCAGAACTGACCGCTGTCCTAAAAGATGTTGAGATAATTAAGACGCCCTATCGGGAGAGAGGGTACCATCTTGCCCTCGACGTTGACTTTCGGGCATTGTTGAAGGTGGCGGAATTCTTCAATGAGCGGGATTTCTATCTGGCCACCGTTCTCTGTGTGGACTACATTGAGTACCTTGAACTGGTTTATTTTTTCAATAACCACGATACCGTCTGCCGGGTAAAAGTCACTCATAAGCTGGATCCCAAAGAACCTGTCGCGCCCACGATATCTTCCGTCTTTGACAGCGCTTCCTGGTATGAAAGAGAAATTCACGAGTTTTTTGGCGTCCGCTTTGAAGGGCATCCCAATATGTCATATCTTTTTCTTCATGAGGGCATTGACACCTATCCCTTAAGAAAAGAAAGGGCGCCAGTTACTGAAGAAGACAGGGCGCTGCTCGGTTCTTTCAAGCCGGAGGAAGGGGAAGACAGGTTCTTTGTCAATCTTGGTCCTCAGCATCCCAGCACCCACGGAGTTTTGAGGGTGGTGCTGAAGATGGACGGTGAGTATATAGAAAACGCCGAACCAGTTTTGGGGTATCTCCACCGCATGCACGAGAAGATGGCGGAAAACAGGAGCTTTCTCCAGTTCCTTCCCAACACCGGCCGGATGGATTATTTGGGCGCGATGTCTTTCAATTTGGGATACGTGACTGCAGTAGAAAGGCTCTGCGGCATCCCCGTACCGGCGAGAGCGGAATATGTGCGCGTCATTGCCACGGAATTGAACAGGATATCCAGCCACCTGTTATGGGTGGGCGCATATCTTGCCGACTTAGGCGCGCTCACGCCTTTCCTGTATGTCTTTGATGACCGGGAGCAGATCCTCGATATCCTGGAGGGCATTGCAGGTTCACGTCTTACCTATTGTTATTTCCGTTTCGGCGGCCTGTATAACGATGTGGATGAAAATTTTATCGGCGGTGCAAAGTCATTTATCGCGAGAATGAGGAGCCGCTTCCGCCTGTATGAAAAGCTCGTCGCCAATAACGTCATCTTTATCAACCGGACAAAAAATATCGGTATTATCGAAAAGGGAAGGGCGAGAAAGTACGGTATTTCCGGCCCGGTGCTGCGCGGGGCAGGAATCCCCATGGATATGAGAAAGGCCGAGCCTTACGCTGCCTACGGGGAGATGGATTTCGATGTTCCGACGGGAGCGCGGGGCGATGCTCTCGATATGTACGATGTCCGCGTCCGGGAGATGGAAAACAGTTTGAAAATTATCGAGCAGGCGCTAAAAGGACTGCCCGAAGGCCCCATTATGACGGAGAAGGCGCCCAAAAAGCTTAAACCTCCCAAAGGAGATATTTATCACGTCGTGGAAACTCCCCGCGGTGAACTGGGCATCTATATCGTCAGTGACGAAACGGACAAACCATACCGGATGAAGTGGCGCGTTCCTTCTTTTTCCAATCTGACCATTTTTCCCGAACTGGCCAAGGGGAACATGCTGGCCGATGCCGTGGCTATCCTGGGCAGCCTTGATCTGGTAATACCGGAGATAGACCGTTAGCGATGAGAATATGGACCAATTAATCAACATAATCAGCAGGGAGCCAATAAAGACCATTGTCGGTCTTGCGGGAGTGCTAATCTTTGTCGTGGTCAATGCCTTGCTTCTTACCTGGGCGGAAAGAAAGGTGGCGGGGCGCATGCAGCGGCGGATCGGTCCCAAGGAAGTAGGCCCCTTCGGTTTGATTCAGCCTATTGCCGATACCCTAAAGCTTCTGGGAAAGGAAATCCTGACCCCCCGGCAGGTGGAAAAGCCCCTTTACTACCTGGCGCCTACCATCGTCTTTATTCCTGTCCTGGTGTCGTTCATCGTGATTCCCTTCGATGCCTCCCTTCAGGTGAGGGATATCAATGTAGGCATCCTGGTCATCCTGGCCTTTTCTTCCCTCTCCGTACTGTCCATCCTGTTTGCCGGCTGGGGGTCCAATAACAAGTACGCCCTTATCGGTTCCATCAGGAGCGTTGCTCAGAATGTTGCCTATGAGATACCTATGCTTCTTTCCCTCCTTCCCGTCATTATGATGACCAATTCCTTATCCCTGAAGGACATCGTGGAAGCGCAGAAAAATAGCTGGTTTTTATTCTGGCAGCCCCTTGCTTTTTTAATATACTTTATCGCCGGGGTTGCCGAGACCAACCGGACGCCCTTTGACCTGCCGGAAGCGGAAAGCGAGCTTGTGGGAGGGTACCATACGGAATATTCGGGGATGAGGTTTGCGCTCTTCTTCCTTGCCGAATATACGAACATCTTTATCGTCAGCGCCATCGCCGCTTCGTTTTTCCTGGGCGGATACGAGGGGCCGTTTTTGCCTGGAATCGTCTGGTTTCTTATTAAATCTTATTTGCTGGTTTTTGTCATCATGTGGCTGAGGTGGACATTTCCCCGCGTCAGGTTTGATCAGTTGTTGAACTTTTCCTGGAAGGTCCTTATCCCTTTAACCTTAATTAACCTGCTGGTGACAGGGGGGCTTTTGAAGCTATGACGAATTTGCCTCGGGAATTCATCAAAGGCGCCGGTTCGTTGATTGCCGGCCTGGGAGTGACCATCAAGGCTTTTTTTCAGCCCGTGGTGACCTCTCAGTATCCGCGCCAGTTACTGCAGATAAGTCCTCGTTTTCGCGGCCATACCAAGCTTGTTGCGGACAGTGACAATCCCGATAAGAATGGCTGCATAGCCTGCGGCATCTGTGTTAAAAACTGTCCCTCAAGCTCCATAAAAAATGTTGAAGGGGAGAAGAGGGAAGGGGAGAAGAGGCGAACCGCTACCACCTATACGCTGGATTATACCACTTGCAGCCAGTGCGGAATCTGCGTGGAGGTTTGCCCTTACAATGCGCTTGCCTTTTCTGCGGATTTCAACTTAGCGGGCTACAAAAGAAAAGATTTCCATTTCGATTTAGTCAGGGAGTTTGAAAAGAGGAAGAAGGCATCATGAATGTAGGCGAGATCGTATTCCTGTTCATTATCCTGGCGACGATGTGCGGCGCGGCAATGGCCGTTTTCTCCGCTTCCATCGTCTACGCCCTGGTGGGATTGGTCGTCGCCATGTTCGGCGTAGCAGGTCTGTATATCTATTTGAACAGCCCCTTCCTTGCCATGATGCAGATTCTGATCTACGTGGGCGCCATCACCGTGCTTATTGCCTTTGCCATCATGCTGGCCGGTCCCCTTTATCGCCGCCCCAGCGAATGGACAACGCCCGGAAAATTCAGCGTCGCTTTGGGGGTCGCCCTGATATCGCTTTTCCTGTTTGTCAGGTTTGTTGTCGAGACCTTTCCAAAATACGGTGCGCCCCACTTTATTATGGGGACAAAGGATATTGGCCTCGCGTTTGTTAACGAACTATTGCTGCCTTTTGAGCTTATATCGCTTTTGATTGTGGTGGGTATCTTAGGGGCAATCATGCTCGCTATTTTCTCCAGGGGGAGAAGATGAGTTTTTTATTATACAATTACCTGCATATATATCTTTTTGTCGCCCTGTTTCTGCTGTTCTGTGGAATTGCGGGCGTGCTGTACCGGCGCACCCTCATCGGGATGCTCGTGTCCATGGAACTCATCATGAACGGCGCCGGATTAAATCTGGCAGCCTTTAACCGGTTTGTTTCCCCGGATAATGCATCGGGATTGGCTTTCACACTGATCATCATGGGAATTGCTGCAGTGGAAGCAGCCCTGGCGCTGAGCTTAATCATCCTCATATTCAGGAAATACTCGCATATTGAGGGGGGGAATCTGGAGGAGATGAAAGACTGAACTATGGTTATACAGAGCGCTCAACCCCTCTTCCCGATTGCTATTGTTTTACTGGCATCGGTTCTTATCCTGATATCAGGCAAGCGGCCGAATCTCAGAGAATTCTGGTCCGTTGCCGGCGCCCTGCTGACCTTTGCTTCGGTAATGGCCATGGCGCCCGCAATCTGGCAGGGCAACCGTATTGTATACACGCTTTCCACGATCGCTCCCGGCATCTCTTTGAATTTCCGAGTGGACGCCCTTTCGCTGATCTTCGGCATCGTATCGTCATTCCTCTGGATATTTGCCTCGTTCTACAACATCGGCTACATGAGGAGCTTGAATGAGCATGCCCAGACGCGCTACTATGTTTGTTTTGCCGTGGCCATCCTGGGGGCGCAGGGCGTTTCCTATTCGGGCAGCCTTTTTTCTCTCTACTTATTCTACGAGATTATAACCCTCTTTACCTATCCCTTAGTCGCCCACCACCAGGATGAGGAGGGATACGCCGGGGGTAAGAAATACCTAGTTTATCTCATGGGAACGTCTAAGGGGCTGCTGCTTCCCGCCGTTATCCTGACTTATGTAATGACGGGGACGCTGGATTTTGCCGACAATATCAGAAGCGGCGTGTTTCCCGCCGGCGCTGATCAAATATGGGTTACCGTTACCTATGTGTTGTTCATCGGCGGTTTTGCCAAGGCCGCTATCATGCCTTTCCATAACTGGCTGCCTTCGGCCATGGTCGCCCCCACGCCGGTCAGCGCCTTGCTCCATGCTGTAGCCGTGGTGAAAGCGGGTGTGTTCTGCATCTCACGGGTAATGCTTTCCACCTTCGGAACGGGCATTCTTCAGGGTACGGGACTCGGCCTCGCAACGGCCTACTTCGTATCCTTTACGATCCTGGCAGCCTCCATCATCGCTCTTACCAAAGATGATCTTAAGGCCAGGCTTGCTTATTCCACGGTCAGCCAGCTTTCCTATATTGTGCTGGGCGTGGCGCTGCTTGATAATTCGGGGGTGTTAGGCGGGATTATCCATATCGTCAACCATGGCTTCAGCAAGATTACCCTCTTTTTCTGCGCCGGCGCCATCTATGTGGCGCATCACAAGAAAAAAATAAGCGATATGGCGGGGATCGGCCATGCTATGCCCCTTACCATGGGCGCCTTTGCACTCGCTTCCCTCAGCATGATCGGCGCGCCGCCCGTCGCCGGGTTTGTAACCAAGTGGTACCTGTTAAACGGCGCCCTCGAAATCAAAAATATTCCTATTCTCATTGTCCTGATGGCGAGCACGATCCTGAATGCCGGTTATTTTGTCCCTATTACCATCCGGGCCTTTTTTGAGGGTAAAAAGAAACGCTGGAGCAGGCAAGACATTCAGGAAGCCCCGCTGACCATGGTCATACCGCTGGTGCTGGCTTCGCTTATTTCGCTGGGGTTGGGTCTGTATCCCGATTTTTTTGTCGGGCTGATTGGAAAGCTCTTTTAGCGCATACTTTGGAGAAGGGGATTCCCCTGCATCGAGGATCTTTATAATGAAAATTCTAAAAATTATTGAGTACCTGAAAAAACATATTTCTACTTTGAAGATCACTTTTTTTACCTACCTGGGTATACTTGTCTTCTTCGACGTCTTTTTGCCCAGGGTGCATGCCCATTACTTTGTGGATAAAATTTATGCCTTCTGGACTTTTTTTGCCCTTGCCGGCTGTTTCCTGCTCATCAGGATAAGCAAGGGCATCGCACATTTTTTTCTTGCCAAGGACGAGGATTACTATGGATAGGTGGGTGCATCCGTCGCTGTTCTTTTTCCTGGGAGGGCTGCTCTTACCTCTTTTTAAAGGTAAGGTTAAGAAGGCCTTTATCCTCCTTGTTCCCTTCCTTTCGATTATTTCTGTAACCCTTACGGGCTATGGCAGTTACGGGCAATACCATTTCCTTGATGTCACCGGTCTGTTCGGACGGGTTGACAGGTTGAGCATGGTCTTTGCCTGGGTCTTCGTCATCATGGCCTTTCTTGGCGCCCTTTACGCCCTCCACCGGGAAGAAGAGGGGCATCATATTGCCGGATTCTTTTATGTCGGCAGCTCTCTCGGAGCAATCTTTGCGGGAGATTACCTGACCTTGTTCATCTTCTGGGAGATCATGGCCTTTTCCTCCGTTTTTCTCATCTGGTATCGGAAGGAGAGGAGGTCCATAGAAGCGGGGTTTCGTTACCTTTTAGTGCACGTTTTTGGCGGTCTTTGCTTTTTCACCGGCATGATGCTGCATTATTACCAGACGGGGAGCCTTGCCTTCGTCAGTATCCTTCCCGCCGATGCTTCCTGGCCGCAATACCTTATTCTGGCCGGTTTTGCCTTGAATGCTGCCGTCCTTCCCCTCCATGCCTGGCTGCCCGACGCCTATCCCGAAGCTACTGTGGAGGGGGCCGTATTCCTTTGCGCCTTCACTACCAAAACGGCCGTTTACGTGCTGGCAAGGGGGTTCGCCGGATTTGAAATCCTCGCCCTATTGGGAACGGCCATGACGGTCTTCGGGGTTTGTTACGCCGTAATTGAAAACGATATCCGCAGGGTTCTGGCCTATCACATCATAAGCCAGGTGGGCTACATGGTGGCCGGCGTGGGGATCGGCACGCACCTGGCGATTAATGGCGCCACGGCCCATGCCTTTGCCCATATCCTTTACAAGGCGCTGCTCTTCATGGGCGCCGGCTCTGTGCTTTATATGACGGGAACAGCCAAAATGAACCGTCTGGGCGGACTTTACAGATACATGCCCATGACGATGATTTTTTACGTCGTCGGGGCCGTATCCATCTCCGGGTTTCCCCTTTTCAGCGGTTTTGTCAGCAAATCCATGGTGGTTGCCGGGGCGCACGAACAGGGACGATTGTGGCTCGTGTCGCTCATGAACCTTGCCGGTGTCGGAACGTTCCTTTCCGTGGGATTGAAGGTTACCTATTTTACCTTCTTCGGCAAGGAAGCGCCCATTGAAGCAAAGGAACCGCCGAAAAACATGCTCTGGGCTATGGGTTTAACGGCGCTTCTCTGTTTTATCATCGGTGTCTTTCCCAAGGTGTTGTATGCGCTTCTGCCTTTCCCCGTGGAGTATCATCCCTACAATTTGCCGCACCTGTCTGAGGCGCTGCAGATACTGTCTTTTACCGGTCTGGTCTTCTTCCTCATGGTGAAGAAACTGGCGCCGGAGGCGAAACTCAACCTCGATGTGGATTATTTTTATCGCAGAGGCGGGGATTTGTTTATGAAATTTAGCGAAAAGTTCTTAGCTCCTCTTGATACCTTTTGGGGTGAACTATATCGCAGGATCGGCCTGACGGCGCTTTTTAAGAATGCCGAATATTCCTATGCCTTTGACCGGAGAGTGATCGATGGGGTCATTGACGGCACGGCGTATTTCGTCATGGATTTCGGCGACCTTGTCAAAAAACTCCAGACGGGAAGGATCCAGACCTATATCGGTTTATCCCTTTTCCTGTTTTTTACGATACTTTGGATGGTCTTATAGTTAGTGATGATGAGCTGTGAAGGAATAAAACCATGTCTTCATACCTGACAATGAATATTCTTGGATTTCCGATACTTTCCACAGTTATCTTTCTTCCTTTGGCGGGAGCGCTCATTATACTTTTCCTGAGAAATGACTCGGCAATCAGGGTTGCGGCGTTGACCGCGACGTTAGCCACTCTCCTTGTTTCAATGGCGCTTTTTTTCAATTTCAACCCTCGTACCCCTCAGTTCCAGTTTGGTGAAATCCTGCCCTGGATACCGGCTTACAACATAGGCTATGTACTGGGAGTGGATGGCATCGCAATCATGCTCATCGTGCTTACGGCCATTATTGCGCCGATCTGTGTACTTTGTTCCTGGAGGGCCATCGAAAAGAGGGTTAAAGAATTCATGATCTGCATCCTGCTTATGCAAACCGCCATGATCGGCGTCTTCTGCTCCCTCGATTTCATCCTCTTCTATGTATTCTGGGAGGCCATGCTGATCCCGATGTACCTCCTGATTGCCATCTGGGGCGGTCCCCAGAAGGATTATGCATCCATAAAGTTCTTCATTTACACCCTCTTCGGCAGTGTATTCCTGCTCGTTGCCATTATCGCACTCTATCTTGCCAACGGCACCTTCAGCATCCCTGAGGCGATGTTTAAGGGCTACGGCTTCCACTTTCAAGCGTGGGTATTTATGGCCTTTACCATTGCCTTTGCCATCAAGGTGCCCATGTTTCCCTTCCATACCTGGTTGCCTGCCGCCCACACGGAAGCGCCGACGGCGGGCAGCGTTTTTCTGGCCAGCATACTTTTGAAGATGGGCGCCTATGGATTCCTGAGGTTTTGTCTTCCCATAACCCCGCAGGCCAGTTTTTATTTTGCCCCTTTCATGATTTTTCTTTCCATTATCGGCATTATCTATGGGGGATTCGTCTGCCTGAGCCAGTCGGACATGAAGAAACTGATTGCCTATTCGAGCGTGGCCCATATGGGCTTTGTTACCCTGGGGATATTTACCTTTACCCTCTACGGTCTTGAAGGGGCGCTGCTCCAGATGTTCAACCACGGCATTACAACCGGCGCCCTCTTTCTTATGGTGGGCATAATTTACGAGCGCACCCATAGCCGCCAGATATACGACAACGCCGGTTTGGGAAAAATCGCGCCCATATATGCAGGGTTTTTCGGTTTGTTTGCCCTTTCTTCTTTTGCCTTTCCCGGGACAAACAGTTTTGTAGGCGAACTGTATGTGCTCTTGGGCGCCTTTGCCGAGAGCCGCCTGGCAGGTTTCTTTGCCGTTGTCGGGGCCGTTCTGGCTGCCGCCTATATGTTAAGGCTTTTGAAACAGATTTCCTGGGGCAGGGAAGACCGGAGAGATCTGAAGGATCTGAATGCAAGAGAGGTCATGTATCTCGTGCCGCTGGGCATTTTCGTGATCTGGGTGGGACTTTTCCCCCGCCCTTTTGTGCAGGTTATGGAAACTACGCTTGTGCACCTGCAGATGCAACTTAAAAACTTATCCCATTAAGGGGCCATTTATATGACGTTGCTTCCTGAACTATACATGCTTTTGTTTTCCATATTTTTCCTGTTTGTTTCTTTAGGTAAGAAAAGGGCATCCATTTTTGTTACAGTTAGATTCTTAGTTCTGATTGGCCTGGCGATTGCCCTTCTTTGCACCACTGTTAGAGGGGAGCTTTTTTCCGGCGCCTACCGGGTGGACTTTTTTTCTCAGGCATTCAAATTTTTGCTTATCGCGGGGCTTTGTCTTGTCATTTTCATGTTCGAACGGGAAGATGATATAGAGGATGACTATTTACCGGAATATTTCATGTTTCTCGGTTTTTCCACCCTCGGGCTCATGATGCTCGTCAGTTCCGTAGAACTTATTTCCATTGTCGTAAGCCTGGAAATTTCGTCATTCAGCCTTTATGCCATTGTTCCCTTGAGAAAAGCCCAAACCAAAACGCAACTGGAAGCGGCGATGAAATATCTTTTCTTCGGCGCCATCGCCACTGGAATAATGCTTTATGGCATGGGGTATCTTTACGGCATGGCCCATTCCACCTATCTTGTTGACATTATGCCAAGATTGCCCCAGTTTTTTGCCCGTCCGCTGGGAATTCTTGCCTTAATTCTTACCCTGACGGCCTTTTTATTCAAGCTTTCCCTTTTTCCTCTGCATTTCTGGGCGCCCGACGTCTATGAGGGAGCTTCCAATGTTACCACTACTTTTATTGCCACCGTTCCCAAGATTGCCGCCACGGCCCTGATCATAAGATTCGTGATGACGACGTCTTCCGCACCTTCGGAACTTGCCTTCATAATTCTTATACTGGCTGCTTTTTCCATGACCCTGGGGAACCTCGCAGGTCTTGTCCAGAAGGACGTTAAAAGATTGCTTGCCTACTCCGGGATTGCCCATGCCGGTTATCTGATGATGGGCATTTTGCCTCTGAACAACGATGGAGGCGCTGCGGCAA
>DATESZ010000237.1:0-16964 GCA_035283845.1 Syntrophales bacterium | reverse complement strand
AATCAAGGGTTTGCCGTCAAAAAGGCTTGTTGGGATCATATAGATTTTGAAGACATCATGGCAGATTTATTATCACCCACTTGTTAAGCTCCTACAATTATCAGAATTTTACCACATTTACGATAGCTACGTTCAAAATTTGAATGTAGGGAAGAGATTACCCAGAAATGTCAATTTTTGACCTTTCTTTAAATTCAAGCCAAGCCCCCGTGCGCAAATTAGGATATTACCTGACGTTTATTTGGATTGATAATATATGGGCGAGTAATATACGTTAAAAGTTTAGTTTTTTCATTGGAATTGACCGGTATGATAAGATGGTATATATACCGAACCCCTTTTCATGCCAATTGTAGTGAATAAACATTATAGAAGCGGGCTAAGTTATGAGTCTTTCAAGCAGCATTATCGGAAAACTACAAAAAATAGTGGGGGATAAAGGGCTTTTAAGATCGCCGGTGGAATTGGCGGCCTATTCCTTTGATGGTACTACTGATTGCCGAGGCCTACCGGAAGTAGTTGTTTTTCCTATCACTAACGATCAAGTCGCGGCGATCATGAGTCTGGCAAATGATGACGGAATCCCGGTGACCGTCAGGGGCGCCGGCACGAATGTCAGCGGCGGTTCTGTACCTATGTCAGGCGGCATTGTCCTCTGTACAACCAGAATGAACAAAATTATTGATCTTGATGCGGCCAATTTTACTGTTACTGCTCAGGCCGGTGTGGTTCTCAATGACCTTAATCAGGAACTTGCGAAACATAAACTGTTCTTCCCTCCGGATCCCCAAAGCTTTTTGGCGGCAACCATAGGCGGCTGTGTGTCAGAAAACGCTGGTGGCCCCTATGCCATTAAGTACGGTGTATTTAAACACTATCTGCTGGGTATGACCGTGGTTTTGACTTCGGGCTCAATCATTGCCCTCGGTGGGAAGACCATGAAGAATGTAACCGGATATGATCTTCCCCAATTGTTGTGCGGTTCCGAAGGGACACTGGCGGTGATAACCGAAGTTACACTCCGCCTCCTGTCTCCTCCCGAGGCAAAACAGACAGTTATGGCGGTATTTGAAGAGGTGGTGATCGCGGGGCGGGCCGTCCACCAAATCCTTTGCGGCGGCGTTTTGCCTGCCAAAATCGAGCTAATGGACAATTGGTTAATCCGCCGGATTGAAGAGGTCACGCCGTTGGGACTTCCCTTAGAGGCGGAAGCGATTCTGCTGTTTGAACTGGACGGGATGCCTGAGGCTGTGGAGAAGGAAGCCAGCCGGGTTATTGGGCTATGCAGACAGGCGGGGGCTATGGAAGTCAGGCCGGCTGTTAATGCAAAGGAAGCGGAAAGTTTCTGGACAGCCCGCCGGACCGGGTTTTCAGCCATCTTCGGACAATCCCCTACGGTATTGGCCGAAGATGTTACCGTCCCTCCCAGCCGCATGCCGGAGTTGATAGACCGCATTAAAAAGCTGGCCAAGGCCTATGACCTTACCATTGTCATTATTGGTCATGCCGGTGACGGAAACCTTCACCCCAGTATCCTTACGGACAAAAACGACCCTGAACATTACGGACGTGCTGAAAAGGCTGTCCGTGATATATTTACTGCCGCCCTGGAGCTTGGCGGGTCTATTTCGGGCGAACATGGAATCGGTCTGGAAAAGAGAGGATTCTTAAAACAGGCCATGCCTCCGGAGGCGATTGTTATTTTAAAGGCAATAAAAAAGATCTTCGATCCTAAGGGAATCCTTAATCCCGGCAAGATTTGGGAGTAAATATGGCTGGTTCCGGGTTAATTGATGAACCAAGCAGATGCATGAAATGCGGCTTTTGCATGTCAGCCTGCCCGGTATATGGTGTCGATCATATTGAAAGTCATGTGGCTCGAGGGCGAAACATGCTCATCAACTGGGCTGGCAATAATGAGCTGACATTAGACAATTCTTACCGGAATAGCCTCTATCACTGCCTGCTGTGCCGCCGATGTGAAACTGTTTGCCCGGCCAGGATATCCTCGGCCGCGATTGCCTTGCAGGCCAGGGCAAACCTGGTTCAACAAAAAGTATTTACCTGGCCGCAGCGATTTATCCATCGCGGCATTGTCAAACACAGGGCCCTTGTGGCTAAAGCCCTCGGTTTAGCAGCTTGGCTGCCCAGGTTTGCCGTAAACGAAGGAAGGCCGCTGCGTCATTTAGCGGATTTTGCCTCAATGCTGTCAACCGGCCTTTCCATTCCCCGCCTGTCTAAGCCCTTCCTTTCCGAACGCATTCCTTATCGGACCTTTCCTCCGAGCGGGACCAGGGTGCGCGGGGAAGTGGCTGTTTTCCCGGGGTGCGCCTTTGAGTTCTTTTTTGCCGGCATAGGCCAGGATGTAGTAATGGTTCTGGCCGAGGCAGGTTTTGAGGTAGTCAACCCGGCTGGTCTGACCTGCTGCGGCCTGGCTGTTCAAAGTGCAGGCGACACGGATACTGCCGCATTGATGGCCAGGCAAAATATTGAGGTATTATCACATTTTGATCATATCATTACAGGTTGTGCTACCTGCGGATCGGCGTTCAGGAACTATGAAAACTGGTTTCCGGAAAACGACGCCTATCAAGCAAAGGCCCACAATTTCTCAGAACGGGTAGAAGACTTATCGGAATTTCTGATCAGGCAGGAGTTTGAGTCCCCAGGCCAAAGGGACTATCCGGTCACGGTCACCTATCATGATCCCTGCCATTTGAGGTGGCACCAGGGAGTCAGCGAGGAGCCCCGCAAGATTTTAAATTCTATCGAAGGCGTTAATTATATAGAGATGGAAGGGGCCGATAAATGTTGCGGTCTTGGCGGATCCTTTGGCATTACTCATCGGGATGTCAGCCTTGCCATTCTGGACAAAAAGATGGAATCTATTAAGAAAACCGGAGCCGAGGTGGTGGTTACGTCCTGCCCGGGATGTATGATCCAACTCATGGATGGAGTTCATCGCCACCGGCTGTCAATTGATGTTATGCATATCAGCCAGCTGATTCGCGGGCAAAAAGAGCCGCTCCGTACGCGCCGGTGAGCTGAGGATGAGGCGGGACAATTACTTCGCCTGAAATCCGCTCTTTAAAAAGATCCGCAATAAAGGGGTGATATTCCACTACTCCCCCGCAGAGCAATATTGTCCCTTCAAAAGGAATCATCTCCATCACTCTATCTACCACTGATTCAAAGACACCTCTTACCAGTTCCTCGGGTGAAGCGCCCGCCCTGATATGGGCCAGGAGCTCAGTAGAGGCAAAAACCGTACAGTAACTGCCGATTTTAAAACGTTTTTTGGCTTGACGGGCCATTTTGTCAAGTGACTCAAGGGAAAAGTTCATCCTGTTGGCGATCTCTTCAATGAAAGTGCCGGTTCCAGCCGCACATTTTCGGTTCATCTTAAAATCTATTCTCTTACCCCGATCATCTATCTTCACAACTTTGTTATCCTGGCCGCCGATGTCAACCAGAGTCAGAGCCTGAGGCAAATAAGCGAACCCCCCCCGGGCATGACAGGCGATCTCGGTTTTGGTTGCCGAAGCGAAGTCGATGCTATGTCGGCCGTAACCGGTTGAAACAATCGGTATACTATTCCATGACCCATCACCCAAAGCGTTTTTCAATGCCTCCCTGGCAGACTTCTTATAATCGATGCCGGAGCGACAAACATGGCTGCCTACAACCCCGGCCTTATCATCGATTACCACCGCCTTGGCGTTACAGCTCCCTATATCAATACCGGCAAACAGCTTCATGACGACTCTTCTATTTGCTCAACAAAGGCCTCAATATTGGTTGTGGTCTGTTCTTCTGAATAACAGCGCAGGTCATTCAGGTCGCCGTTAATTACCAGATAGGGTATCCCTAATCTTTCCTTAAGCCGATTGGGCATTCCGTAACGCGTATTGCTGTTGGTGGAGCAACACTTGGAATCATGGTATAAAATACCGTCAATGCTGAATCGTTCTGCCTTATCGGCAATGTAATTTTCTTTAAAATGGTCGTCCTGGCTAATAAATATTGAGCAGTAAGCCTCGGCCATACTTCGGAATGGATCCTTTGGATCAAAAGCAGAGAATACCCAACTATTGCAGTAGCTGCTGACCAAAACACAACTCTTGAGGTTGTTAAAGGTTTCACTCATGTTGCGAAGCTTACCCCAGATTGGCATACCATCCCAGTAAAAGCGGTGTCGTTCTCCTGGAACGGCGCTAACGCCATTGTCAACGCGTTCCTCCATCTCCTTTAAAAGGATTCTATAATAATCGTTAGCCTCTTTTCTGCCCCGCATGACTACAGCCGGTCCCATATGAATACAGTGATCAAAGAAGGTTGCAGGAGATGGTATGTTCATTGTTGTATCCAGGACAGCTTCCCATAAATGGGTGCACTCCAGTGAAGCAGCAAGAGTTTCACGGAATCTATCAATGTCAAAAGGCCGGCCTGAAATTTCTTCCAGAGCAGGCACTATTTCTTTCAGTTGGGCAGCGCATGTCTTGACCACATCATCACGGATTTGAAACTGGGTGCGGGGAGTATTTATACCATATATCGGCACCTTGAATTCTCTGGAATAAAAGCTCATCCAGTCAAATACATCTCGGCACTGATTGGTGTTGTACAGCAGAATGTCAGGTTTGGGAACGCTCCGCATGCCGAAGGCCTGGGTAAGCGGTGTTTCCCCTTTTAGATAGGCGCCAATATCGCTGGTGAGGTAGGAACATATATCGGGCGAATAACCCTGAGCATTGGCGATTGGAATATAATCCATGGCTGTCCGGTTGGAGCCCAGTATAGCCGCGTGGTTTTCAGGGTAGTAAACCAAAAAATCAGCAGCCAAGGCGAGTTCGGCTGGTCCCACGCTGGTGCACCAGGCGATCTTTTTGCTCTTGGTCTTAACTGCCTCATCCAGTTCATAAAAATGCTGGGCCATTATGGCTTTTAGTTGCTTTGCCGCTCCGATCGCGACACGTTTTTCCTCTCCCATTCTTAACTTCCTTTCTCAAAAATATTTTTCTTATGTAAATTGATGATATTTTTTGGCGTACGCCTGAGAACGCCTGATTAAGAGCCTGCTCAAATTATGCATAACACTAAAAGGCTGAATGTCAGTGAGGCTGTTGACCCATTCTGCTTTCTCCAGGGCAACCTTTTCAGCGTCCTCTCCGGCGTTTATTCTTTTCAGGAGTTCTGTATGGTAAGATTCAGTGGCAGAAAGAGCCTTTTCAAAATGCTTGCCCATATCTGCGTCAATAACGCAATTGTGGCTTAAAACCAGGCGTTTTGCCTTTAACGCGGAAAGTTTTCGGATACTGCTTACGTAGCTTTCAAGTGACTCGAAATAATTTGGCCAAAAAACGTCCTTTTCCGGTACATAAAACCCGGTCGTATCTCCTATAATTAGAGTGTCCTCTTTTTCCTCACATAATGCTATATGGCAGGAGGAATGGCCCGGGACATTGTAAACAGTCCAGCCAACGCCGGAGCCCAGATCGATCCTGTCTCCTTCGTCAACAATTGTATCTACCTCAAAATTATAGTTTGTAAGCGTGGGCGGCAGTTCCGTGATTTCTCCTTTTCCCTTCATTAATTTGGCAATGTTGCCGTCAACCAATAAAAATTCCTTAAGCATCCCTTCACTGCTCAAGGCATTGGCTCCCTTAGAGCTTGCCAGAACCTTTAAGTGAGGCCAGCGAATCTTTAGATGCGGCACCGCGCCAATGTGGTCGGCATGGGTATGGGTTAAAACAATATATTTGATATGCTGAGGATCAATGCCCAGCGCTTCAATTTGCTTTACAATGATGTTAGAGGTGGGACCAGTACCGCCTTCGATGATCATGCCTTCCTCTCCCATTGATAAATATGCCGGAAAGGCAGGCGTGCCCAATTGGTAAAAATGGGGGGTAACGGTAATCGGTTGATGTTCTTTTTCGGTCATCATAATATTCCTCCTGTTTAACAGATTATAGATCTTTTATACTACCATAGTATTATAAGTTTAGCAAGTCATAACTGGCGAATTGACCATAAAATAAAACCGCCGATCTTTCTGCCGATCTTTATGCTTGGGAAAAAGGCATTGACAAAAAACAGGGGGATAGCTATGATGCTCTGGTCAATTCCCCATAAAAAATAAATATAAGGAGGTAAGCCGTGAGTATTGGATTGGCTATAAGCGGCTTCGGCAGGATAGGCAGATGCATTGTCAGAGCTTGCCTCGGATATAAGGAAATCGAGATTTTGGCCATTAACACAAGGGCGAAGCCGTCCGTCTTGGCACACCTTCTCAAGTATGATTCCGTTCACGGTAAGATTCAGGCCGATGTAACAGCAGACGAGGATGGAATCATCTTAAACGGCAAAAAGATAAAGGTCATTGGGACGACTGCGAAGCCGTCCGATCTCCCCTGGAAAGCGCTGGGCATTGATGTCCTGATTGAGTCGACGGGTAAATTTACCAAAAGGGAAGACCTGACGGGACATCTCACTGCGGGCGCCGGGAAGGTGCTCCTTGCCGCTCCCGGCAAGGGGATGGATGGAACGTTCGTAATGGGTGTCAATGAAGACACCTATGACCCGGCTAAACATAATATTGTCTCAAACGCTTCTTGTACCACAAATTGCTTGGCTCCTGTGGCAAAGGTGCTCCACGATAATTTCACCATTGTTAAGGGCCTGATGACGACGTGCCACTCCTACACAATGGATCAAAGGCTTCTCGATGGTTCTCACAATGATTTGAGAAGGGCGAGGGCGGCTGCCATGTCCATTATTCCCACTTCCACTGGCGCAGCGGCGGCGGTGTCGGAAGTTATTCCGGCTTTGAAAGGCAAGTTGGATGGCCTGGCACTGAGAGTTCCCACGCCCAACGTTTCGCTTGTGGATTTGTCTGTTGAGCTTGGCAAAACCGTTACGGCCAAAGAGATTAACAGCGTTCTGAAGGAAGCAGCGGAAGGAAAATTAAAAAACATACTTCAGTTTTGCGAGGAAGAACTAGTTTCCGTGGATTTCATGAGCAGTTCCTATTCTTCGATAGTTGACGCCTCTTTGACAAAGGTGATCGGCGGAAATTTTTGCAAGGTGTTTTCCTGGTATGATAATGAGAGCGGGTATGCCTGCCGGATAAGGGATCTGGCCATATATATCGGGAATAGAATGGGAATATAGGATGATCAGACCCCTTATCGTCGGCAATTGGAAGATGCACAAGACGATCGCGGAGGCGGTTGATTTTGTTTCCCGATTGAAGGAAATGATCAGGGAACCACTGGGAAAGCAGGTAGCCGTTGCGCCTCCTTTCACCGCACTTTATCCGGTGGCGGATGCGCTTAAAGAAACCGGGATTTGCCTTGCAGCCCAGAATGTTTCTGACAGGGAAGAGGGAGCCTATACGGGCGAGGTATCGGCGCGGATGCTTGTCGATGCCGGTTGCAGATTTGTCATTATCGGTCATTCGGAACGGCGAGCCTTTTTTTCGGAAGATGATAACCTGATAAACAGAAAAATTAAGGCAGCCTTGAAATATAGTTTGCAGCCCATCCTCTGCATCGGTGAAACACTGAGCGAGCGGGAATCCGGCCGGACTTTTGAAGTTGTGGAAAGACAGATTAAAGGAGGGCTGAAAGGCGCCGATGCTTCCGATGCGGCGCGAATGGTTATGGCCTATGAACCGGTGTGGGCCATTGGCACAGGGAAAACGGCCTCATCCGAACAGGCCGCGGAAGTGCATGTCTTTATTCGTGAGGCGGTAGACGGGGAATACGGGAAGGATATATCCCGAAACATGCCCGTAATTTATGGGGGAAGCGTCAATACGGCCAATATTGATGCGCTTATGGCCAAAGAGGGCATCAATGGCGTCTTAGTGGGAGGAGCCAGCCTGGATGCAGAATCCTTTGCCCGGATAGTCAGAGTCTAACAAGGTTTTTTGGAGGTCGTTAAGTGAACATTACAGTTACCATTCTGCATATTATTGTTTGTGTCATCTTGATTCTTGTTGTACTTCTTCAGGCCGGCAAGGGGGCGAATATGGGCGCCGCCTTCGGCGGCTCAAGTCAGACGGTTTTCGGCAGCAGCGGCGCCGGAACGTTTTTGGGAAAGATGACGACCATAGTTGCCGCAATATTCATGCTGACGTCGCTTACCCTGTCATATTTTTCCCTTACCAAGATGTCGTCCATTATGGATTCCGCTCCTCGTACAGAGGCTAAGAAAGTGGCGCCTCAAACGACGACACATAAACCGGGTGTGCCGAGCGATACGGGAAAAACAGGCGAAACGACGATTCCCGTATCACAGCCGGGCGCTAAAAAATGATGTTTTCGTAGAAAGTCGTAAAAGACCAATTTTTAGACGGCACAGTCAAAATAGAATCCCATAGGAGGATCGTCCTGATCTGGAAATGCCGAAGTGGTGGAACATGGTAGACACGCTATCTTGAGGGGGTAGTGGGGAAACCCGTCCCGGTTCAAGTCCGGGCTTCGGCACCATTAGGAATAACAGGTGGTTAGCTCAGGCAGTGGCCAACCACCTGCTTTGCTGCGCTCCTATCAGGGATGGCGGAAAATAGGGGATGTCCCTGAAATATTAGCATTCCAGTAGCAAGTATTCAACTTTCAACTTACCTGCAATTGTCTGTCCCCGTTTAACCGACTTAACTGACAGCAGATGGTGAAGGAGGCGAAAGATGGGCATCTACAATCTTATCAGTTTCGTCGGAATGTTTGTCCTGATGGGAATCGCCTGGGTATGCTCGACCAACCGGAGGCTGGTAAACTGGCGCGTTATCCTGTGGGGTAGCGGCTTTCAATTGGCATTTGCAGCATTCATCTTCGCCGTCCCGGCGGGACAGACGATTTTCCTGTTCATCAATGGACTCGTGGTCAAACTGGTTGAGGTGGCCGGTGAGGGCGCCAGGTTTCTCTTCGGCCCTTTGGCCCGGCCGCCGGGTACAGAGGGGTCAATCGGCTTTATCCTTGCGTTCCAGGCGATGCCGACGATTGTATTCTTTGCCTCGCTGCTGTCGCTGCTGTATCACTTACGCATCCTCCCCCTTTTGGTTGAGTGGTTCTCGAAGCTGTTCACTCGCTGGCTGCGGATTTCTGGCGCAGAGTCGCTATGCGTGACGTCTAACATCTTCGTCGGGGTCGAGTCGGCGCTGACGGTTAAACCCTATCTGGCGCGGATGACACGCAGCGAGCTGTGCACCATCATGACGTCGATGATGGGCAATACCGCGTCGTCTGTACTGGCATTTTATGTGCTGATCCTGCTGCCGACCTTTCCCAACATTGCCGGCCACCTGGTGTCGGCAACAATGCTGTCGTGGCCAGCCGGCATCGTCATGGCTAAGCTAATATTCCCCGAAGAGGAAAAGCCGGAAACAATGGGGACCGACGTCAAGGTTTGGCAAGATCCCTCCGGCAGCGCTATCGAGGCCGTCATCAATGGCGCAACAGACGGCGGAAAGATGGTGTTCGGCATCGTGACGATGCTGCTCGCGGTGCTGGGGCTGGTTGGGCTCTTGAATCTGCTGACAACGCATTGCGGCGGCTGGGTCAACATCGCAATGGGAACGAACGTGGACTTCACCCTGCAGGGGCTGCTCGGCTACCTTTTTTACCCGCTGACATTGCTGCTGGGAATCAATCCGCAGGATGCGCCGGCGGTGGCGCGGCTCATCGGCGAACGGATGGTAGTGACCGAGGTGACCGCCTATCAGGATCTGGCAAAGATGCTGGCGCAGGGACAGATCATCGAACAGCGTAGCGCCATCCTGGCTACCTACGCCCTATGCGGATTTGCCCATGTGGCCTCGCTCGGAATCTTCATCGGCGGGATTGCGGCGCTGGCTCCGTCACGGGCAAAGGACGTGGCGGCGGTATGCTTGCGGGCGTTCTGGGCGGCAACGCTTTCACTTTTGATGCTCGCCTGCGCGGCCGGAGTGTTTCTGACACAAAGTTCCATACTGTTCGGAAAGTAAGGACGTAGCGAAATTGTAGTCAAAGCAGTGTCACACTGGTACCGGTTAGGGTCTGAACCAGATTAAAGGCCGATTACGCTTTCCCAATCCGGCACAGCAGCGCCGTGTGTGGCCAACTGCCGACCTCAGGGCTGCAAAAGTCTAATCCATCAGGGCAAAGCACATTGGCATTGGATTCGAACACGCTGAAGAGACTTGGCTCCGCCTCTTGCCGCTCCGGAAACCACCATCCATGATCTGCATCCGCCATGCGCGGGTCGACCATATTGGAAATATTCAGGCGCATGCGAATGCTCCCCGTGGGAGTTTCCACTTTAACCCAGTCGCCTTCGATCAAGTTCAGTTTTCTTGCCGTTTCCGGGTGGATTGTCACCAGCGGATCGCGTCTCTTTTTCCTGGCTCCCTCAAGTTGCCTATGCTCCGAGTGGTACATCGGCATAAACCGGCTCCCTGTAATAAGAATGAGAGGAAAACCCTCGGTCAGTTTCGAATCACTCAAGGGGCTATGCGCCATCTCGCGGTACACGGGCAAGGGTTCGCAACCCAGAGCCTCAAACGTGCTGGACCGCAGTTCCACTTTGCCAGACGGAGTACCGAAGCCGTATTTCTTGTAGCGTTCGAATTCCGGCCTTCCGAAGAGGCCGTTTTGTTCAAGGAGTTGATTAAATGTTAAGCCCATTGGTGAAAGCCTATAGTCCCACACCTCATCAATGCTCTCCCACGGCCAGTGTTCGATCTGTCCGAGTCGAACGGCCAGACCACGCCAGAAATCGTAAGTATTGCGGCGTTCGTAAAGGGGTTCGATTCCCCTGGGGCAGGCCACACAGAAGGCTTCTGTCAACCAAAGCTCGGTCGTCTCGATGGTAGAGCATATGGGAAAAACATAATCTGCAAGCGCTGCTGAAGGAGTGCGATAGAATTCACCGACGACATAGAGCTCTAAGCTCTTCAACGCCTCGTATGTGTGGCGCACATTCGGAAGGGAAAGAAGTGGATTGCTGGCTACGGAGATGGCCGCAGTGACAGGATAGGGCTTCCCGGTGATCATGGCCTCAAAAACCGACCTTGCGTGAGCCACACACGTCATATCGGCATCAGGCGGATGCATGTATTCACGGGGCAGGCGGCGGTTCGCCTCCTCATTTCTCGACCAGCCGGGGAAACCTAAAAAGGGGTATTGATCCGTTCCCAGTTGTTTGGCGCTCTGCTCCGCCGGCAGGGCATCGTTCCATTGCATTTCATAGTCACCGATGATTCTTCCGACGGGATCATTCCAGCCAAGTGTTTCCCCGCCCGGAATATCCAGATTGCCTGTGAGGGCCTTCAGACAGCATCTTGCCCTTGCCGCCTGTGTGGCATTAACGCCCTGCTTGTCCAGACCGAAACCCCAGGTGATGACCGCAGGCTTTGTAGTGCCATAGCAGCGGGCCGAAGCGACCACCTGCTCAGGGGTTAGCCACGTGATTTCCGCGACCCTTTGAGGCGTGTATGCTGCAGCGGCGGCTTTGAGATCTTCGAATCCTACCGTCCAGTTTGCGACGAAATCCTGGTCATAGAGATCCTCTTCAATAATGATCCGTATCCAGCCGAGCATAAGAGCCACATCGGTTCCGGGCCTTATAGGCAGCCAAATGTCTGCTTTTTCCGCCTCGGTAATGCGGCGAGGATCTACGACAATTAGCTTTGCGCCATTCTTTTTCGCCTGGAGAATCATGGGATAAAGGCCGACAGGATAGGATAGCGAGGGACCGTGCCCCCAAAGAACCACGCATTTGGTATGCATCAAGTCACCCGAGGCAAAGCCGCCATAGGTTGCGTATTCGACAGCCTGACTTGGGCACATGCAGATGTTGTTTGCGCCGCATACATTCGGCGATCCGAAAAGATTGAAAAACCTGCGCTCGTCCCAATGGTAGGTTCGTTTGGTGCCGTGGGTGAAGGCCAGAGTCTCCGCTCCATGTTTCTTGCGAAGGGCTTCCAGTTTCTCCGCCACTTCGTCAAGGGCCTGGTCCCAGCCCAAACGCTGCCATTTTCCTGAACCCCTTTCCCCCTGACGTTTGATGGGGTAATTGATTCTGTCCGGGTGATGAACGTGATCTGGCATCAGACTGCCTCTGGAACAAATCCCACCCCTGGTTATGGGATGTTCCCGGTCCCCTTTAGCCCCGATGACCCTGCCGTTCTCTACTTCCAGAAGAATACCGCATCTGAGATGGCATAAACCGCAATAAGATCGCCTGATTTCAGTCATAGCATAACCTCCTTATCTTGCAAAATCTTTTTATATCACATCTCATGAAAGGATACATCTCTGTCAGAGTTGCCGAATGCCCGTGGACATGTGACAAAAAATGCATGGTCTTTTCCTGCTCATATACAGTCCAGACCTTTCAAGATCAGATCCGGCGTTTCAACCGCCACATAGGGCGATTCGCCCTGGCAGGCCCGACATGATATGCCATCCCGAACCGGATAACACTCGCCACACTGGGAGCAGTCAGCCACTGGCCCGATTTTTTTCCTGCGCAATGATTCCGGTTGCACACGGACACGCTGCATAGTGAGAATTTGCTCTTCTGCCTCCAGAATCTGATTGATCAGGAGCTGAAAATTCTGCTCGTTCTTTGGTTTCAGTTTAAAATACCATGAGTTGACTTCAGGATATTTTTTGAGTTTTGCCGAATCGAGATATACCCGGACACCCACGCCGCTGTATTTCTCATAGAACGTTATGGCAAAACGCCCGAAATTCAGAACTGTGAGCCAACCGTTGCCGATTGTACAGGGAGTTAAAAGCTGAATAGCGTCCGGCAGACACAGCGGCGTTTCACAAATTGCATCAAATAACTTATCTTTGGGCAGCGATCTCAAGGCAAGGTTAACCATGGTCCCCCCTATGATCAAACCCGGCGCCAAACTGCCGTGAAATGATTTTAACTTTTGCAGATATTCTTTTTGCGAATAGGTATTCGTTTTCATAGGGTTACCTTTAACAGTATTTCAAACATTACTGTTCGTATTTTCGCATGATTTTCAAAATCAGTCAATCATTGAGTTCAACATTGTGTAACAAAAATGTTGACATGGAAAAAATGGATGTTAAAATATATACAACATCTTATCTTTCTAATTAATTGAGGAAAAAGAGATGAAAAATTTGAATGTAAATTTAGCCGGTGTCACCTTCAAAAATCCGATTATGGCCTCCGCAGGAACTCCTACGATAAATCTCCACGGGATGGAAAAGTGCATAGAGGCAGGGGTGGGAGCTGTATGCACTAAAAGTATTAGTTTTCAGCCCTTTAGTTGGCCACTTCCCCGTCCTGCAAATCTTTTTCTGGATAAATTTGGGGATCCGGCTTCTATAGTAACTATCGAACTCGGCTTTTGGGAGCCAGAAATGGGAGTAAAATTTGTTAAAGAGATTAAGCCGGTTGCGGTGAGGGAAAATGTTCGAGTGATAGCAAATATTGCAGTTGAGGAATTCGAAACAGAAAAGCTAAAAGAGTTAGCAAAGAGACTGCAAGATAGCGGCGCTGATATGATAGAAGCTGCCTGCCCATGTCCGATACTAATTCCGATTGAAATAGCTGATAAATGGTATCAGGAAAACCTCTCCCGAGTAATAGAAATCCTTAAAAAGGCTGTGAAAATTCCCGTCTACCCCAAACTATTTGCTGACGTACTTAATAAGGAGAATATCAGCCGGATTGAAGGCGCTGGAGCAGATGCCATTCACATCACGCCGCCTCCTCATGGAATCACCGTTGATATATATAATGAAAAGCCTGTAATTCCTATTTATGGCCTCTATTATAATAGGGGCTGGCGAGGGATTGGGTCATACTGGACCTATTTAATATCGAAAATGGCAAAAATTCCGGTCATTAGCTCTGGGGGGGTATTTACTGGCAGGGATGCGATTGAGAGGCTTATGCTGGGGGCATCCTTAGTGGGGGTGTGTACGTGTGTTATTTACCATGGGTACGGGAGAATCACCAAAATTATCAAGGAAATTAATCACTTCATGGGGGAAAAACCCTATGAAAATATCGAAGAAATAACTGGGATCGCGTCTTCTTATGTGGGCAACATCGAGGAATTCGGAAAGCTGATAGCCCAGAGGCAAGTGCCCAAAGAAGCGTTAACTATATGCGTAGATTCTGAAAAATGTACCGGCTGCGGAAAATGCACTGTTTGCACCTACGGCGCTATTGACATGGAACATAGAATCCCAAGGATAGACCTGGCCCGGTGTGAAAGGTGCGGAGTTTGTGAGTCCATATGTCCTGAAGACGCTATTACCATCGGAAAGTCAGCTTAGAGAATTCCGGAATTCCAGGATACACAACTAAATGTTTCAAGCTCCTCGTATTGTTTACGTCCATAAAGAGCTGTGCCAGTCCGATGTGTGCAGAACCTTCATGTTGCTGCTTTTCCTATGATATTGTCTGCCAAACTGTCCATACCATATGCCTCGCACATACAAATTCATACATTATTTTCAGCAAAGCGGCAACAAAGTGATCAAGCGATAGCTTAGCTCCGCCGTTAACGCCGCTCATAGAAAGCTGGACCTTTCATTTTATAAACACAGAAAGAAGCTCATTTACTTCTTCAAGCTTTGCCCGCAGGTCTTCTGGCTTGGGCCAAGCCTCTGGATAGTTGACCTTTTGATAGTAAATAATCTTGTTCATATTTGCCACTATTGTTGCACCCGGTCCATCTAATTTGTGATTTTCAAAGTGCCTGACTACATTTTCATTGAATACATTTCTGATGCCGCATTTATCATTTCCTTCCAAGTAATATTCGTCTGAAAATCTTTTGAAATTGTCAAAAACTATAGCCTTCAGGCCGAAAAGATTATTAAAAAAAGCCCTTTTTCTTAGGATGAATGCCGGGAGACTCTTGGTTTGTTCCACCATGAAAACAGCATATTGCCTCGCACATTTGCCGCTGCCCGCTGTGTAATCAAAAATTCTCCACAAAACACCGGATTCAGTTTTTGTTAACATATTAAAGACGTTAACGGTTTGTCCGAAGATATCGAAATCGCATAAATTTATGTCAGCATTCTCGCTGTATGAAAATCCCGACCGCAGGGCAAATTCCTTCAATTCCTTTGTCCTCTTCTTTTTATCCTTGGAAATCTTTGAAATACCAATCCAAATGAGCAGTGCGACAAGTGAAACTACTCCTGTTATAAATAATAATCCTAATAATCCCCCAATATCGTTCATTTAGAAAACCTCCGCCTTGTTTCGAGTACCATGCTTCTGATTTCGGTTCCGGTTCCAGCTTGAATTAGGCGACACTGGTGACTAACTAAAGTGCCATCGCGGCTTGTTATGTTTTATTTCGGTCAGTGAATATCAATAATTTATTTCAAGTTTTCTATTTGCATCGTTGAGCTTTTTATCGTAAGTCCACATATGTACGTCTGTCAGCACAGCTGACGCGGAAAGATGCATATCTATGTATCCCAAGCCTTTGCCCATCAAGGCGTTGTTCTCTACAAACCGTAAGACTTCTTCATGTTCTGCTTGAATTGCCATGGGGAGTAATCGTAAAAGTGTAAGAACTTCAAATCTATTTTTAAGATTACCGCATGCGAGCTCCCCAATAATGAAAGGATGACACATAACCTCCCCATTAATCAGCAGTCTTTCAAGGCCCACATTCCCCTCCCTAAGATGGGATACCCAGACTGAAGTATCTACAAGAACCATTTCTATTGCCCTACCATTCTCCTGCGCGGTATTACTTTTAATTTCTTTTCGGTTCCACCAAGCCTTGCAAGCCTTTTGCTGCTTTCTCTCGCTATCAATGCCTCCAGCCCAAGCTTAACCAAAGTTGTCTTCTCTTTTATGCCTGTCAATTCTGATGCGCGGTTAATTAACTTGTCTTCGATATTTAATGTTGTCCTCATAAAAGCTTACCTCTTCACAGCATTAATCTATATGCATTATAATGCACATTTAATATGCTTATTGCAAGGAATTTGTCGGATAACGCCCCGGATGAGGAGCGCGCCTTAGCGTGTCTGCTCAATCCGGTTGATGGGCCAGATGGTCGCACTCCGGCTCACTTATTTAAGGCGCGCGCTCCTCATCCGGGGCGATTGGCCGCCGACAGGCGGCCCATCGTGCCCATCACCGGCTACCGGAACACGGAGTGTGACGGTGGTCCGGGTGCATGGGCTTGTTACACAACCATTACTTTATCAGGTTTTTCGGTACATACAATTGAGAACTCTCCCAGGCAATCCCTTGGGTCCTATAGTAAGCACTCTCGATTTCATATAATTTCGGTTTATTTGGTGGATCTAAGGAAATAACAGACTGATGACCATGGAAATAGACGAGAAGGACCATGAGTCCAGACATAGAAAACAACACATTTCCAAGGGTTGCCTTCTTGAAATTGATATTTCTTTCGTGTTTGACACCATTGTATTCGCTCCACCATGATGGGCTGCTATTCACTTTGAAATTATCCCACGGAACAAATGACAGGTTATAAAATGGAATTTCCACATGGGCCTTGTGAAAGCCTGGGAATTTGGAATTGATAACACAGCGATAAGTGCCCATATTGGGATCATGGGAACCTTTCGTCTTATCAAATAAGGGGGAATCAGCTTCTTTGCAAAGGAGCTTTGCAACTACATCAACTTCCGAGCAAATGGACAAAAATAGCTTCACAAACTCAATGGAATAAACCTTGTAGTTGTCTTCACTAAACTCTATAAATCGAGATATTCCAACAAGCTCATCTTCAAGTAATAGAAAGTAGTGCCAATGTGGTCGGTTCATTTTTCGATGTCCTGTGTAATCGGGATAGGGAGGGGCCTCGCGGCCCCTCTCCTCCCACACCACCGGGCATACGGATCACGTACCACGGCGGTTCGGTTGATTGCTTCGGCGTTAATGCCGACCGGGATTTCAGCCTCCTCCATCCACCATGAACATTA
>DATESZ010000236.1:0-9334 GCA_035283845.1 Syntrophales bacterium | reverse complement strand
GGATTTGTCTCCGGGAAGGAAGAAGTACCGCTGCAGTCTTGTGCGGGCCGAACTTTCAAGCAATCCGGCAAAACTCCCGAAAGCAGATGTATTACGGGTCATCGGCAAGTTGGGTCATTCAAGACCAAAGCCCTGGGCGATTCGTATTATTGAAAAAGTGGCCGTCTACTGAAAGTTATCCCCTTTTTTCGCCGCACCTTATCTCGGCTTAAGAGAGTGGATAAAAAATTAGGAATAACAAGATGAGCATGAGGTATGTCATTCCATTCGAGGAGATCGGAAAAGATGATTTTCCGATCGTAGGTAAAAAATGCGCCAACCTGGGTGAAATGCTGAGCATAGGGATACCGGTTGTCCCGGGTTTTGCCTTGTCCGTGGAAGCGCACAAACTTTTTATGGAAGTTACTGGAACCGCACGGGAAATCAAAGAATATATGAGCGGGTTTCCGGACGGTCTCACGGACCTTACGCAGTACCAGGAAGTAAGTAAAAAAATCTATCAAATTATTGGATCGAAAGAAATCCCCCCGGTGCTAAAAGAGCAGATAAGAGCAAACTATCAGGTTCTGTGCAGGAAACGTGGGACGGATAATTTGTCCGTGGCGGTGCGATCTGCCGGTACAGTGAGCCATCCCGGCCAATATGAGACTTTTCTCAATGTCATAGGAGAGGCAGAGGTTTTTGACAAGATCGTCAAGGTCTGGTCCAGCGCGTTTAATGTTCCGTCAATCGCTGCTGTTTCGAAAAAAGGACTGTCCGTTGCCGACTCGCCCTGCATTGGCATCGGGGTGCTTCCCATCATCCAGTCCCGCGCCGCCGGGGTTGTCTTTACTGCCCACCCTACCTCGGGCGACAGATCCCAAGTCGTCATTGAAGGGAGCTGGGGGATGGGTGAAAGTGTCGTAAGCGGTGCGGTCACACCCGATCTGTTTGTTATAGATAAGGATTCTTTGGAAATACGGGAAAAGGTGGTCGGCAGCAAGACGGTCCGGCTGGTTTGTGCGGAGCAGGGCATTGTGGAAGAAGATGTCCCCGAGGAATTGCGGCGTTCCCTGTGCCTGACAAATGAAGAGGTCAAAAAAATTGCGGAATTAGCCATTAGTTTGGAACGTCACTTTGGCATGCCCCAGGACGGGGAGTGGGCCGTGGACAGCCGCTCATCCTTTCCCGATAACATTTACTACATGCAGACGCGGCCGCAAGTGGCGATCGCGGATACGAAGAGCGCATCAGATAAGCTCATTGATTTGATGCTGAGCCGTCTGCTCGGTTCCTGAGAGAAATTTATCGCGTTTGAACAGGTAATTTCCGGGAGTTTCCCGGCATACGAATCAACGGGTGTTATAAACTTTTAACCGGCAAGGAGGAGGGTAATTTTCATGGAGCATCAGGAGGATTATACGCATTATAATTTTGATGCAAAATACGATTTGGATCGTGTTCCCTATTGGTTTTTCGGGGCGGGCCATACGGCGCCTGGATATCCGCATAAGCCGCTTTATGAATGGAATTGGGTGAACCATTGCAACCGTGGTTTTCGTTATGCTGCCGACAAACTGTCTCTGCCGTACAGCCTGGGCCTCGATTTTCGATCATACCACGGCTATGAGCTCATAAGATGCGGCTTGCCTTCAGCAGAAGTCAAAAAGAAACGGGCCGAAGGGTTTCGTGATGGCATTAAACCGATAATCGAAAATTTTGACGAGCTCTATCGCCAGTCGAACGAAGAGCTTATGGGTTACTATAAGGAACTGAAAGAAATTGATGTTGAAAACTCAAGCTGGTTCGAATTGGAACTCGTCGTTGAAAAGTTGTCAGCCCTTGACCAGAGGATGTGGGAGATCCACATGTATTTTAATTGTGGATTGGGGGCTGTTTATTGTCTGTTTGAGGATCTTTGTCGCGAGTTGCTGAACATTGACGATAAAAACCCCCTCTTCCTCAAGTTACTGGCCGGCTTTGACAACAAGAATCTTCAAGTCGATAAGAGGCTGTTCGATCTTTCCAAAAGAATTAAGGAATTAGGTTTGGCGGAGGCCTTTTCCGGCAACGAGAAGACCGCGGAGCTGTTTTCCCATCTGGAAAAAAGCGAGAACGGCAGACTATGGTTGAAGGAATTTAAAGAGTTCCTATGGGAGGATGGGTGGCAGTCAATACTGTTCTTTGAATACGAACCGAGCTGGATAGAGGACCCCACCCCGGCCATAATCACTCTGCGACAGTTTATGAAGCATGACACCTATCGTCCGGATGAAATAAGGCCTAAGCTTGAGATCGAGAGAAAGCAGGCTGAAGAGGAGATCCTCAGCAGAGTTCAACCCGACCAGCGGGCCTGGTTTAAAATTCTCATGAATGTTGCCCAGAAATACTCGTTCCAGAACGAGGACCATCAATACTACAATGAATCCTATTGCTTTGCAATGATACGGTACATCATGTTGAAGATCGGGTCAAGGCTGGTCAAGGCGGGGACAATAGATCAGGCGGAGGATATCTTTTTCCTGGTACCGGAAGAGATCCATAAGGCATTGGCTGATCCGGAGGCTTACCGGGTTCAGCATAATGTGAACAATCACCGCCGGCAATGGGAGGAGAACAAAAAAATAGTGCCGCCGCCGTTTTTTGGAACTGTCGGTATCGAGGAAGCAGCCAAGCTGCTTTTTCAAGGAAAAGAACCGCTGTTGACGAAGGTGTCGATTGGAGAATTTGTTCCGCCCAGGCCGGAACTTAAGGCAGACCTTTTGGGTCTGTGCGGTTCTTCGGGAGTGGCTGAGGGACCGGCTCGCGTCGTTATGGCGGCTGAATTTCTTGGAGAGGTGCAGCCGGGCGACATTCTTGTGGCCCCATCAACAAGCGGTCCCTGGACGGCCGCCTTTTCTTTAGTGAAGGCTGTGGTGATTGACCGCGGCGGCACGCTTTCCCACGCGGCCATTGTGGGCCGGGAGTATGGGATACCCGTCGTAACCAACGTGATCGAAGGAACAACCAAAATAAAAAACGGCCAGCGGATCAAAGTGGACGCGAACGTGGGTGCGGTCTACATCTTAAATTAAAAGGTGATAAAAATGGATAGTGAAAATGGAGGTTTAACAAGAAGAAATTTTCTGAAGGGTGCATTAGGAGCTACCGCTCTTGTTGAGCTTTCTAAAGCGCCTGCGGCTTTCTCGGCCGAAAAGTCCAAGGATGCGAGCGATGATAGATTTTCCAACAAAAAGATTGACGTCCATGCACATTTTCACCCTGTTGAATTTTTTAATGAATTGGAGAAGCGTGTCGGCAGGTCAGAAAAGCACTTCGGTTGGAAGATGCTTCCGATGAAGAAAGATACCTTCATGCAGACATTTTCTATCGAGGAGAGGCTGGCATGGATGAGTAAATTCGGAATCGACAAATCCGTGTTTTCCTTTCCAACTATGAACATCTATATGGACGAGATAGCAGAACAAAAAAAACGTAATGATGCAAGCAAGTTTATCAACGACTTCTTTGCTAATACCCGTCAGAAACATCCCGACAGGGCCATGTTTTTAGCAGACGTCCCCCTGGGAACGGACCCTGAGTTCAGCATAAAAGAACTGACCAGGGCCATTGCCGAATTGCATTTGCAGGGCGTTGCCATTCAAACCAACAATGCGGGGCGATTACCTCATGAACGGGTTTTTGACGATTTCTTCTCTGAAGCAGAACGCTTGGATGTGCCTGTATTTATCCACCCAGGCTATGCGCCATGGTTCGATAAAGCCTACTCTAAATTTCAATCCTATATGTTCGAGCCTATTGTCGGCTTTCCTGCCGATGCTACAATTGCTATCGCCTATATGATCGTAGACGGCTTCTTTGAAAGGCATAAGAAAAGTAAAATCATCCTAACCCACCTGGGTTCAACTGCCCCGTACATTTATGAAAGGATCAACGTATTGTTAAGGAATCCCTATATGCCGCCTAAAGTATCAGGGAAAAGCAATTTGACTAAGCACCCGCGGGAATATCTCAAGATGTTTTACTATGACACGGCCATCGGCAATCCCGAAGCGCTGCGGTTCTGCACAGACCTCGTCGGTGAAGACAGAATACTATTCGGGACGGATCATCCTTACGTTGAAAGTGCCGAACGCTTTACTGTTGATTATATTAATGAGACAAAACTAACTTCGAGGGAACGAGAAAAACTATATTTTAAGAATGCTTCCGCCTTGTTCAAGATCAATGCATAAAAACCCCCATGCCCGGGTCGGGCACAACGAAGGATGAAAATCACCCCCACCCCTCCCTCCCCCGTCGAGGGGGAGGGATACAGGGAGGGGGGGGGCATTTTCATATAAAGATAAGGGTAAGCTAAGGTGGCTAAGCGGGGAAAAGGAGGATATAATGGCAGACAAAACTTTTGATGTAGTTATTGTAGGAGGCGGAAACAAAGGCCTGGTAGCGGGCATGTATCTACAGAGATATGGGGGCCTGAGTGTGGGCATCTTTGAGAAGAGGCATGAGCTTGGGGGTAGCTGGGCAAGCGAAGAGTCCCCTGCCCCGGGGTTCATTGCCGACCATCATGCCACGGACTTTGGCTGGCACTACACCGAGATTCTGGAACAGGACTTCCCCTTTAACGAGCGGGGCTTCAAATTTGTTCCCTACTATGTGGCCTATGGAGGGGTATTTCTGGAGGATAATGAGCAGTACTTGTTGTATAGCTCTTTTTATGATCCAACGCAGGAAAAGACTGCCAGGTCTCTTGGTCGGTTCAGCCAGAGGGATGCCGATACCTGGATGAAGCTCTGGGATATGTGGGAGACGGTGGGGAGAGACACCATAATGAGGAAATATCTTCATACCCCGGCTTTGAAATATCCCGAGCAGGCATGGGAGCTGGATGACTCGGAGAAGCTTCTTGCCCATCCCAAGATGAAGGCTCTGGGCGTTGACCCCAGTTTCATCTTAAGATCGCCGATAGAGGTGGGCAGGGATCTCTTTGAAAGTGACGCCTTAGTGGCGGGGTTCCTTCGGGTTACCCATAGCGCGCTCGGTGTCCCTCCTGATCTCAATGGGGCGGGGCTCATGTTTCTTTTCGCCGTGATGATTCATCTTGATTATGGCGGCGCCTACGGGGGCACCCATACCACTGCCCATGCTGCCTATAAGTGCTTTATTGAAGATGGAGGAAAGAGTTTTGTTGAACATGAAGTGGAAAAGATCCTCGTTGAGAACGGACGCGCAAAGGGAGTAAGGCTTGTCGACGGCACTGAGATCGAGGCCAAAAAGGCGGTGATTTCCAACCTCCAGCCCTCTCAGCTCGTATTCGAGCTTACGGAGCCTGATATGTGGGACTGGCGGATCAGGAGGAGGGTGGCCAATCTTTCTAAATGGCGGATCGCCATCACCTGGTATACCTGGGCATTGCACGAGGCGCCCCACTATGCCGAATCGTGCATGATCAATCCCGATGTCGACCGGATAGGCTGGATGACCATCGGCACCAAGGATCCGGAGGCGCTGATCAGAAATCACGCCTTCCGAAAACTGGGGATGGAGTGTGAGGAACCCAACCTGATAGTTTGCTCCCATCCTGCCTCAGGCGGCGACCTTTCCAGGGCGCCGGAAGGGAAGTGGTCAATCCTGACGGAAGACTTTGTATTAGGGGCAGACAAGAAGACGGAGAAGGAGTGGCGGGAATATCATAAACACCATGCCAATTATGTAATCGACCTGATGGGGAAGGTCGCCCCCAATATGACCTGGGACAACGTGATCGGCTATACCCCCCAGAGCCCTTTCCACTGCGCCCGGATGACTAATATGGCGCCCACAGGCAACTGGGCGGTGTTGGATCAGATCCCAAGTCAGACGGGGAGATGCAGACCGATTCCTGAACTTGCCCGTCACGCTACCCCGATCAAGGGTCTGTATGGAACCGGATCGGCCTGGCCCATTGCCGGTATGGCCTCGGCATCTCAGGGCTATAACTGTTACAAGGTAATCGCCGAGGACCTGGGTCTGGACCTGCCTCCCAATGCAAAGGTTCGGGGATACTGAAAACCACCATGCCCGACGCGGGCACAACGAAGGATGAAAACCGCCCCCACCCCTCCCTCCCCCGTCGAGGGGGAGGGATACAGGGAGGGGGGGTATTTTCATATAAAAATTCTGCTTTTGGTGGGAATGTAGAAAGAAGAATGGCGTCAGAGGAGGGGGCTGTTCCCAAATTGTCTTCCGGCACTTTTAGGCAATCCGCTTCCAGGCGGAAACGTGCTTTCTGCTCGCCTTTTGAAATTGCTTCATGGTCTCGTAATTTCTTTATCCTTAAACCCGCTTGATGCTTATTAAGTAGTTTGGCTTTATAAGGAGTAAAAGATGGCATTAGCATATGTGAGTTATAAAGAGGCGAAGGAAAAATTTGATTGGACTGAAAGATGGTCACTGTTTGACGGCAATGCCGAGCGGTTCAATATCGGCCATGAATGTGTAGACAGGCATCCGAAGAACGAGGTGGCCATCCGGATTAAATTTGAAGATGGAAGAACCGAAATGTATACGTTTGCTGAATTTTCAAAGCTTACTTCTCAGTTTGCCAATCTCTTAGAGCATTCCGGGATAGGCTTTGGGGATAGGGTCGCTTTATTGCTTTTTCCGTCGATTGAGTTTTATGTGAGCATGTTCGGCGTCTTCAAAAGGGGTGCAGTCGTTGTTCCCTGTTTTCCGCTTTTTGGCCCCGATGCTGTGGCCTTCAGATTGGAAAAATCGGGGGCAAAGGCGATCGTCACGACAAAGGATTTGGTTGCGTCGATAGATCCTGCGCTCGTCACCGAGTTGGGGCTGAAGTTCATCTTTGCCGAGGAGTTGATGGAGAAATTGAACAAGGAAAAAGACAGTTATGATTGGCAGACAAAAGCAAACTCCCTCTGTATGATGCAGTTCTCAAGCGGGACCACCGGGGCGCCCAAGTCGGTTATGTATAAACACAATGCCATCACGGCTGCCGCTGTGGTCATGAAGTTCGGTGTGGGCCTTGGTCCTGATGATGTCTATTTCTGTCCCTCCTCCCCTGCCTGGGGGCATGGGATATGGTATGGGACTATTTCACCGCTCGTCTTTGGGAAGGCGATAGGGACCTTCTCGGGGAAATTTGACGCCGAGAAGTGCCTCGAGGCTATGGCGGAGTGGAAAGTGACCGTCATGGCCGCCATATCGTCCCACTATCGACTGATATTAGAATCGGGAAAATGCGATCTGTACAAACTAACACTCAAGAAGATTTCCTACACCGGTGAGGCCATGACTAAATCGCTGGTAGAGACCATCCGACGGACCTGGGGACTTTTACCCCATGGCCAGTATGGCACGACCGAGGCGGGTCCGATAACTCTCGACTATGCGGGTTTCGAGGACTGGGTGGTTAAGCCCGGCAGCCTTGGCAAGCCGATGATAGGCGGTGTCAAAGTTGCCGTGCTCGATGAGCAGGGGAAGGAGCTTCCGCCGGGAGAGATAGGCGAGGTCGCGCTCTGGAAGGAAGGTAAGTGGGTAAGAATAGGGGACAGCGCCTACGTGGATGAAGACGGCTACTTCTGGTACATTTCCAGAATCGACGATGTCATCATCTCTGCGGGATACACCATCGGACCGATAGAGGTTGAGGGAAGTCTTATGAAGCATCCCGCGGTGGAGGAATGCGCCGTTGTAGGGAGCCCTGACAAGGACCGGGGCGATCTGGTGAAGGCCTTTATTAAACTGAAGGCCGGACATGAGCCTTCCGAGGCGCTGGCAAAGGAGATACAGACATTTGTCAAGAACAGGCTCTCCAAACACGAATATCCGCGGGAAATCGAGTTCATTGACGAATTGCCCAAGACTCCGGACGGAAAGATTAAGAGGAAAGAGCTGAAACAGCGGGAGAGAAAAAAAAAGTTGGGATCTTAGTGCGCAGATCGAACAGGAAGATACTTTTTACGATGATATCAAAAATTACGGCTTGAGGGATTGAAAATGGTGAATAAGAGGAATCAACATTTGGAAAAGGATGAGATAAGCAATGTGGCTGCTAAGCTTTTTGCGCAGAAAGGTTTTGTAGGGACTTCGATGAGAGATATTGCGACCGCGCTCAATGTTAGCATTGCATCTGTTTATTATTATTACAGAAATAAGGAAGACCTTCTGTACTCCATTATAGACTCGATTGGCGAAGAGCTTCTCGTTGCTCTGAAAAAGGCAATAAGTGAGTCCGATTCCCCTTCAGAACAATTGCGCAGGATGATATATTATCACACCTTACTAATAAAAGAAAAAGGAGACAGGATTAAGGTTTATGTGGAGGAGCAGCATAATCTTTCAAAGAGGTTGGGCAAGCTCATCTTCAAACAACATCGAGAAATCTACAGTTTTTATGTGGACCAGTTAAGGTTGCTCCAGAAGGACAATATCGTTTCCTGCGAGCCGCTTTCTATAGCGGCCTTTGCTATCGTTGGGACGCTAAACTGGTGTTACCGCTGGTATAACAAAGATGGCAACCTGAGTATCGAAGAATTGGCCACAAGGCTCGCGGACTTACTGTTTTATGGTATCATAGATGAGAAACATTCTTAGGCTGGGAATTGCCTTATACGTCAACTTCCTCACTTTAAGCCATATATGATTGCTCGTTGGTTTGCTTCAATAGGGTTTACGGCCTAAGCTTTATTGCGAAGTCGTTGATACATGCTGCAAGATCCTTTTCTCGTGATTGAAAGAAATGATCTGCGTCCGGTATGATATCCAGAGAGCAGGCAAGCTCAGCCGCGACGCTTTTTATCCTCTCGGTCGGACAGTAGGGATCACGATCCCCGCATATAATAAGCCCCACCTTTCCCCGCAATGGCTTAAAGTCTAAGCTGATAAGATTGACCGGCGGTGAAACGAAGAGCGCTGGTAGCAGGTTTTTTCGGTTGAGAATACCGGCATTCACCCACGCCCCGAAGGAATAACCGGCCGGCAGGATCTCACGAATCCCCTGTTCCTCCATAAAGGAGACTGCCGCCAGGACATCCTCCTGTTCACCCCGTCCATCGTCAAAGGTTCCTGTGCTCTTTCCGACCCCCCGGAAATTGAAACGAAGTGTTGAAATACCACAGGCAAAAAGGGTCTCAGCCAGGGTTTTCACAACTGAATTACTCATATCGCCCCCCATGAGAGGATGGGGGTGCGAGATCACGGCGCCCATAGCTCCACCCGCATTGGCATAGAGGCCCTCAAGACGGATATTTCCCTGACCGAAGAAAACTTTTTTTTCTTCCATCTCATCCCATCTCATCAATGACTGTCTTTGAAAGGGTCAGGCTTTCCGCACAGACATGGACCCGATAACGAAAAA
>DATESZ010000235.1:0-17558 GCA_035283845.1 Syntrophales bacterium | reverse complement strand
ATATGGGAATCACTGGATTTTTGACATCTACGGAGTGATATTGGGAGGGGCGGAGGCAAGAACGGGCCGCTTCGCATCCATGTACTGGGCCGATGAAGTCTTCGGCAGAATAACTTATCAATTCTAATTACAATAAGGAGGGGTGTTTGATATGAAGACTGCAAGAATAATTAGAACAGGGGATCATAAAAAAAGGCTAATAGTCTATAGCCTGTCTTTAGTGCTTCTCTTGCCGGTGGCTTTGATGGCAGCGAATGTACCTTCCATAGAGGATGTGGTCGCGGGTAAGGCTGTTCCCCCCACCATTGAGGATCTGACCGGCGGGAAGATTAAGAACACGGATCTGATCGACAAGAACAATGTGGAGCTGGTCAAGGAGTATTTAACTGCGGCTATGTATGTAAATGTAAAAAATGGAATGGTTCTGAAGATAGGAAAACAGCTGCCGTCTGATCAGTTGACTCCGAAACCCTTTCGGGAGGCCACTGATAGGAACCGGGGCAAGGCGGTCATGGATAAAAATGGAATAGTTTACTATGAAAAGATAGGCACTCTCTGGCAGGGCGGCATTCCCTTTCCCAATGCAAAAAACGGCTTGGAGGCCATGGGCAATTATCATTACGGTCGTGCATGGGATTCCTATCACACTTATCCGATTGAGGCGTGGTATGTTAATTCCAAGGGGGAGAACTATAAGACAATAGGACAGGAGCACATGTATGTAAAGTGCAGCGCCAGGACAATGTTGCCGCCCTTTGGGTCAATACCCGGTTATGAGAACATCTATCTCAAAAGGATCAGTGTAACTGCCTATCCCCGGGAGATCGCCGGGTTGGGACAGTTTACCGTGAGGTATTATGACATGGCAAAGACTTACGACACGGGATTTGCATATATTCCTGCCTTCAAGAGGACGATCCGGGTAAGCGCCACCACCTGGCAGGATAACATAGCCGGGATGGATATGATCTACGGGGATGGCGATGGCTTTCAGGAGCCATATCATGATTGGGACCTTAAGCTCATTGAGAAAAAGTGGTTGCTCGTGACCGAACCCAAGAGTCCTACTCCTATGATAGATGAGAAGGGGAATCTCAGTAAGAGCGTACAGTTTGATGTGGGTAAAAAATATCCCCGGCTGGGCTGGGTCATATGGCCGTCATACGTAGTAGAGGCCATACCGAGGTTCAAACATATATACGGAAAGAGGACCGTGTATATCCCGATCTATCCTTACACATTCAGTGGCGGCGGGATTATTGCAACGGATTGTTATGACCGGCAGATGAGATTGTGGAAAGGAGTTGTCCTGATTTTAGGAGTTCAGCAATTTCTCAATGGCGACCCGGAGAAGTCACAGATACCGTGGGTAGGTTTTTGGGTGGGCGACCTCCAGTCGGGTCATACGTCCCAATTCTGGGCAAATCAACAGTTAAACTTTCGCTATATGCCTGAAGATATTACCTTGGGGACATTGCTGCAGAGAGGAAGGTAGCAGGGCTTCCCCTTCAACGCTGATCAAAGGGATAGTAAAATATACACTTTAAACCTGATTCCTGTGTACGTGTGAGAGCGGGTGCAGGAATCAGGCGACGGGTTTTTAGAGGAGGAGACATGCCTTATAATGATTTGAGGGAGTTTATTGATAGACTGAAGAAGACGGGTGATTTAATAGATATAAATGAAGAGGTTGACTGGAATCTCGAGGCAGGGGCAATCATGAGGAGGGCGTATGAAAAATGGCAGCCTGCCCAGTTGTTTAATAAGATAAAGGGCTATAAAAAAGGATTTAGACTAATGGGCGGCCCTCTTGCTACATTCAGAAGACTTGCCGTGGGCATGGGCATGGATCCGGAAACCTCATACACGGATATGCTGAATGAGTTTGATAAGAGGTCTGCTAATCCCATAAAGCCAATGGTTGTAAGCGATGGCCCCTGTAAAGAGAATATTCTTAAAGGGAAAGATGTTGATCTTCTGAAGTTTCCTGTTCCACTGATCCATGGAGGAGATGGCGGAAGGTTTATAGGGACATGGAATGTCGGGATATGCAAGGATTTAGATTCTGATTGGGTTAACTGGGGAACATACAGGCTTATGGTTCACGATAAGGCAAGCACCGGCGCCTTCGTGCTTCCTCAGCAGCATATAGGGATGATGTATGGTAAATACGAGGAAAAGAACCTGCCAATGCCCTATGCTGCAGCTATAGGGCTTGATCCGATGATAAATTTTATTGCCACAACAGGCGTTCCCTATGGAGTGAATGAGGTTGATATTGTCGGAGGTATGAGGAACGAGCCGGTAAGGCTTGTCAAATGCGAGACATTGGACCTATATGTTCCGGCAACTGCGGAGATTGTTCTCGAGGGGGAAATCCTTCCTCGTGTAAGAAAGGATGAGGGACCATTTGGAGAATATCCTGGGTATCAATTAAGCGGCACCGTTGCAAGGCCTGTATTTAAGATTAAGTGCATTACACACAGGAACAATGCAATTTTAACAGCAGCCTGTATTGGAGTTCCGCCGGATGATTACCATATTGCCGGTAATTTAGGGCAGGCTTCATATTTTAAAAATGCCTTATTAAACGAGGGGATCCCTGTTACAGGGATATTCTTTCCGCCGCAGAGTGCTATGCATTTATGTATAGTTGCGGTAAAGACCGCCCATACAAATATGGCAACAAAGGTTGCAAACATTATCTGGGGAACAAAGAACGGGTTTGTGTGTCCAAGAGTTGTGGTTGTGGATGAGGATGTGGATCCTACTGATTTGGATCAGGTATTGCACGCATTTTCAACGAAGTGTCATCCCATAAAGGGGACAACGGTTATTGATAATTCCAATGTATCGCCTTTAACCGGTTTTTTGTGGCCGGGAGATCGGGAACTCGGGCTTGGCGCCAATGTTGTTTATGACTGCACATGGCCTAAGCAGTGGAGAAAGGAGGATGTGCCTACAAGGTCCTCCTTCAATGATACGTATCCGGAGGATATTAAGAAGCGGGTTTTGAGTAAATGGAAAAAGTACGGGTTTAAGTAAGTAGGCGGTCTTGAAACCAATCAAACCTTAAGAGGGGGGATTATGCCGTACAAAGATTTTAGGGAATTTATTAACACCTTGGAGAAGAGCGGCGATTTACAACGGATAAAGAAGGAGGTGGACTGGAACCTTGAGGCCGGAGCAATAACGAGAAAGGGGTGCGAGGAGATTGGTCCGGCAATATTGTTTGAGAAGATTAAGGATTATCCGAAGGGATATAGTGTATTGGGCAATCCCCTGGCATCATTCAGGAGGCTTGCCATAGCCCTTGATATGCCTCCGGATTCGACATACACAGAGATTCTCAATAGATATGATGAGGGCAGAAAGAACCCGATTAAGCCGATTCTTGTAAGCGACGGTCCATGCAAAGAGGAGATTCATATAGGCGATGATGTGGATTTATATAAATTTCCTGCTTTAATGATTCATGGCGGGGATGGGGGCAGATATCTCTGCACATGGCATGTAACAGTCACGAAAGATCCTGATTCAGGGTGGGTAAACTGGGGTATGTACAGGGCCATGATTCATGATAAAAACAGGATGGGCGGCCTTCTTTTCCCATTTCAGCATATCGGAATGATATATGCGAAATATGAAGAAAAAGGGATTCCTATGCCCTTTGCCATTGCCATAGCTCCGGAGCCGGTCACAACCTTTATAGGGACAAGCGGCATTCCCCATGGCACAAGTGAGGTGGATATTGTAGGAGGGGTCAGGGGCGAACCTTTAAGTCTTGTAAAGTGTGAGACAAATGATCTTTATGTCCCGGCTTCATCAGAGATAGTTATAGAGGGCGAGATACCTCCCTATGAGAGAATGAAAGAAGGGCCATTTGGAGAATTTCCCGGTTATCGGGCATCTGGTGAATCACCAAAACCCGTATATCATGTGAAGGCAATAACCCATAGGAAGAACCCGATACTGACGGCATCAAATATGGGAATGCCGATAGATGATTGCGATGTGACGACGAGTATATCTTTTGCTTCCGATGTGAGGTCCGATCTCATAAGGGCCGGTCTACCCATAACAGGCATATATATTCCGCCCGAGAGCTGTGTACTTGCTGTCATTGTCTCAACAAAGACTCCCTATTCAGGGATTGCCAACAGGATAGCGAGTTGCATATGGGGAAATAAGAGCGGATCATACCTGCCAAAGGTTTTTGTCGTTGAAGACGGTGTGGATCCGACGGATATGAGGGAGGTATTTCATGCATTTTCCACGGCCCATCATCCCGTAAGAGGGACACACACTCTATCAAACACGCCAGGTCACTCACTGATGCCATTTATATCGGAACATGAAAGGGCCTACAATATTGGAGCAAATGTAGTTTATGACTGTACATGGCCAAAGGATTGGAGCGAGGATGAAATACCGAAGAAGGCATCCTTTAGGGATATATATCCAAAGGAGATTCAGGAGAGGGTATTGAATAATTGGAAAGAATATGGGTTTAAATAATTAAAAGGGGGGAATTATGCCGTACAAAGATTTCAGAGAATATATTTGGGCCTTGGAGAAGAGCGGCGATTTACAACGGATAAAGAAGGAGGTTGACTGGAACCTTGAGGCGGGAGCGATAACGAGAAAGGGATGTGAGCAGGTTGGTCCGGCAATATTGTTTGAGAAGATCAAGGATTATCCGGAAGGGTACAGGGTATTGGGCAATCCCATTGCGTCATTCAGAAGGCTTGCCATAGCCCTTGATATGCCTCCAGAGTCGACATACACAGAGATTCTCGATAGATATGATGAGGGAAGGAAGAATTTAATTAAACCTATCCTTGTCAGCGATGGCCCCTGTAAAGAGGAGATCCATAAAGGCGATGATGTAGATTTATATAAATTTCCTGCTTTAGTAATTCATGGCGGGGATGGGGGCAGATATCTCTGCACATGGCATGTAACAATCGTGAAAGATCCTGAGTCAGGGTGGGTGAACTGGGGTATGTACAGGGCCATGATCCATGATAAAAAAAGATTGGGGGGATTATTACTTCCTCAACAACACGTTGGAATGATATACGCGAAATATGAAGAAAAAGGGATCCCTATGCCCTTTGCTATTGCCATAGCACCGGAACCTGTTACAACCATAATCGGAACCGGCTGTATTCCCTATGGCACAAGTGAGGTGGATGTTGTAGGAGGGGTCAGGGGTGAACCTTTAAGTCTTATAAAGTGTGAGACAAATGATCTTCTTGTCCCGGCTTCATCAGAGATAGTTATAGAGGGTGAGATACCTCCCTATGAGAGAATGGAAGAAGGACCATTTGGAGAATATCCCGGTTATCAGACATCCGCCAGATCGCCAAAGCCCGTATATCATGTGAAGGCAATAACTCATAGGAAAAACCCGATACTGACAGCATCAAATATGGGAATGCCCATAGATGATTGTGATGTGGCGATGAACATATCTCTTACCTCAGATATAAGGTCTGATCTCATAAGGGCCGGCCTGCCCATAACAGGCATATATTCTCCGCCCGAGAGCTGTCTATTTTCTGTTGTTGTCTCAACAAAGACTCCCTATTCAGGGATTGCCAACAGGATAGCGAGTTGCATATGGGCGAATAAGAACGGTTCATTTATACCGAAGGTTATTGTCGTTGAAGATGGCGTGAATCCAACGGATATGAGAGAGGTATTTCATGCATTTTCAACAGCCCATCATCCTGTAAGAGGAACACATACTATATCAAACACACAAGGCCATGGTCTGATGCCTCATCTGTCAGAACATGATAGAACCTATAGTATTGGAGCAAATGTAGTTTATGACTGTACATGGCCAAAGGATTGGAGCGAGGATGAGATACCGAAAAAGGCATCCTTTAAGGATATATATCCAAAGGAGATTCAGGAGAGGGTTTTGAGTAATTGGAAAGAATATGGGTTTAAGGGGTAATTTACACGCATAGGAGATGATAGATGAAAAAGATTGCGGTAAAAGTCCTCAGGTATGATCCGGAAGGGGCAAATAAGGATAGATTTGAAGAATTTAAGGTGGCCGTAGAAGAAAAAAGCACGGTGCTGGAGATACTTATGCAGATTTACGACACACAGGATTCTTCCTTGGCTTTTAACCATGGCTGTAGAGCCAAAAACTGCGGTCTTTGCGCGGTGAATGTAAATGGACATCCCAGATATGCCTGTGTAAGCGAGATCACTGCTAATGCAGAAATATCCCCTCTCAAGCACCTTCCTTTAATAAGGGATCTGATCTTTGACCGGGACCCTTTTTTCAATTATTTGGAAGAGTTTAGACCCTATATCGTGAGAGAAAAATATCCGGAGACAGAACCTGAGACATTGATTCAATCCCCGGAGCATTCCCGGTTAATGGGCTGTCTGGAATGTTTTGCCTGCCTTTCCTCCTGCCCCAAATATGACTATCAGGATAGCTCCTTTGGAGGGCCGCTCGGTTTTGTAAAACTGGCACAGCTTCATTATGATCTCCGGGATTCTCTGGACCGGGCTTCCCAAGCTAAAAAGATGGGAATATTGAAATGCATCGATTGTTCCGGTTGCACCTGTATAGCGGGCATCCCTCTTAAGCAATTGGTAATTAAACCATTTTTAGAATTACTCAGGAAGCAGCAATAATTCTGATAAGGAGAGTAATGATGATCGAGAAGAGTTGTGATCTTTTGTGTATTGGGGCAGGGGGCGCAGGGATTACTGCCGCGATAGTGGCCAGCGAGAAGGGATCCGATGTCATTTTGCTTTCCAAGGACCATACCGGCTATGGCAACACCAGAATTATCGGAGGGATAATGGCCCAAGGAGATCTTGACACATCCCGGCAGGGAAGGGGCTTTTTGCGGGATATGGTCGTGGGAGGAGATTATTTAAATAATCAGAAGCTCTGCCTTATATTGGCAAAGGAGGCCCATAATGCCCCTATTCTGCTGGAGCGATTTGGAGGAATGGTAAAAAGGGATAGCCAGGGCAAAATATCCACCGATGTGCTAATGCAGGCAGGGGGACATACCTCCCCCCGCAGCCTGTTTCTCCCCGCTGCTGGATCGGGGATGGGACAGGGTTTACGCTACGGGATCTCACAGAGAAAAAATATTAGAACCCTGGAAAAGACCATAGTATTCGACCTTCTGAAGGAAGGGAAAAAGGTATTGGGGGCGGTCTGCTATCAACTCACCTCCGGGGAAATCATTGTTATCAAAGCTAAAAAGACACTTATTGCCACAGGGGGGGGGGTGTGGATCTATTATCCCCATACCGATGACTCCCGGGTGTCCACGGGTGATGGTTATACCCTGGCCCTTGATGCCGGAGCTAAGCTGGTTGATATGGAACAGGTTCAATATATTCCTTTCTCCCTTACCCATCCTTCGGGAATGGTGGGAATTATTGTAGGGGAACCCTTCACTGCCGGTCCGGCCGGCGTATTAAAAAATGTCCATGGGAAGGAGATCCTCTCCGGTGTTTTCTTAAAAACCAGGGCTCAGGTAGCCAATGCCATTATTCTGGAAGCGGCAAAAGGCAACGGGACAAAGTATGGCGGCTGTCTCCTGGATCTTAAGGCCAATAAAGACCATCCCCAGGGAAAGATTATTTATCGGCACTATTCTGAGGGTATATTCAAACCTTTTACTGACCTTGTCAGGGCTGCCTATGGACGAGCGGCAGCCGAATGGGAAGAGCCCTGGGATGTCTATCCCACGGCCCATTATTTTATGGGCGGGATTGTCATAAATGAATGGGGCGAAGTCGAGGGAGTAGAAAATCTTTACGCCTGCGGCGAGGTAACCGGTGGAGTTCATGGAGGAAACCGTTTAGGTTCGGTTTCGTTGACAGAACTGTTCGTATTCGGAAAAAGGGCAGGAGAAAGGGCCGCAGGTGAAATTACCGGCCAGGATTATCCGAAGGTAGACAAATCATTAATCGATTTTCAGGTTCAGAGATTAAAGGGCATGGTCGGCAAGAATGGTAAGTACCGGGTAATTGAATTAAAGAGGGAATTGCAGACGGCTATGTGGGAAAAGGTCGGCCCGGCCCGGGAAGAAAAAAAGCTCAAAGAGGGGCTTGAGATATTTTCCTCCATCGAAGAAAAATTCAAGGACATAACCATCCCCGCAACGTATAAATATAATACTGAACTGCTCGATGCCCTGGAATTGAGGTTTATGCTGCCGGTTGCCAAGAGTGTAGCGCTTAGCGCACTGACCAGAAAAGAATCCCGGGGAGCGCACGTAAGACTGGATCATCCTGAGAGGGATGATCGCAATTGGTTAAAAAACATCATTGTTAAAAAGAACGCGACCAAAGGGATCCATGTCCGTACCCGGCCGGTAAAATTAACCCATCTCCATCCGGGGAGCGGACAGGATTGATTCTCAGATTAATCAAGCTATTATTCCCGCTTTCCAACACCTCCTATTCGATGATCCGCGGCACGTCTATAGGATATTCGAAGCTTAGTGAGCTCCCGTTTTCCGACGACTAATCGAAATACTTAAAGGAGATAAACGCATTTTTCGCTATTATTCCCGGGTCAAATTCTTGATCGTACGCTACCGGCGCCTGCTGATTATGGGGGTCGCCGCCCTTATTGCCACCGATCTGATGGGCATGGCCATTCCTTGGCTGATCAAGGGAGGGATAGATGTCATGACCCGTAAAGGTGAATCCTCCTGGTCCCTGCTCCAGTACCCGCTCCTGATTCTGTTGGCCGCTCTATTTCAGGGTATATTTCGCTATTTCTGGCGCATGAATATTTTCGGCTTTTCCCACCTGGTGGAATGGGACCTGAGGGGCGTCGTCTTTTCCCATCTCCTTAAGCTCCCTCTTTCCTACTTTCAGCATACCAAGACCGGCGATTTGATGTCCCGCCTGACTAATGACATGCAAGCCATGCGGGAGCTCTTAGGAAGAGGGTCCTTGGCGATCATAGATTCCATAGTGGTCATCTCAGGAAGCATGGGCTTCATGATCGCTATCGATCCCCCGCTCACTTTCTGGTCTCTCCTGTTTCTGCCCATGACCAGCCTCTCAGTGCGCATCTTAGGCAAGCGCATCTTTCAATGGTCACGGGACACCCAGCAGCACTTGAGCCTGCTCAGCACTTACGCCCATGAGAATCTGGCCGGCATGCGGGTTGTCCAAGCGTACGCCCAGGAAGAGAATCAGATCCGGGGCTTCAACCTTCTTAGCTCCGAATACCTGCGAAAAAACCTCCGGCTGGCGACTCTTTGGGGAGTTCTGTGGCCCCTCATGCGGGTCTTTACCGGGATGGCCGCCGCGATCGTATTGTGGATGGGGGGTCGTAAAGTTATGCAGGGCGCCATGACCCTGGGAGAATTTGTCGCCTTTAACGGCTACCTGTCCATGCTGACCTGGCCCGTGATGGCTGCCGGCCACGTGGCCAACCAGTACCAGAGGGGCGCCTCCGCCCTGAGCAGGATTATTGAAATCCTGGACAGCCCCGTGGCTGCCGGATACCAGCCGGATAACCAGTCGTCACCGGCACGGAAAATTCAGGGCAATATCGAGCTGCGCAACTTAAGCTTCGCCTACGGGGACCGGTCCTTTCCAGCCATCAAGGACATCTCTCTGACAATTCCCGCCGGCGCCTCCTGCGGCATCATCGGTGAGACCGGCGCGGGGAAAAGCACCCTCGTGCATCTGCTTCTCAGACTTTTCGAACCACCGCGCGGCGCCGTCTTTATCGATGGCGCCGACATCACCCGGATTCCCCTCGCCAACCTCAAAGAGGCCATTGGCTTCGTCTCCCAGGATGTCTTCCTTTTTTCCGATACGATCCGGGAGAACATCCTCTTCGGCCATCGGGATGCCGACATGGAGACAATTGAGGAATCGGCGCGCATCGCCCAGATGTTGCCCAGCATCCGGGAGTTCACCCGTCAGTTTGATACCGTCCTGGGAGAGCGCGGCGTGCGCCTGTCGGGAGGACAAAAACAGCGCACGGCCTTAGCCAGAGCGCTCATCAAAAACCCGCCCATTTTAATTCTCGACGACGCCTTCTCCAGCGTGGACACGGAAACCGAGGAAGCGATCCTTAAGCACATGCGCCAGTTTATGGAACAGAGGACGACGATCTTGATTTCCCACCGTATATCCACCGTCCAGGGAGCGGACATGATCGTCTACATGCGGGGAGGACAGATCATCGAACAGGGCTCCCACGCGGAACTTTTGAGGAAGCAGGGGGCCTATTACCGTCTCTACCTGAGGCAGCAATTAGTCAGAGAAGTCGAGGGGATGGAGCGCCGGGGGGAGCAGCGGTGACCGATACCATTCAACGGGATGACGAGATTCTGGGCAAGGCTTACGACCCCCGTCTCATGAAGCGGATACTCCTGTACCTGAAGCCCTACTGGAAGCTCATGGCGCTTTCCTTCCTGTTATTGACGTTTTACACGGGAACCCAACTCCTGGGACCCTACCTTACCAAGATCGCTATCGACCGGTACATTGCGACAAGAAACCTGCACGGCCTGGACCTCATGGCGCTGGCCTATCTGAGCAGCGTTTTCCTCGGTTTCTTTTTCCTGTTCGCCCAGAGCTACCTCACGGAATATATCAGCCAAAAGGCCATGCACGACTTAAGGACCGAGACATTTGCCCATCTGCAAAAACTGGATATGGCTTACTTTGACCGGAACCCCGTGGGCCGCCTGATGACCCGCATGATCAATGACGTGGAGACGCTTAACGAAATGTTCAGCGTCGGCGTGGTAGGTCTCTTAGGGGATGCCTTCACGGTGTTCGGGATCGCGGGGGCCATGTTGTTTTTGAACTGGAAGCTGGCCCTGGCAACTATTACGGCTTTTCCTCTCATCTTCTATTTCAGCCGCTTCTACCGCCGCAAGTCCCGTGACGTTTATCGGGAAAGCCGACGGATCATTGCCCGACTTAATGCCAACCTTCAGGAGAGCATTGCGGGAATCGGGACGATCCAGTCTTTCGGGCAGGAGCAGAAGATTTATGAACGGTTCCAGGCAGTGAACACGGATCACCGGAACGTCTTTTTGCGCAGCATCCGCTATAACGCCATGTTTTTTCCTATCGTGGAAATCTTCAGTGCCCTGACCATAGGCATTACCCTCTGGTACGGGGGCAGCCTCATCGTTAGACAGGCCCTCCTGCCGGGGGTCATAGTTGCCTTTATCCAGTATATCCAGCGCATTTATCATCCGATCCGCGACATCGCCGAAAAATACAACATCATGCAGGCTGCCATGGCCTCCTCCGAACGGATATTCAATCTCTTAGACACACAGGAAAGCATAAAAAATCCAAAGGTTTCAAGACAACCGCAGCATCTTGAGGGCGCCCTGGAGTTCAAGGATGTGTGGCTCTCCTATCAACCCGGCGAGCCGGTCCTCAAGGGAATTTCTTTCCGCGTTAATCCGGGCGAAAAAATTGCCTTGGTGGGCGCCACGGGAGGAGGCAAGACTTCCATAATCTCTGCCCTGTGCCGATTCTACGAAATCGAACGCGGCTCGATCATGGTGGACGGCATCGACATCCGGGAATGGAACAAGCAGGAACTGCGGCGCCACCTGGGTCTCGTCCTGCAGGACGTTTTCCTGTTTTCCGGCAACATCGCCGACAACATCACCCTTGGCGATCGGCGCATAGGAAAGGAGGAAATGATCGAGGCCGCTCAACGCGTCCACATAGCCCCTTTCATTGAAGGGTTGCCGGGCCGCTATGAGGAAGAAGTCCAGGAGCGGGGGGTCACTCTTTCCCAGGGACAGCGTCAGCTCCTTTCCTTTGCCCGCGTTCTGGCCTTCGACCCCCGGATATTGATCCTCGACGAAGCCACCAGTTCTGTGGACACCCGTACCGAGCTTCTGATCCAGGAAGCCCTCAGGGAGTTGTTCAAAGACCGCACCGCGCTTATCATCGCACACCGCCTGTCCACCATCAAGAACGTGAACCGTATCCTGGTCATCCACAAGGGGGAGATCTGGGAGGAGGGGAGTCACCAGGAGCTCCTGGCCCGCCGGGAGCTCTATTCCCGTCTCTATGAGCTTCAGTACCAGGCCCAGGGAAACGGAGGCACTAACGATCTCTCCACAAAAGACCCAAAGGAGTCTTATTATTGATTGTTTTGCGGCTATTATTTCTTGACACATAAAAAAACCATCCCTATACTTCCCGTAAAAACAAGTTATTTTCAAAAGAGGGAAATTCATGACGTCCCCATCGGAAAGGAATGAAATTTACGGCTTGGAGACGGAAAACCGGCATCTGAAGGAGATGATCGGGGCTCTGCGCGACGAGATGGAAAAGATGCGGCTCGGCGAGCAGGGACGCCTTCAGCAATCCCTGACTGCGGCGAGTGATGAGATCGGGCAGCTTAAAAAAACGATCACTGCACTGCGCGATGAATTGGAGCGCCGTAATATAGAATACGAAGGGCAATGCCGGGCCATCGAACAGGCGGCCCGGGATGAGGTGAAGCAATTGCGCAATATGATAGGGGTTATGAGAGACGCACTGGAGGGATATGAAAAAAAATAGCTCCTCGCAAAAACCGGCTGCAGGACATGCGCCAGATCGGAAACGGAACGAAACGAAGCTCCTGCTTGGTATCTCCAATACAATCGCCGCGTTCGAAACGCTGGATGAAATCCTCCATACGCTCGTTGAGGTTACCAGCCGAGAGCTGAACACGGATCGGGGGACCATTTTTCTCAATGACAACGAAACGGGAGAGCTGTACTCCCACGTCGCCCAGGGTAATTTCCAACGCGAAATCAGAATCCTCAACAATTCCGGCGTGGCCGGACATGTCTTTACCACTGGCAAGGGAGTTATCGTTCACGACGCTTACAAATATCCTTACTTCAACCCATCCATCGACGAGCAAACAGGTTACAAAACGAAAGCGATCCTCTGCGTTCCAATACGGACGATGAAAGGGGAGATCATCGGCGTTGCTCAGGCCTTGAACAAGAAAAGCGGTCGTTTTACGGTGGCCGATCAGAAACTCCTCGAGGCGATGACGACGCAGGCCGCGATTGCCCTGCAGAGCACCCAGTTCGTAGAACGTATGAAGCGGTTCCGCGTGAAAGAGATGGAGTTTTTCGACATCGTCTCCGATATGACCGCCGAGATCGACCTTGGCGCCCTCCTCCAGAAGGTCATGTCCGAGGCGACGCGCATGCTGAATGCGGAACGGGCAACGCTTTTTCTCAATGACGAGAAGACAAACGAACTATTCTCCAAGATTGGTCTGGGGCTGAATGCAACGGAGATCCGCCTGCCGAGCCATTTGGGGATCGCCGGGACGGTCTTCACCTCCCGGCAGACGGTCAACATCCCTTACGCCTACGCGGACCTCCGCTTCAACCCCGCCTTCGACAAAAAAACGGGCTTTTTCACACGCTCCATCCTCTGCGTCCCCGTGATCAACAAGGACGGTAAGATCATCGGTGTGACGCAGGTCCTTAACAAGCGAGGCGGTCCTTTCACAGCGGAAGATGAATCGCGCCTGAAGGCCTTCACCGCCCAGGTCTCCATCGCCCTCGAGAATGCCAAGCTCTTCGACGACGTCCAGAATATGAAGAACTACAGCGAGAGCATGTTAGAGAGCATGTCAAATGGTGTGATCACCCTGAATGAAGATGAAAAGATTGTTACCTGCAATGCCGCCGGCTTGAAGATGCTTCAGATTGACCCAGACGATATTCTCAATCGGGCCGGCGGCGATTTCTTTACCGGTTCCAATGCCTGGGTACTCGATAAGATCCGGCATGTCGGGAGTAAAGGCAACCCGGAGATCATTATGGATGCAGAGGTTGCCTTCGGGGAAAACAGGGTATCATCGGTTAACCTGACGATCCTCCCGCTGGTCAGCACGGCCCAAAAGAAGCTCGGTTCCATGATCATCATTGATGACATTACGAGTGAAAAGCGTATGAAGTCCACCATGTCCCGCTACATGGATCCGGGGCTGGCCGATCAGATCCTTGAGAGCGGAGAGGAACTCTTGGGGGGGAAGAGCACCGTGGCGACGGTACTTTTTTCGGATATCCGGGGCTTCACAACCCTGACCGAGGAGCTGGGCGCGCAAGGGACGGTTTCCCTGCTGAACGAATATTTTACGGTCATGGTTGAATGCATTCAGAAAGAGGGGGGGATGCTGGATAAGTTCATCGGGGATGCCATCATGGCCGCTTTCGGTATTCCGCTTTCCCATAACGACGATGAGGACCGGGCCGTCCGGGCGGCTATCGGAATGATCAATGCGCTGCATATCTGGAACCGCCAACGTATCGCCGAAGGGAAGAAACCGGTCGGCATGGGCATCGGTCTTAATACGGACACGATCGTCTCCGGCAACATCGGCTCGCCGAAGCGGATGGACTACACCCTGATCGGCGACGGCGTTAACCTTGCTTCCCGCTTGGAAGGACTCTGCAAACAGTACTATGCCAGCATCCTGATCAGCGAAAACACCTACCGGCGCCTGAAGGGAACCTATCGGATCCGCGAGGTAGACCGGGTGCAGGTCAAAGGAAAGACGGAGAGCGTTGGGGTTTACGAGGTGCTCGACTACCATGATGAAGAGACCTACCCCGGCCTGATTGACGTGCTGAACCAATTCCGGGACGGCCTTGCGCTTTACCGCCGCCGTGAGTGGGACCGTGCAATCGGCTGCTTCAACGAGGCGCTCCGCGTGAACCCCCATGAGCAGCTCTGCAAGATGTACACAGAACGGTGCCTTGCTTTCCAGGAACAGCCTCCTGGCGAAGACTGGGACGGCGGCTGGATTATGAAAACGAAATAACGTCTTTTATAACTATTTACTTAAGGGGTGACGATCCTGGAAAAATCGGCGATTTGGCGGAAGATGGAGGAAATCGCCTCAAGGAGGGAAAGCCTGTTGAACCTTATTTTTTCGTTTTCCGCCATTACGAGGACGGAATCAAAAAAATCATCCACCGGCCGGCGAAGACGCGCTATTTCCCGCAGGCTTGAGAGGTATTCTCCGTTATCGATAAAGGATTTTACCCTTTCTCTTACCTCGAGATAGGCGTTGTAAAGGTTTTGTTCCACTTCACCTTCAAGAAGACCGGGATCAACGGAACCTCCCTGGAAGTCTTTTATGATGTTGCCGACCCTTTTAAAAGCAACGGCGAGCGGTTCAAAACCTGCATCACCCCTTACCGCTTCTAAAGCATCCATTTTATTGATTGATCTTACTAAGTCCGTTGCGTTTATTGATAGAACGGCGTCCACCACGTCGTATGGATGCCCCTGTGAGATCAACTGGTTTTCAAAGCGGGATTTGAAAAAGGCCAAAATATCGGACTTGACTTCTTCCGGCGGTCGTTTCAACCTTTCTCCGAGGATGAGAAGACTTTTCTCGATCAGTGTATCCAAAGGCAGCCCGTATCGTCTGGCGAGTATGATGTTGATGATGCCGAGGGACTGCCGTCGCAGGGCATAGGGATCGGCGGCGCCGGTAGGCATAAGGTTGACGCCGAAAAACCCGGCGATGGAATCCATCTTATCGGCAATGCTTACCACGGCGCCTTCATCTGTTTCCGGTAAGGCGCCTGTGGCGCTGACGGGCAAATAATGTTCATAGACTGCCCTGGCCACCAACGGATCCTCGCCGGCAAGGAGTGCATATTCGCGACCCATGATACCCTGCAATTCGGGAAATTCCCCTACCATCTGGGTGCCGAGATCCGCCTTGGCCAGCGTGGCAACGCGAAAGACCCGCTCTTTCAGATCGGGATTCAGCACAGAGGCGATCTCCACGGCAAGGCCCCGGACGCGCATGACCTTTTCGTAGGAGGTGCCAAGCAGGGTATGGAACATTGTGCCTCTTAGCTGCTCCAAACGTTCCTCCAGAGAAATTTTACGGTCTTCCTCAAAGAAGAATTTTGCATCGGAGAGACGGGCGCGGATCACTTTTTCATTCCCCCGTTTTACCACGGCAGGGTCACGGGGCATGGTATTTGCCACGGTCAGGAAATGGGGGAGGAGGGTTCCGCTATCGTCGGTCAGAGGGAAATATTTCTGTTGGACCATCATGGATGAGGTGAGCACCTCTTTGGGCAGGGAAAGGTAACTCCTGTCGAAACTTCCCATGATGACGGTAGGATATTCTACGATGTAGGTTACCGTATCCAGCAATTCTTCGTTGTAGAACGCCTTACCCGCAAGGGAACGGGCGGCCGCCTCTGCCGCTTCCAGGATAAGTTTCCTGCGCTCGTCCGGGTCAACGATGACGAAATGCTCCCGGGCCCGGTCAAGATATTCTCCCGGGCTTCTTACCTCGAAAGCGGCCGGATTCAGGAAACGGTGGCCGTAAGACTTATTGCCGCTTTTGATGTTTTCTATACTGAAGGGAATCACTTCCCCGCCATATAGGGCCAGTATCCAGTGGATCGGCCTGGCGAAGCGCAATTCAAAATCAGCCCAGCGCATGGATTTCCTGAAAGGGATTGAGGAGATGAATTTCGGAAGGATCTGCGGAAGCAGGGCTTTTGTTTCTTCAACCTTGATCTTCTTTCTGACGGCTACGTATTCCCCCTTGTCGGTTACAAGCGTTTCCAGCGAAGTGACATCCACTCCCTGACCCCTGGCAAAACCTGTTGCCGCCGGGGTGGGATTGCCTTTCTCATCGAAGGCCGCTTTCTTAGCCGGTCCGAGTTTTTCTATGACCCGCTCCTCCTGCTTTTCCGCCAATTCTGATACTATCAGGACCAATCGCCTCGGTGTCGCCATGGTTTTTATTGCGCCGTGGGAGAGCTTCATATCGGCGAATTCCCGCCGGATCATCTCCTCCATATCTTTCATTGCCTGAGGTAAAAAAGCGGCCGGTATCTCTTCCGTACCTATCTCCAGCAATAGTTCCTTGTCCATTAAAACACTCCCGTTTTCAGCAGGGGATAGCCCATTTCTTCCCGCTGTTTCAGGTAGCCTTCGGCGCTGAGTTTGGCCAGATTTCTTACCCTCCCGATATAACTGGTGCGTTCGGCAACGCTGATGGCCCCTCTCGCGTTCAGGAGGTTGAAGGTATGGGAACACTTCAGGCAGTAGTCGTAAGCCGGCAGCACCAGCCCTTGCTCAATAAGATTAATGCCTTCCTTTTCGTACGTGTCGAAGAGTCGTCTTAGCATCTCCACGTCCGCCCGCTCGAAGTTATGGATGGAAAACTCCACCTCGCTCCGGTGGTGTACGTCCCCGTAGGCGATATGGTCGTTCCACTTCAGATCGTAGACATTGTCAATGCCCTGGATGTACATGGCAATACGCTCGATCCCGTAAGTAAGTTCGGCGCTGACCGGTTTGAGATCGAATCCCCCTGCCTGCTGAAAATAGGTGAACTGCGATATTTCCATGCCGTCAAGCCAGACTTCCCAGCCCAGACCCCAGGCGCCCAGCGTGGGAGATTCCCAGTCATCCTCCACGAAGCGTATATCATGTTCCAGCGGATCTATGCCGAAACTTCTGAGAGAGTTAAGGTAAAGTTCCTGGATGTTCAA
>DATESZ010000234.1:0-25386 GCA_035283845.1 Syntrophales bacterium | reverse complement strand
CCGGCTGAATCACCTTCGCTTCCTCCCCGAAAGACAGTATCCAAGCAATAAGCTCCGCCTCGGATGACGCTGAAAAGGTAATCCGGATTTTATTATCGCCAACACTGGAGATTTTTTGGTCCGGGCTCCAGGTTCTTTCGGCCACGTAATCCGCCGCCCATCCCTGAAATTCCATCTCCACCTCAAAGGAGTCCTCCTTCACCGATCCAAAGCTCCGATCGAATACCCCATTGAAGTCATAGTCTGTCGGATATTCAAAGCAGCGTTCCGTCATTTCGACTTTTTTAAACCGGTGGATTGCCAGCAGGAGATCAAAATCCGGTGGCCGGTAAACCTTGCCCGGTTCCTTTAACTGAGTATTGATTGTGGTAAAGAGAGATAGTAGGTTCAGAGAAATATTGGTAAATTGCCGGAGAAATTAAAACCAGAAATATTCCCATGATACCCGGAGGATGTGAACATTGCTGCTGGCGAGCTGTTCTTCGTCAATATATTTTCGGGCTTTCACAACTCATCGATGCTTTTCAGGACTGCCCTGTAAAAGCTGTCCTTATAACGGATTCCCTGACGTATCATTTCATCGAGGGGCGGCTTGACCTCTTTAATAAGGCCCGTCTTTTTTGCGTAAAGCAGCAATCCTATGGTGCCGATGACCGGCTGTCCCATCATGATGGCCACTTTTCTGGCGGTCAACTCGTCAATAATGACCAGTCCGGCTCCCAATTCTTTAGACAGAATAATGACCTCCGCTTCACCCTGGTCAAGGGACGGTAGCAGCAACTCGACTTCAGCATGTGCCTTGACTTTTTTGACCTTGATCCAGTGACAGCGCTTGAGAGCCGGCACGTCAGCCCTTTCGTGCTCATACAACTCCCGGGAAACTTCTTGAGGAATTACAATTCCGCCGGCGATCTCCTGGAAGAGATCCAAACGGTTTATCCTTGAAAAGGCGATAACCGGTGTGGCATTGGAAACAATGAGTCCTTTCAACCTTTCAGCCCCTTGAGAGTCCCCATCCCTTTCAGCTCTTCCTGCAGGTCGCTTTCGTCATAGTCGAAAACCACGGCTCCCTCTGTGGCCAGGTAATCCATGAAATCAAGGCGGTTCATTCCCGCAAGTTTTGCCGACTTGCCCAGGGAAAGCCGCTTGTTTTTGTAATACCGGACGGCCAGTGAGCGCCTCATGTCCGTTTCCAATACCCGCGTCCCTATTTTCAGGGATGCCAGTATATCTACCGGGACGTCAAAGGTTAATGTTTCCGTTCTCATATCTACCTCCATGCTTCTGGCAGGATTGTCGTCTTTTTGAAATGACGATTTCCTTGTTCACAGGATAAGGAAAATCAGCGTAACTGTCAACGGAAATCAAAGACAATCTAACCCGGCGTTTCCGATTTTACTCGTAGGAGCCTAAGAATCTCCTTTTTTATACAGCGCCGCCGTCCTTCTTATTTTCTTCATTATTTCCTCTACCATCCACTCCGGCTGAATCACCTTCGCTTCCTCCCCAAAAGACAGAATCCAGGCGATCAGTTCTACCTCCGATGATGCTGAAAAGGTGATCCGGATTTTATTATCGTCAACCTTGGAGATTTTTTGGTCCGGGCTCCATGTCCTTTCCGCCACGTAATCTGCCGCCCATCCCTGAAATTCCATCTCCACCTCAAAGGAGTCCTCCTTCACCAATCCAAAGCTCCGATCGAATACCTCATTGAAGTCATAGTCTGTCGGATATTCAAAGCAAAGTTCAGTCATTTCGACTTTTTTCAACCGGTGGATGGCCAGGAGGGGGTCAAAGTCCGGTGGCCGGTAAACCTTGCCCGGTTCTTTGGCTAATCGTGCGTGAAGATATATGGTATCCCGATATGAAAAGATTTTGAGAGGCTTTACATGGTAGGTTTTCGCTTTCTTCTGCATGATCGCCTGATAGGTAATCCGGCATATTTTCTTTGCGTTCATGGCCTCAATCAGGGCGTGGATATTCTCCTGGTGGGGGGTATAATCAATCGTGCCTGTGGAGAAGGAAGCAAAATGCCGGGATGGCAGCTTTGCTTCTCCCGATAACAGGGGGAGGGTCTTCTCCAGGGCGCGGGTCGCTTCACTATAGAACGGCTCGCCCAGTAGATGCTCGGTAAAGGTCTTGCACATCTGCAGGGCATTGAATTCCGACTCGGTAAGCGGAATAAGGGGTGTGGCTTTTCCTTTCTTGACCAGACGGTAGTATTTTCTGTTCCGCTCGATACTTTCTTCAATATCCACCCCGTATGCCATCCGGATATCGTTGACGAGCCTCATGACCGTCTGTTTGGAACAATCCAGCATTCGGGATAGTTCCGTCAGTGAATAACTCTCCTTAGAAAACAAGAGTCTTGCAAAAAGGCTGATTAGTTTCTCACCGTACCCTCTATAATAATTCAGTTTTTTAGCCATCACAATTCCTCATAAAAAATGAATAACCGTTACGTTATATGGAACGATACCATGATAAACTACTTCCAAGCAAGGGGAAAAGAAGTAGTGGGGGAAGCCATCGAGAGAAAGGAGGTGTTACAAATGACTGAGGATGAAATCAAGAAGTGGGCTGATATTATATCGGAAGATAATCCGGAAAAGGGGATGGCAGAGATAATTATCGGCAAACAAAGAAACGGCCCCGTGGGCACCGTCAGGCTTGCTTTCCTGGAAAAATATATCTCTTTTGAAAACCTCGCCCGACCGTATGAGGTTGCCTACGCCTCCTGACAAGGAATATTGCTCTTTATTGATTCTTTCTTGATTTCCGGAATGTTTTTGCCTTCCGCCATGCACGGTAAGGCAAGTTGCAGCTTCTTAATCGCCTGTCGTTCAATCTGTCTCGCCCTTTCCCTTGTAAAATTATAACGATCGCCTATCTCCTGAAGGGTCATAGGATCATCCGCCATAAGACGGTTCATAACGATGAAACTCTCTTTTTCATTCAAACTGGTAAGCGCTCCGGCAATATTTCTTTGCACTAAAGACATTTCTTCTTTTTTGATAAGGGCAGTTTCCTGATCCTCCCCCTCGTACACCAGGCTGTCGCCATAGGTAGTCTCACTTTCCTCGCCCACATAAGCATCAAGGGATATATCGCTGCCCATGCGGCTGTCCATCTGCGCAACCTCCCACTCCTTCACACCCAGAGATGCGGCAATCTCTCCGAATTCGGGTTTTTTCTTAGAAAGGAGCTGGATATCTTTTTTAGTCTGGCTCATCTTAAAAAACAACTTCCGCTGGGCCTGAGTGGTTCCTATCTTAACAATACTCCATGATTTGATTATGTAGTTTTGAATATAGGCTCTTATCCACCAGACAGCATAAGAGATAAGCCGGTAGCCTTTATAAGGATCGAATTTTTTCACTGCATGCATGAGCCCGATATTTCCCTCCTGAATCAGGTCAGCAAGCTTTACCCTGTAGCTTTTATACTCATGGGCGATTTTGACAACGAACCGAAGGTTGGACACCACCAGTTTCTCAGCAGCCTCCATGCTGTTTTCCTTCTTCCATTGCACGGCCAGTTTAAATTCTTCCTCAGCCGTCAGAATGGGGAAATGGTTGATCTCCGCTATATAAATGTCAAGGGTTGCAGTTATTGCCGGAAGTTCCAAAATAAAGGCACCTCAAATTTTTTAATATGCGATGATTGCGTAAGCAATAAATAAATAGCAATATTTTGATAATTGTCAAGGTTTTTCTATTGATTGTAGAAAAATCTGTGTCTATAGGCAGCTATTCCATTGGGTTTTATTTTCTTGTTCGCAAAAACATTGACATAGTTTCAGCTTATTTCTATAGTTCCACCAAAATCAACCGTCGAGACGATCAATTCGGGAAAGGATCCGGCCCATGAAAAGCCCCCTTTTGCTGTGCATTTCGTTCATCGTGGTTCTGACTGCCCCTCTCCTGCACGCCGCCGAGGCAGCGGAACCATCAGGACACGGAACGGCCCGGCAGGAAATACTCATTCTGAACTCATACTATCCCGGTTATGCATGGTCCGACAACGAACAGGCCAGTATCGTCGACGTGTTTCGAGGGAAAGATAAAAATTGGCTCCCTGTTATTGAATACCTGGATCTCAAACGTCTGCCCGACGGCAGGCTTCTTGCTGAGATTAAAAAACTTTTCCGTCTCAAGTATCAAAATCAGAAATTCTCGGCGGTCATCGCGATAGATAACCCTGCCCTGGAATTCGCCATTGACAACCAGGCGGGACTTTTCGAGAACGCTCCCATCGTTTTCTGCGGAATAAACAATTACACCCCTTCCCTGTTAAAGGGACGTTCCGATGTCACGGGAATCATGGAAGCCATTGATATTGCCGGAACGATCGAGGTCATGCTCCGCCTGCACCCTGCCGCGCACGAGATTTTCGTCTTACACGACCACACCGTGAGTGGTTTGGCGATACGCAAAGAGATTGAGGCATTGGTTCCCCGATTCAGCGCCAAGGTTCGGTTCCGCTTTATTGATCCTCTGACCATGGAGGAACTGTTGAAAGAATTAGAGCGATTACCCAGGGACAGCCTCATCCTGGAAATAGGTTTTATCACCGATAAATCCGGCCGCACTTTCGGAGTGACAGAAACCACCAAACTCTTCAGCGAACACAGCCCTGTTCCGATATATTCTACCTACAAGCAGCGACTTGGTTTCGGCATCGTCGGCGGCAAGCTCCTCAGCGCCCGGCATCACGGGGCTCATGCCGCCCGCATCGCCCTGAGGGTGTTGGCCGGTGAAAAGGCGTCCGCCATCCCGGTTGCTTTCGAGAGCGATTCGCCGTTCATGTTCGACTACAAGGTCATGAGCCGTTTTGGAATCCCTTTGTCGGCCTTGCCCGAAGGCAGCACGGTGATCAATAAACCGGCATCCTTTTACGTTGCCAACCGGGTGATTATTCAAACGGCTTTGGGTATCATCGGTTTCCTGCTAATCGTGATCTCCCTGCTCATAACAAACATCATCCAGAGGAGGCGATCCGCTATTGCGCTGCGCGCCTCGGAGGCAAAATATTACGACCTCCATGAGAACGCGCCGGATATGTATTTCTCTGTGGACATAAAAACAGCTACCATTATTGAATGTAACAATACACTTGTTCATATGATTGGCTACGCCAAGGAGGAACTGCTCGGACGTTCGATATTAGAAATGTACCACCCGGACTGTAAGGAGGATGTAAAAATACTCATTCAACAATTTCAAGCAACAGGCGAAGTCCGTGATGTCGAACTTAAAATAATGTGTAAAAACGGCAGTATAATCGATGTCAGCTTAAATGCATCAGCCGTGCGGGATAAAGACGGCAAGATTATTAACAGCAGATCCATCTGGCATGATATTACCGAACGCAAGCGGGCGGAGGAGAAGATTAAGGCTTCCGGGGAACAGTTGCGCGCCCTTGCCGGGCGCCTGCAGGCAGTGCGTGAAGAAGAGCGGACACGGATCGCCCGTGAAATCCACGACGAACTGGGAGGGGCCTTGACCGGCCTGAAGATCGACTTTTCCCTGCTGACAAGAGCCGCGTTGAAAATAGAGAATGAGACCGTCAGAACATCTTTGCTCGCTGGTATGGAACCCATGATTAAAGTCATCGACGCAACCACCAATACCGTGCGCAGGATCGCGATGGAACTTAGACCCGGCATTCTGGATGATCTCGGTCTCGTTGCGGCTCTGGAATGGCAGCTTAAAGATTTCGAGAAACGCAACTGTATCCGATGCGAATTTTTTCCACCTGTGGAAGATATAAGCCTTGACGACGACCTTTCTACGGCATTGTTTCGCATCTTTCAGGAGGCGCTGACCAATGTGGCCCGCCACTCCGGGGCAACGGAGGTGCGTATCAGCTTGCGCGAGGACGCAGACTCCTCCGTTCTGGAGGTGGAGGACAACGGCAAAGGCATCGAAAAAGAGAAGACCATGAGCAAAAAGTCACTCGGAATCCTGGGGATGAGGGAACGCGCCCTGATGTTCGGGGGACGCTTCACCGTGACGGGAACTTCTGGAAGAGGGACAAAAGTTACGGTTGAGATCTCGCCTGTAGAAAAAAGAAAAATTGATCGGGATCAGGAAGGAGTCACCGGATGATCAGAGTGGTTGCCATCGATGACCATCCTGTCGTGCGGCGCGGCCTGAAACAGATTATCGCCGCAGAGCAGGACATGCAGGTGGTAGGCGAGGCGGAAAACGCCCAGGAGGCGCTCCGCGTCATCCGCCAGACTGCCTGCGATGCGGTTATCCTGGATATTACCCTGCCGGATGCCAGCGGTCTTGACGTTCTCATCCAGCTTAAATCTGAACGTCCAACCCTGCCCGTTCTGATCATGAGCATCCATGACGAAGAGCTGTACGCCCTGCGGGTGTTCAAAGCCGGCGCTTCAGGCTACCTGATGAAGAACAGCATCCCGGAGGAACTGATCAAGGCGATCCGGAAGATCATCGCCGGCGGGAAATACATCAGCCCCTCTCTCGCGGAAATGCTGGCGTCGGAGTTTGCTTCCCCGGGAAAATCGCCCCACGAGAGACTCTCCGCCCGCGAATTTCAGATCATGTGCCTGATCGCCTCCGGGAAGTCGCTCAAGGAAATCGGCGAGACGTTATGCATCAGCGGCAAGACAGTGAGCAGTTACCGGGCCCGCATTCTGGAGAAAATGAGCATGAGCACCAACGCGGATCTAACCCGCTATGCCCTGGAACATCACCTCGTCTGAAACAGTCAAAAGACATCGCCCCGAGGCAAAACAGCATACACGTAAATCACCTTTTCAGCTCTATCCGGAGTAAAAAGTACTCTCCAATCTCCGACTCGTAATCGATAATCCCCCCTCAATTTACCCGTCAAGTTTCTCACGGCATTGTGCAACAGAGGATTTTCCGCTTGTTCCAATTCCAGCAAGGCGCTCTGAATCCTCTGTCTTGCTGTTTTATCGAGTTTTAAATATTGTTTCTCGGCGGTGGGCTTAACTTCAATTCTCCAGCTCATGAAGTCCTTTCCCTTTGATACCTTTAGATACTTCTTCTTTGCCTTGCCCGATGATTTCGACCCATTCAGGTTTAGAGAGCAAATCAAGGGTTTCTTGGTGACTTTCAATATACTCGTCAATGAGGTCTGTGAGTATTTTTCCTATGTCCCTTTTCTCGATACCCGCAATGATCTTGAGAATATCTCTCTTATCCTCCGGTATCCGCACCGTTGCCGTAGGCATATAAACACCCCCTTCATCTATTTGTTCATTAGTATATTAAGCGACTAATCGCTTTTTGTCAACACCTTCCTTGTAAGGATATCTCTACAAAAAAATCAGGTTTGCCTTACAGACAAACCATTACCGGATGAGATAGTATAAAAATGGGGAAGGTTTGCCACACTGCCTCCCCCTCCCCTGGGAGACTGTGTCGTAATAGGGGAAAGGGTCATTCCGAACGGAGGTGAGGAATCTTAATATGTTAATTTCATTAGTCATTAAGATTTCTCGCCACGCTCGAAATGACAAAAAAATGAATTATGACACAGTCTCTGGTGGGAGGGGATTAAGGGGAGGGGGGGTATGAATCTGTTTTTCACCCTCTCCCAGCCCTCTCCCGTCAAGAGAGAGGGAACAGCAGGAGGAATCCCGCCGTTAACAGATCGTTTGTAAAACGGTCATCGCCTATTTTAGAAAAAGGGTTGGCATGAAGGTATTTCTCGTTGATGATTCGGCTATTGTGCTCGAAAAACTTGCGGCCATGATCTCCGGCATCGCCGGCGTCGAAATCGCCGGGCAGGCCATGAATGCGCACGATGCGATCCAATCCATCGTGAAACTGAAACCCGATGTGGCGATCCTGGACATCCGCCTGAATGGCAGCGGCAACGGAATTGATGTTTTAAAACGGATCAAAAAAGAAATTCCGCCGCCCATCGTCATCATGCTCACGAACTATCCCTATCCCCAGTACCGGGAAAAGTGTCAGGCTTTGGGCACCGATTACTTCTTCGACAAGGTGACTGAAATCGATAAGATCTACGATACTTTAAAACAATTACTGACAGATAAATCTTAAAGAGGGACTTATACGACATACAAGGAGTATCGGTCATGAAACTCTCATGACGGTGCCCGACACAAAGGAGAATGAAAATTACCCCTCCCTCAAGAGACTGTGTCGTAATAGGGGAAAGGGTCATTCCGAACGGAGGTGAGGAATCTTAATATATTAATTTCATTAGTCATTAAGATTTCTCGCTACGCTCGAAATGACAAAAAAATGAATTATGACACAGTCTCCAAAGGGAGGGGGAGATTGTGGTTAAACATACAAGGGGGAGGGGGGAGGGGGAAAGGTATTTTCAGATGAAAGGCAATGTCGATCTGGTAATTTTTTCCCTTGATGAGAGCCGTTTTGCTTTGCAGCTCTCCGCTGTGGACAGGGTGGTGCGTGTCGTCGAGATCACACCGTTGCCCAAGGCGCCGGATATCGTGCTCGGGATCATCAATGTTCAAGGCGGGATCATTCCTGTTATCAACGTCCGAAAGCGTTTCCGTTTTCCCAAGCGCGAGACGCAACTGAACGATCAGCTCGTCATTGCCCGAACGGCAAAAAGGACAGTTGCTCTGCTGGCGGATGATGTGACCGGTGTGATGGCCTGCCCGAAAGAGCGGATCGTAGAGGCCGAAAAAGTGGTCTCCGGAATGGCGTTTGTGGAGGGTATTGTGAAAATCGACGGAGAAATGATTCTCATCCATAACCTTGACACTTTTCTCTCCCTGGACGAAGAGAAGAGCCTGGACGAAGCCCTGAGGGAATCCGCCGGCTCGATGGACGAGGGATGAAGACCATGTCTTCTGAAATCTCCCGCGAAACGCTGGCCCGCCTTAGTGATTATCTGAAGACGCAGATGGGTCTGTATTTTCCGGAAAACCGCTGGGACGAGCTCCGGAAAAAAATGGCTCAGGCCATGAAGGATTTTGATTACCGGGATCTGAGCGGTTTTATCGAGTGGCTCGTGTCGTCGCCGCGGAGCAGGCAAGAAATCGAGATCCTGGCGAGCCATCTCACGGTCAGCGAAACCTACTTCTGGCGCGAACCGCGGGTCTTTGATGCGCTTGTCGAACAGATTCTTCCGGAGCTGGCTCGGGTGCGACAAAAGGGCGAGAGGCGGTTGAGAATCTGGAGCGCAGGCTGCGCAAGCGGTGAGGAGCCGTACTCTATTGCGATTGCGCTCTCAAGAGTGCTGCCTGTCCGGGAAGATTGGCAGATCACGATCCTGGCGACGGATATCAATCCTGGAATCCTGCGCCGGGCGGCGGAAGGCGTGTACGGACCATGGTCTTTCCGCAGCGTGCCGAAATGGGTGAAAGAAGGATACTTTTGCTGCAAAGGGGACGGCAGGTTCGAGATCCTCCCGGAGATCAGGAAGATGGTCACGTTCGCCTACTTGAATCTGGCAGAAGACCTCTATCCGTCGCCCCTGAACAGCACCAGCGCGATGGATATCATCTTCTGCCGGAATGTGTTGATGTATTTTACGCCGGAGCGCGCCTGCCAGGTCGGGCAGGGCCTTTACAACGCTCTTGTGGACGGCGGTTGGCTGGTGGTCGGCGCCAGTGAGCTTTCCCAATTCACCTTTCCGCAATTCAAGTCGGTGCATTTTCCCAGGGCGATTGTCTATCGGAAAGAAACCCGGGAATCCCGACGGGTAGATTTTTATCGTCCCGAAGAGATTTCCCTTCCAAAAGAGAAGGTGCAACCGGCAAGGGAGCCAGCGAGTGGGATTACGGTCAGGGGCTGGGGGCCGGGGGTCAGGGGTCAGGGGTCGGGGTTCGGGGATTTGAACATACCGGCGGTCGAGAGCGCATCGCCCAAGCAGGCCACATCCCTCGAGGCCTTGGATCGCTCCGTTCCCGGACGCGATGAGGCGGCGCCCGGCGAACAGGAGAGCGAAGGGGCAACGTTTGACATGGCGCTCAGGATCCGAGCGCTTGCCAACCAGGGCAGACTCGCCGAGGCATTATCGGCCTGCAATAAAGCCATCGCCTGTAACAAGCTCGATCCCGACATGCATTATCTCTGTGCGATTATTCTGCAAGAGCAGAACAGGGAGGGCGAAGCGATTGCCTCGCTCAAGCGCGCCCTCTATCTCAATCCGAACTTTGCCCCGGCGCATTTCGCCATCGGCAACCTCATGCTGCGCCGGGGAAGTGGACGGGCGGCGAAGAAATGCTTTGAGAACGTTCTTGCGCTCTTGCATGCCTGTAGGGCGGAGGATATCCTGCCGGAATTTGAGGGGCTGACGGCGGGCAGGTGCAGGGAAATTATCCACGCCACCATCCAGATAGGGGCATCGGCATGAAGAAGGATAAAGTCGCCACTCCTCAAGGGGAAGGTGCGAGCATAAACTGGAGCGAGGTCCGGCAGCGGCTGGAGAAGGCGCAGGAGTCGCTGGAGCGGGGGGCAACGCCATCCCCGCAGGAAAAGGGCGCCATACTCAAAGCGCGGGCGCGAATTCTGGCGCGGGATAGGTCGGAAGTCGATGGGGCCCGGAAATTCCTTGACATTATCGAGTTTAGCCTGGCGGGCGAAACATATGGCATCGAGTCAGAGTTTGTCCGCGAAGTCTATCCCCTGAAGGATTTCACGCCGCTGCCCGGTACGCCGCCCTTTGTACTCGGTATCGTCAACGTGCGCGGTCAGATTCTTTCGGTGCTTGACCTGAAGAAATTCTTCAGTCTTCCGGAAAAAGGGCTGGGACAGCTCAACAAAGTGATCATCATTCATAATGACTTGATGGAATTTGGGGTCCTGGCGGACAACGTTCTCGACGCACGCCCCATCCCGCTGGAAACGATTCAGGCGGCGCCGCCCACCGTCACCGGGATCGGCGCGGCGTATCTGAAGGGCGTTACTGGTGGGCGCATGATCGTCCTCGATGCGGAAAAAATTCTGGGCGACGAGAAGATCATCGTGCACCAGGAGGCCGATTAAATATTTCACTTTTCAAAGGAGGAATCTACCATGAAATGGTTCATCAATCTATCAACCCGCGCAAAACTCATCCTTGGTTTCGGCGCGATGTGGCTCCTGCTGGCGATCGTGATCGTCGCCGCCTACTTGAGCATCGCAGGGATAACACAGTCCGAGAAAGAGTTGGGCGATGTTCATTTCAAAATTGCTCTCGACCTCCGGCAACTCCGGTCCGACCAGAACTTCAACCGGGGGAGGACACTGGAGATGATGTTGACCACCAAAAGGTCGGACCAGGAAAGAATTGCCCAGGAAATCAGAGACAGAGCCAAACGGATTGACGAGTCGGTAAAAGACCTGCTCAAGCTGGATATGGATCCCCAGTTCCAGAACCAGCTCAAAGAGATTCTGAGTACTATGGAGATGTACCGTCAAACGCGGGAGCTTGAGTTCGCGCTGATCCGCCAGGGAAAGATGGAAGAGGCGAGACAATTGGGACTCGGGGTTCAGGACGAGCGTTTCAACAAGATCCGGGCTATCGCCATGGAACTGGCGGACAAAGCGAGCAACAATGCGGACAGGCAGCTCGCCCTGGATATGCAGGCGGCGAAGCGGTCAATCGTTTTCTTTGTGATCACCGGGATCGCCGCTTTTCTCCTGGGCGGGGTCATGATCATGCTGTTGAATCGGAGCATCGCCGAGCCCCTCGGCCGGCTCACCGGCGCAGCGGAACGTATCGCTGCAGGCGACCTGAATGTCGATTTGGCCGCCGACGAGCGCCGGGATGAAGTCGGCATTTTAATGCAAACATTCTTCCGCATGACTCAATCGCTGCGCGCCATGGCCGTTGTGGCCGGACAGATCACGGCAGGCGACTTGCGGGTCAATGTCAAACCACAATCGGAAAAAGACCTGTTAGGCAACTCCTTAACACAGATGATCGAGAATCTCCGCCGCTCGACAGAGGAGATCACTGAGGCCGTCAATCTGCTGGGTTCATCGGCAAGCGAGATTCTGGCAGCCACCACTCAGGTTGCCTCCGGCACCGCCGAAACGGCTACCGCCATCAGCGAAACCACCACCACGGTGGAAGAGGTTCGACAGGCTGCGCAGCTCTCCTCGCAAAAGGCTAAAAATGTCTCCGACAGCGCACAGCAGGTCGCCCAGGTCACTCAAACCGGTCAGAAAGCCGTCGAAGAAACATCCGCCGTCATGCGCCATATCCGCGACCAGATGGAGTCTATCGCCCAAACCATTGTTCGCTTGAGCGAGCAAGGCCAATCCATCGGCGGCATCATCGCCTCCGTAACCGACATTGCCGACCAGTCCAACCTGCTTGCGGTCAACGCCGCCATTGAAGCCGCCAGGGCCGGAGAGCAGGGTAAGGGATTTGCGGTGGTGGCGCAGGAGATCAAGAGTCTGGCGGAGCAGTCGAAGCAGGCCACTGCAGAGGTCCGCGGCATCCTGAACGACGTGCAGAAGGCAACCAGCGCCGCGGTGATGGCAACGGAGCAGGGGAGCAAAGCAGTGGAGGCAGGGGTAAAGCAGTCGGCGCAGGCGGGGGAAGCGATTCGGGCATTGGCGGAGAGCACCGGGGAAGCGGCGCAGGCGGCGCTCCAGATTGTGGCGTCCAGTCAGCAGCAGGTGGTAGGGATGGATCAGATCGGGACGGCAATGGAGAACATCAACCAGGCGGGAGCGGAGACTGCGGCCAGCATGCGGCAATCCGAGGTGTCGGCGCAGAACCTGCATGAGTTGGGACAGAAACTGAAGCGGTTGGTGGAACAGTATAAAATCTGAAGCGGGTGCGTGGGATGGACGCAAAAGACAGCGAATTTCTCAAACGACTGCGGGCAACGTTCCGGATTGAGGCGCAGGAACATGTCCGCGCCATATCTTCCGGTCTTATCGAACTGGAGAAATCACCGACGACGGAAAGACGCGCGGAATTGATCGAGGCCGTGTTCCGCGAGGCGCACAGTCTCAAGGGTGCGGCTCGTTCCGTAAACCTGAAAGACATTGAATCGGTCTGCCAACCGCTGGAGGGCGCCTTTGCCAAGCTAAAACGACGGGAAATCGTCTTATCGCCGGCGCTGTGCGATCTGTTTCACGAGGCGGTAGATAACATCCGGCAACTCATCTCGGCCGCAGATGCGGAACGAAGTTCGTCAGACCGGACGCGGACCAGGGAACTGATCCGGCAGTTAGGGAAGGTCTCACAGGACGCTTCTCCACCTGGAAAGACGGAAGAAGACGCGCCTGTTTCGGAAGCTGCGCCGATAGAGATTACGCCGGCGGCCACTCCCCGCATGGAGGATACAGCCCTGCACAGCCCGCCGGAAAGTCAACCCCCGCTCCTGACCGAAACCGTGAGAATACCCACGGCTAAGTTGGACCCTCTCCTCCTCCAGGCGGAGGAGCTCATTCAGGCAAATATGGCTGCCGGTCAGCGGTTAATCGAATGGCGGGAGTTCAACCAGGAGCTTGTCTTGTGGAAGATGGAATCAACGAAGTGGAAAGATCGGCAATCCACGATGGGAGCATCGGCATTGAGGGAGTTTCTGGACTTTCATGAGGCGCGCCTGAACGCCCTCCAAAGCCGGGTGGCTGCCGTAGCCGAGACGTCGAAACAAGATCAGCGCGCCATCAGGCGGTTGGTGGACGATCACCTGGAGGCGATGAAACAGGTTCTGATGCTTCCGGTCGCGTCCCTCGTGGAGGGTTTCCCCAAGTTAGTCCGCGATCTGGCGCACGACCAGGGCAAGGAAGTAGACCTGGTCATGCGCGGCGCGGAGATCGAGATTGACAAGCGGATCTTGGAAGAACTGAAAGACCCGCTCATCCACCTCATTCGTAATTGCGTTGACCACGGCATCCAAAAGCCCGGGGAACGCGCGCGCCGGAATAAACCTCCGCGCGGAACGATCAGGCTCACCTTCGGAGCAAGAAACGGTCGCCAGGTCGAGATTCTGGTCTCCGACGACGGCACGGGCATTGACGCGAATCAGGTCCGGGCGGCGGCGATAAAAACCGGCATCGTTTCGCCGGAAACAGCCGGGAAACTCGATCCGCAGACGATATTGTCGCTCATCTTCCAATCGGGAATCACCACCAGTCCCATCATCACGGACATATCGGGGCGTGGTCTGGGCCTGGCGATTGTGCGCGAGAAGACGGAGAAACTCGGCGGAGATGTGTCTGTGGACAGCCGCATCAATGTCGGAACGACGGTCCGATTAATCTTACCGCTGACGCTTGCCACGTTCAGGGGGGTATTGGTGCGCGCGGATGGGCAGGTGTTCATTCTGCCCACGATCAATGTCGAGCGCGTGCTGCGGGTGAGCCCGGGGGAGATCAAGACCGTCGAAAACCGGGAGACGCTTCAGTTGGACGGGCATATCCTCTCGGCGGTCAGGCTGGGAGATGCCTTGGGATTACCTGTACGAAACAATGGGGCTGCAGAGGCCTTAGTCCCTGCTGCGACTGCAAGCCATATCCCCGTGGTGGTTCTCGCTGCCGCGGATAAGCGCGTTGCTTTTCTGGTAGATGAGGTCCTCGACGAGCTTCAGGTCCTGGTGAAGGGTTTGGGCAAGCAATTGAGGCGCGTGCCCAACATAGCCGGCGCAACCGTCCTGGGAACCGGTCAGGTTGTGCCCGTTCTCAACGTCCCTGACTTGATGAAGTCGGCTGTTCGAACGGCGGGGACGGTCAGAACGGGGGCGACCAAAAAGACCAGCGAGAGAACGGCGAGCATTCTTGTGGCGGAAGATTCGATCACCTCGAGGACGCTGATCAAGAACATCCTGGAAACGGCCGGCTACCGGGTGGCAACCGCCGTGGACGGCGTTGATGCCTTCACGCAAGTCCGCAGCGGCGAATTCGATATGGTGGTGTCGGATGTGGATATGCCGCGGATGAGCGGTTTTGAGCTTACGGCCAAGATTCGCGCCGACAAGAAACTCGGCGAGTTGCCGGTGGCGCTGGTGACCGCCCTCGAATCGCGCGAGGACCGGGAGCGCGGCATCGAAGTCGGCGCGAATGCCTATATCGTCAAGAGCAGTTTCGATCAAAGCAACCTGCTGGAAGTGATTCGCAGACTGATATGAGGGGGTCGGGGGTCGGGGGGCAGGGATCGGAGATATGAGCATAAAAAGCTATAGGGATTTAGAGGTATGGCAAAAGGCTATGGAGTTAGTAGTGGAGTGTTATCAAATTACGAAGTGTTTTCCCGTGAAGGAAGTATACGGACTTGCCAGTCAGTTACAGCGTGCAGCAGTATCTGTTCCGGCAAATATTGCTGAAGGCAGGTCACGGCGACACAACAAAGAATTTATCCAGTACATATCCATTGCCTATGGCTCGCTTGCGGAACTTGAGACCCATATCGAGATAGCTAAACGCTTAGGATACATTGTCGCAGATTCAGCGGTGGAATTGATTAATAAAACGTCGACAATCGGACGAATGCTTAATGGTTTGCGAAGATCTCTTGAAAAACAAGAGTTGAAAGGTGAAATATGACCGATCCCCGCCCCCAGACCCCTGACCCCCGATCCCTGACCCCCGCCCCCCGACCGCCGATAAAAGTTCTCATTGTTGAAGATTCGAAGGTCGTGCAGGAATTTCTGGTGCACATTCTCACTTCCAATCCAGCCATCCAGGTGGTGGGCATCGCCGAAAACGGCGAAGAAGCCATTGAAGCTGCCGCCAAAAAGCGCCCCGATGTCATTACGATGGACGTCCACATGCCCAAGGTCGATGGTTTTGAGGCGACGCGAACGATCATGGAAACCGCGCCGACGCCGATTGTCATCGTCACCGGAAGTCTCAGAACCAAAGAGCTTGCCTTGACTTTCCGCGCCCTGGAGGCCGGCGCCTTGGCAGTGGTTCTTCGCCCGCCGGGGATCGGCCACCCGGAACATGAGGCAGCCGTCAGGGAACTGATTCAGACGGTAAAACTGATGTCCGAGATCAAGGTTGTAAGACGCCATCCTGTGGCAAAAGAGCGGGCGCTGCCACCGACGGCCAGGATCGAAATCCGGAAGACAGCCGCTGAAATCCAGGCCGTTGCGATCGGCGCTTCCACCGGGGGACCGCCGGTGCTGCAACAGATCCTTTCCGGTTTGCCTCAAGATTTCCCTGTTCCCGTGCTCATTGTTCAGCACATTTCAGCAGGGTTTACCAAAGGTTTCGTGGAATGGCTTTCCGACACTACCCGCTTCCCGGTATGCATCGCGTCGCATGGCGAGTATCCTCTACCCGGACAGGGGTACGTCGCGCCGGATGGTTTTCACCTGGGAATTGGGAATGGTCCGCGCATTGTCCTCAGTGATCACGCACCGGAGAATGGTTTGCGACCCTCGGTTGCCTATCTCTTTCGCTCCGTCGCGCAAACCCTGGGTCCGAACGCGGTGGGCGTATTGCTGACCGGCATGGGGCGGGATGGGGCAGTGGAATTGAAAGAAATGAAAGACAAGGGCGCCGTCACCATTGTCCAGGATAAGGAAAGTTCCGTCGTGCACGGCATGCCTGGGGAGGCGGTTGCCCTGAATGCGCATGCATACGTACTGCCCCCGGATAAAATCGCCACCTTACTGGGAACGCTCACGGGGAAACGTTCAAATTCCAAAACGAAAGTTGAGTGGAGGAAGCCGTGACCATGGACAAAAAGGAGAAGACCATAAAAATCCTGATCGTTGAGGACAGTCTGACACAGGCAGAGGGACTGAAACACATTCTGGAGGAACAGGGGCATCAGGTTATTCATGCCATGAACGGAAAGGATGCCTTTGCGATACTGAAAGATCAAGAGCCGGATCTGATCATCAGCGACATCGTCATGCCCGAAATGGACGGCTATGAATTGTGCCGGCGTTTGACCATGGACGATCGGTGGAGGGATATCCCAGTGGTTCTGGTGACCTATCTTTCCGACCCCAGGGATGTCATTCGGGGGCTTGAGGCCGGGGCGAGCCATTATATCCGTAAACCCTATGAAGCAAAATACCTCCTCTCTTTGATTAAAAGGATCATAATGAACCAGGCGTTGCACACGGGGGAGGAGTCCGGCGAGGGCGTGCGCATTTTTTTCAGAGGCGAATATTACAACATTGCCGCGGATCGGATGCGCATTCTGAACCTTCTGCTCACCACCTTTGAAACGGCCGTGGAACAGAACGAGGAATTGATCCGGGCGCGGGATGATCTCAGCAATATCAATGAAGAGCTGGAAACAAGGGTGCAGGAAAGAACCACCGCCCTCATCCAGGAAGTAGCGGAGAGAAAGCATGCCGAGGTTGAATTGAAGAATAAAAACAGTGAGATAAAAATCATCCTGCAACAGCTTTGGCAGGCGGCGAAGCTGGCAACGATGGGGGAGTTGGCGTCCAGTATCGCCCACGAACTGAACAATCCGCTGGCTACTGCCAGTCTTCGGATCGAATCCTTGACAGCTCAGACACCGGAAAGTGATCCACGTCGTCGGGAGTTGGAAATCGTCGGTCAGGAGATCGAACGGATGGGAAACCTGGTAACCAATCTCCTGCAGTTCAGCCGCCGGAGCCAACAGCAAATTTCTACGGTGGATGTATGTGAAGAAATGGAAAAGACCTTCGAACTCATTGAGTACCACCTCCGCAAGAACAATGTAAAAGTTATACGGGAGTTTGCGACCGACGTGCCCTGCATCCATGCAGACCGTCAGCAATTGAGGCAGTTGTTTCTTAACCTGTTTACGAATGCCAGCGACGCCATGCCGAAGGGGGGAACGCTTACGATCCGTGTACATACTAAGGGATCAGGGGTCAGGGGTCAGGAATCAGGGGTAGCCCAGACCCCCGCCCGATCTCTGTCCGGGCCGGAGGCCGACCCCCGATCCCCGATCCCCGACTTTGTAGTGATAGAGATTGCCGATACGGGCGTAGGGATACCGCCGGAGATTTTACCCAAGGTAATGGAAGCCTTTTTTACCACGAAACTGGAAGGAAAAGGCACGGGGCTGGGACTGGCCATTTGCCAGCGCATAGCCCAGGAGCACAAAGGCACGTTTGATATCGTGAGCGAGGGGATCCCCGGGAAAGGAACAAGGGTATGCATTGCCCTGCCTTTCTCAAATGTAAGCAACGCAAAGAGTTTCAAGGATGAATGACAATTGATGCTCTCGTAAAAAGTCGTCACACCGGTTTTCACCGGGGTGACGTGCCGGAATGACCAAAGAGGGACCGGAATGACAATTTCCCCTATTACGACACAGTCTCCAAGGGGAGGGTTAGGGTGTTTAAAAAGTGGGATCAGGCAGCGGCTGTTTTAAATTCTCAAGAGGAAGGTTTTCAATCGTGATATTGGCAATATCTTCCAAGGATAATTTTTTACTGACATCAAGGATCTCAATGCCGACCAGATGCCTGTTTTCGTCAACGTCGATGGTAATCCCTTCTTCTATATCTATGTTATCATCAACATTGGCCGTCTTGAGCCGTATGTACAGCGCATCGGCCTCTCTATCATATTCGATTTTCAAAACAAATCACCTCCATCCTGTTTTCTTTTTTACCGCCGTAATGACATCATGGAGCCGCATCCTGTTCTTGGCGTGTCGAGTTAATCTAATCGATTTCATACGAAAAGATACTAACATACAAAGCGTCAACCTGCAAAGAGAAAAGCAATCCGGAACAAAGGGGGATAATTCCTGATTATTCAGTTACGGGCGTAGGGATACCGCCGGAGATTTTACCCAAGGTAATGGAAGCCTTTTTTACCACGAAACCGGAAGGAAAAGGCACGGGGCTGGGACTGGCCATTTGCCAGCGCATAGCCCAGGAACACAAAGGCACGTTTGATATCGTGAGCGAGGGGATCCCCGGGAAAGGAACAAGGGTATGCATTGCCCTGCCTTTCTCAAATGTAAGCAACGCAAAGAGTTTCAAGGATGAATGACAATTGATGCTCTCGTAAAAAGTCTCCCAAGGCGTCCTTCCGGTGTGACAAAAGAGGGGAAAATTCGGACTTTTTACGAGGCCGTCACAATTAAACCAGGGATCTTTCTCAAACTGAGTAGGCAAGGTTCGAATTCCCTCTCCCATTGAGGGAGAGGGTAAGGGTGAGGGGTGATTAAAGAGGGAGCGGTTTATGTCACCCTCCCCTGACCCCTCCCATCAAGGGAGGGGGACTTACCCACTTGAAATGAGAAAGAGCCTAAACCAGAGGTTAATATGACAAAAAATAATGAAAATTTCAAGGTGGGCCGCATCATGATCGTTGACGATGAAGCCGAACTGATGGGCGCCCTTTGTGAGACGCTTACCAAACAGGGGTATAAAACACAGGGTTTTACCGCCGGCGCTGACGCCTTGAAGGAACTTACAGAGCAGGATTACGACCTCCTTCTGACCGACCTGATGATGCCGGAAATGGACGGCATTGCCCTGCTTCAGGCCGGACTTGATATTGATCCGAATCTGGTCGGCATCATCATGACCGGGCATGGGACGGTTCAGACAGCCGTGGAGGCGATGAGGCTAGGCGCCTTTGATTACATGCTTAAACCGTTCAAACTTGCCGCCATCCTGCCGCTACTCTCGCGGGCCATGGAGGTGCGCCATCTGCGGATGGAAAATATGCAACTCAAGGAAACGGTGGCCATCCATGAGTTAGGGAAGGCTATCGCCTTTTCTACCGATTTGAGCGATATTCTGAGTAAAGTCGCCGACGCCGCCATTCAGCAGTGTGATGCTGATGAGGTGTCTATCATGCTCCCAACTCGTGACGGAAAGGAGCTTTACGTCGCCATTGTCCGCGGCGGCGGGCACAGTTCGTACATCGGAGAGCGTGTGCCCCTGGATAAGGGTATCGCCGGCTGGGCGGCACGCAACCGCGAACCCGTTGTCTTGAACGGAGAGGTAGATGATCAGCGTTTTTTCCCCATCAACCCGCGCGCCGACATACGGGCCGCAGTTTCCATGCCGATGCTGGCGGGGGGCAACCTGGTCGGTGTGCTGAATGTCAATATCATACAGGGTCGTCGTCATTTTACCTTAGGACAGGTAAAGGCGTTGAGCGTCCTCGTGAACATCATCGCCCCTATCCTGGAAAGCACGTCGTTATATATCCAGATGCGCCAGGCTGAAGAGAAATACCGATCCATCTTCGAGAACGCGATCGAGGGGGTTTACCGGTCGACCCCAGATGGTCGGTATATTGCCGCCAATCCGGCCTTGGCAGTCATATTAGGCTATGATTCTCCTGAGGAACTCATGACTGCGATCACAGATATTTCGCATCAGCTCTATGTGGACCCGGAAGAACGGACAACAGTGATGCAGATGATTGCAACGAATGGCCGGGTAGAAAAACATGAATTCCGGTTTTATCGGAAGGACGGCAGCATCGGCTGGGCGTCCTTCAATATGCAGGCCGTTCGTGATGAAAAAGGACGTCTTCTTCATTATGATGGTATGGCTGAGGATATCTCTGAGAGGAAGCGAATAGAGAAGCGGCAGGCATTAACCAGCAAAATTTTAGAAACATTGAACCGTCCGAACGAAATCATCAACCTGATCCGCGACATCCTTCATTTGCTGAAAGAGCACACAGGTATCGAGGCCATCGGTGTTCGTCTTCGGGATGGAGAAGATTATCCCTACTATGTGACCAACGGTTTTCCCGACCATTTCCTGGAAGCGGAAAATTCTCTTTGCGCACATGATGAAGCCGGTGAAATCATCCGTGATTCTCAGGGCGGTCCGATTTTTGAGTGCATGTATGGTAACATCCTGTGCGGCCGGGTAGATTCCTCTCAGCCCTTTTTCACGGGGGGCGGGAGCTTCTGGACGAACAGCGCAACAATGCTTATGGCCTCGACCACCGAGGAGGAACGCCAAGGTCGAACGAGAAACCGCTGCAACGCAGAGGGGTACGAGTCCCTGGCACTGATTCCCCTGCGATCGGGTGATGAGATCATCGGCCTTTTACAGTTGAACGATTCGCGACGGAATTTGCTTACGGTCGAAATGATCCAATTTTTTGAAAGAATTGGCCTCAGCATCGGTATCGCAGTTGCCCGCTTGCAGTCAGTGGAAACGCTCCGAGAAAGTAAGGAGGAATTACACAATAGCCTTCGCCGGCTTCAGGAGACCCAGGACATGCTGGTGCAGTCTGATAAACTGGCGGCCATCGGAACGCTGGCGGCGGGGGTAACCCATGAGATACTTAACCCTCTTAACACCATCTCGCTGCACCTCCAGATTTGGGGTGTGGAGGAGTTATCGCATGAAAAGTTAGCAAATTCAATAAAAGTATGCCAGGAACAGGTCGAGCGTATCGTGAAGATTTCCCAGGACCTGAACCAGTTTGCCCGGGTCGGACCAGAGGAAACCGTGCCCGGGAATATCAACCATTTGATAGAGCAGACCTTCAACCTGATTGTCCCCAAGCTGCGGTTGAACAAGGTGGCGGCGGACCTGCAGCTCCGGTCCGACCTGCCGTCCATCCCGCTGGATAAAAACAGGCTGGGCCAGGTGTTTCTGAATCTGGTGAACAATGCCGTGGATGCCATGGAGGCAGCGCCGCAAAAGGTTCTGCAGGTTTCAACGGAGCTGGTGATCGAAGCGGAGAGGGAGTTTGTGAGGGTGATTTTTGCAGACCGGGGGACGGGTATTCCTGAGGAAGCCATCGGCAAGATCTTCGATCCCTTTTTCACAACGAAGGAGCCGGGGAAGGGAACGGGCCTGGGTTTGTCCATCGCCTACAGGATAATTCAGGACCACGGAGGCAGGGTCCGGGCGAATAACAACGAGTGGGGAGGGGCTTCCTTTTGCATAGAGCTGCCCGTCCACGCCCCCTCGGGATCCACATCATCCCAGGGAAGCGTCCCATGAAAAAAACGACCTTTTCCCATCATCGTCTTGCCCAGGTAAAGACCTATCTCCTCTGGGGGGCCGTTTTATGGACGGTCATCAGCGCAGCTTCCCTCGCGTGGAACATCCATTACACGAGAAAGTTGACCCTGGCCAGGGCCGAACTTATCGCGCGACTGATCTTCGATAAGGACATGACTTTTCTTTCCTGGGTAGCCCAGAACGGCGTTCATGTACACGTGACGCCTACCACCCCGCCCAACCCCAATCTCCACGACGTACTGGACAAAGACGTATCGACGGGGGAGGATCTCACCCTGATGAATCCGGAATATGTCATGCGTCAAATCTATGAACAGTATGAGAAAAGCGGCGTGAAAGGACACATCACCAGTCTCCGCCCCCTACGCCCGGAAAACAAACCCGATCCCTGGGAAGGTCAGGCGTTGAAGGCGTTTGAAGAGGGCCGGAAGGAAGCCACCGTTATTCAAACACTGGATGGCACGGAATATATGCGGTTCATGAAGCCTTTTGTTACCGTGGCTCTGAAATGCCACACCGCGCAGGGAGACAGGGAAGGCGGCATCCGGGGCGGCCTCAGCGTCTCCGTGCCCATGGCGCCGCTGCGGGCCGTGGAAAGAAGCAGAACCGTCATGCTGTCGCAACTTCATACCCTGCTCTGGGGGCTGGGTCTGGCCGGCATTTTCATCTTCGGCGCTGGCGGCCTGAAGAGCGAACGAGCCCGCCTCCAGTCGGATGATCTATACAGAACCCTGGCGGAAAGTTCCTATGCCGGCATCTATATCATCCAGGACGGAAAGTTTTGCTTCAACAATAGCAACATGGCCGCTTATACCGGCTATTCAGCGGCGGAGATGATCGGAATGGACGCGTCTATGTTCGTTCATCCCGACGACAGGGAAGAGGTGAAGCGGAATACCGGCAGCATGCTGAAGAGACGTCGGCAGGATCCCTATGAGTTCAGAATCATAGGCAAGGACGGCGGCATCAGGTGGATCGTGGAGACGGTGACATCCATTCAGTACCAGGGCCGACGGGCGGTGCTGGGGAATTCCATGGATGTGACGGAACGAAAAAGGATTGAAGAAGACTTGAGACGGACGACGCGGCATCTTCAGGAAACGACGGATATGTTGATCCAGTCCGAGAAGATGGCAGCGACAGGAAAACTGGCCGCCGGCCTGGCCCATGAAATCCTCAACCCCGTCAACATCCTTTCCATGCGGCTGCAGCTCCTGGAGCAACTGGAAAGGCTTTCCGATACGTACCAGGACTCGCTCTCTATCTGCCAACAACAGATTGACCGGATCGTCAAGATCATCCATGACCTTGATCAGTTGACCCAGGCGGCGCGGTCACTGCAAACCCCGTGTGATTTGAACGGCATGATTCGCCGTTCCCTGACTGTCCTTGCTGAGCGGTTGAACAGGGAGTCCATTGCGATCGACCTGCAGTTGGAAGAGGATTTGCCGATGCCTACCCTGGATAAAGGGGGCCTCGATCAGGTTTTCCTGATTCTGATGAATAATGCCCTGGATGCCATGGAAGGCAGGGACAACAGGCGTATCACCATCACGACCGAGAGCAGGATCGATCATCAGGGGCTAAGGTCGATCAGAATGACCATCTCTGACCGGGGGCATGGCATCAAAGAGGAAAACCTGAAGCGGATCTTCGATCCCTTCTTCACAACCCGGGCGCCCGGAAAGGGAACGGGACTGGGCCTGGCGATCGTCAACCGGATCATCGAGGATCAGGGAGGCAAAATCTGGGCAGAGAACAATGAGTGGGGCGGGGCGGCATTTCATATCGAACTGCCCGTAGTCGTTTAGCGGGTCAGGCCTGGACCTGCCGCGGAAAGATCGTCGATTAATGATTTAGGGGGGATAAAACATGGCCAGGATTCTGGTAGTCGATGACGAGGTAGAAATCTGCAGCGTGCTCAAGATGCTGCTTGAAATCCGCGGATATCAAGTCGTTACGGCGATTAACGGACGGGATGCCTTCCTGAAGGTTGAAAAAGAGAAGGTGGATATCATCCTCACGGACGTGATGATGCCCGAAGTCGACGGGTTTGAGTTATGCCGGCAGGTCAAGGCGGATGATCGTTACCGCGATATTCCCGTAGTCATGCTGACGGCCCTGGTATCCAAGGAAGACCGGATCAGGGGCATCGAAGCGGGGGCGGAAGACTTCATCACGAAGCCCATCGACCAGGGTGAAGTGATTGCGCGCATCAGAATGCTGCTCCGGTTAAAGGAGGCCAACGACCGGCTCAGACATGCCTATAACACCATGAACAGCCTGACCGACTACGGGGAAAACATCATCAAGACCTTCAATCCCATAGATTTCGACTTCATCTCGAAGATCAGCGGCATTGTGAGCCAGATCATCCGCAAAACGTTGGATCAGTCCCAGAGACCCCAACAGGTTCTGGTAGGCTACCGGGGGGATAGGAATTACTGGCAGTGGCATCTCTACGAATCGGTCTTTGGCGTACTGCAAAGTACGTCAATCAAGGGGCATATCCACACCAGCCTGCCCTTGAAAAACCAGAACGAGACGAAGAGGGGCTTCTTAAGATCAGAGGATCTGCTGCAGCCGGAGTTCCTGCCGCTCGTCAATGCCCTCCGGGGCTATTCCCTGAAGATAGACAACATGGTTTACTTCTTGAGCGACACCCTCTGTGTCATTGCCCTGAACTACGATACTGCGGTCAGCAGCTACGATGCGGCCGTCCTCAACAACATGGTAGGCATGAGCGATTTTCTCCGGTCCCTGTCGAAACAGATCCGCGAGACGGAGGACGCGTTTGTCTATATGATCCATTCCCTGGCGCGGGCTTCGGAGGTGAACGATGAGGATACGGGCCGGCATATTTTGCGAGTCGGGGAATATGCGGCATTTATTGCAGAGAAGCTGGGACTCAAGGACAAGTTCGTCCAGACCATTCGCCAGCAGGCCCCCCTTCACGATGTGGGCAAGATCCACATCCAGGAAGCCATCCTGAAGAAGCCGACCAGGCTCATCGGGGTCGAAGTGACTACAATGAAGATGCACACCGCCTACGGGGCGCGAATCGTTGGAGGGCATGCCCGCCTGCGTATGGGCCGCTCTATCTGTTTAACCCACCACGAACGATGGGATGGAACCGGCTATCCCAAGGCCTTGCAGAAGGAGCAGATTCCCATCGAAGGCCGGATCGTGAATATTGCTGACCAATATGACGCCCTTAGGAACAAACGGATTTACAAGGAGGCCTTCGATCATGCCCAGGCCTACCGTATCATCACCCAGGGAGACGAGCGGACCCTGCCACGGCATTTCGACCCTAAGGTTCTGAAGATATTCAGTGATAATGGTTCCCAATTCGAGGAGATCTATGAGAGTCTCCAAGGTTGATGATCTCGTAAAAAGTCCGAAATCTCCTCCCCCTTGACGGGGGAGGGTTAGGGTGGGGGTGATAAGTGGCCGTATTACTGAATGTTATTCCCCCCCTCCCTTTTATTCCCTCCCACCAGGGGAGGGAAAAGCGACTT
>DATESZ010000233.1:0-6146 GCA_035283845.1 Syntrophales bacterium | reverse complement strand
GGGAATTGGGCTTCAGTATGTCCCACGGCGGATTGCCGACATCGGCATCGAAGCCGCCGCCCATGTCAGTAAAGACATCGGGGAACTCCAGAGGCCAGTGGAAGAAATGATGGCGTCGGGCAAGGGCCTTCACCTTCTCATGCAGTTCCAGGTCATTCACGGATCCCAGTCCTGCGCGCTGGGTAAGTCGGAGGAAAAGCCCCCGATAATCGTCCGGTTTGATACCGCCGTCCATCAGATAGGCCGTGAAAAGATCAGCCAGGGGAACCAGTGGATTGATACGTTCGGTTCTTGCCTTTTCATGCAAATCTTTTTGCCGATCCGTGTCGTCCTCGGCAACCTGGGAGATGGACTGCATTGCGTCTGCTGCCTTCCGAAAGGCTTCCGTCAGTTCCTGCGGCAAAGCAAGCTCCAACTGCCTTTTTTCATTATTCCCCTTTTTCTTGGCATTCTTGCCGCGCTCTGGGATATTCTCTAATTGTGAGAGGCACCGGATACCGATCAGGCTGTTGCCGCACCGCAGGTGATGATCGAGAAACGTCAATTTGTGATCACGGGCAAAACTGTTCAGCCACAAGGAGAGCTTGGCCAGATGGACGGCCAGGGGATTCAGGTCCACACCGTAGAGACAATGACGCGTAACCAGGCGTCTCCACACGTTCGGATCACAGGTTATAGAAGAGACCATGCCTTCAACGCAGGGAATTTCAGTCAGGAGACTGACGATGAAGTCCGTGATCTGATTAGACGCATTCACAAGAAAGTGTCCGCTCCCCATGGCAGGGTCGCAGAACTTGAAGGGAAGAACAACATCTTTGACGAATCGCTCCACCAGAGCGACAGCCGACTGCGCCGCACCCCGCCGGACGGCAACATCATGGCCCGACCGGGCTTCCTTAAGAAAAAGGTCAAATCGTTCGCGGCACTCTTTTGCGAATCGATCCATGAGCGGCTGAATCACCGCTTTGGCGTTAAGAAAATGAACCAGGCTCTCCGGTGTATAGTAAGAACCGGTTTGCTTGCGCTCCAGGGCGGATTCCCCGAAATAGACATCGCCCTTTCTGATGTGACTATCTCCCTTCTGAGGCGTCATTTCCGAGGTCAGGAGAATCTCCATCCCCTTCTTCGTGCGGCGACGCAGACGATCCGCATCGGCCAAGGTGACGGTAAATTCAAGGATATTCTCATACATCTCACCCAGATGACGCACCTCCAGGTCCCGATAAGGGATCGGATATTCACTTTCCGGTTTTGCATCGTAGGGTTCCACATAGGCCATCAGGTAGAGGGCACGGGCAAGGAAATCATTCCGGAGTTGTTGTTTCCCGAGAAATTTCTCCTGCTCGTCGTCAAACAGGCCGCCGTTGTAACCCATAATTCCGTACTCTGAATCGCCGTCGTTGACGGCATGGATGAGTCCTTTCAGGTGTTTCCAAAGGTCGTAACTGTCGTAATCCGTCCGCTTTCCCCACCGAAAGCTATGAGCCTCAAGACAGAGGGCGCCGATGGAATGTTTGGCGTAAATCTCCCGTTTTTCAACCTGGGAAGGCAGCAGGCTGCGGGCTTCGGCATAGAAGAGGAAAAGGCAGCGGTAGAGGAGCTTGACGGCGCTCTCAAAGATTTCCCGCCGTTCGGCTTCAGTGTATTCGTCACCTTTGCGGGGCGTCTCAGCGATAAAGCCGTTACAGAGGTACTGAAGCACCTCATCGATCTGCTGCAGCAGCGGAGATTTGACCTTCTCTTCAAGAACTTTTTCGGACGCTGCCATGTCCCTGTCCAGACGACAGGTATAAACCCCGTGGACGCGGGCATCCTTATCACGATCATCATCCTCTTTGTCCTCTATGTCCGGCGTAAAGGAAGCGATATGAAAGAAACGCTCAAATAGGGAGTAGTCCAGCTCATCATTCTGCGCCAGCGCCTCTGCGAGATTGAGCTCCACATATTCCTCAAAGGGCTTGCCGGTGCGGTTTGTATAGAGACGCCATTTATCACCGTCCGTCAGGATGGCCCAGTTCAGCTTGCGGGCTCTCAACTGCGCGATCAGCCTTCCCGGCCAAAAGCGGCCGACAGACACATCATCCAGGTCTGTTCCCGGCTCAGTGAGATAGAGAACGGAAACGCAGTTGGAAAAACCATAGTCTTCATACAAGGGATAGGCATTGACGTCATCGGAATGCGCGGGAGGAACGAAGGAAAGGTAACTGAGGGCCTGCCGGATGTATGTATTCCAGAGGGACGCCAGATCGGTTTTGTCGCAATTGTGCCAAGTATAGCCAAGGGTGGCCATGCGGCCCCGGCCGGCGTCGTCAAGTTCAACTTCAGAACGGATTTTATCGATAAAAAGTGTGCTGAATAATCCGTGGTTTCTCATAATCTCCTCAAGTAAGCGCGAGGGTATCCCGCTGGTCAATGACAAACGGGTATTGCTTGAACCGGTCAAACTTCTGCGCTGCAAGGGATCGGTCGAACTGCATGGCGAAAAGCAGGGCGGGCTTTTTGTCCCACGTCTCGATTTGCTGGGCAAACTGCTCCAGGACACCGGCTTGACCCGTCCAGGTTGCCTTCAGAAATTCCATGCCGGATACGATGAGAATTTTGTGATTATTGCCGTGCTCTACAAGAAAACGAAAAAGGTCGTTGATAGAGAGGGTTCCAACATTTTCAGAAAGCGTTTCATCGTCCGCAAAAACATCTAAAACATGCAGATGGGCGGCGCCGGCTTGCCGCGCGAGTTCGGCAGCCCAGGATTTTTGTGATAGATAGTCGTGAGTGAAAACGATGCAGCCTCTGCCGCGAGGGCGCTGGGGAAGGGATTTTGTCAGTTCAACAATGTCCACGACTTTATCCAATTAGCCGACCTCCTTTTGCCTGGGTTCAGGGCTGGCGCCTTCGTAATACCACTTTAGAAAGGTAAAGGCGGATAAGCCGTCCAGGAGACGAACCTGGTCAAGATGGTGTGTGCTTTCATATCGCACCCACCCGTTTTGGTGCAGTGGCTCTATAGCCTGGCGAAAGGTGGATTCATCAAAGCCGAATAAAAGGGAAGGCGACCCCTCTGCCTCTGCGATTTCCCGAACCTGCAGAAGACTCTCCCCGCGCGTGGCAGCATAATCATATATCATGGCACTGAGGATGAGGGGCGCTACGCGCAGATGGCGCGTCCGGTATAACCGTCCATCGCTATGCTGGCGAAGGATTTCCAGCTTCTTAAGGTTTCTATTCAGGTAGGCATCAACAATGAAGCGAACCTCTTCATGAAGATGCTTACCGATGGTCCTGTCGGCATATTGACCGGAAAGGGTATTTCTTAAATTAGCCAACCACCCGCTTTCGGTTATAGCCTGCTCTGCGGGAAGGATCGAGTTAAAGATTTCGTACCAGACGAGATTCTTGGGGCTACCTGCGCCCCGGTAATGGCACCATTGGAGGGTGCCGATCCTTTCCAGAAAGATATCGTGTGCGGCAATCAGTTCGCCTGTCCGTGTAAGGGTTTGCATCCCTGGCTTAATCAGTCCCAGAGCGCAGCCGATACTCACGACACTTTCTATCTGGCGGTTAGACAATCCTGTGCTTTCCTGGATTGCCTCACGATAGATCCGCTTCACCGATGGGTGCGCCGCCAGAAAGTGCAAAACGCGCGACAACTGATCGAACGCGAAGAGATAACCGTTGCTGAGCTGGAGCTTGCGTCTTCCTTGAGCCATTGAATGCCTTTTGTCTGTGATGCCGACTATTGCCTATATAAAGGTTCAGGTTTGTTGTTTCTCTTCCCTCCTCATTGTCTTGCGCTTCTGCTAAATCTCATTAATTACGGGATGTAAGGTTGCATATTTATCACAATACGTCAATCATAGACTTAAGCAAATAATTGGGTTGATAAATCGAAAGAAAATAGCCGTTCAAAATCTTGCACCTTTTAAACCAAAGTAAACGAATTTGATCGATAAGCGAAAGCATTGAGTTGTATTTGAAGTCCGGCATATCTCCAAGGTAGTAATGCCGGTCACCCGTCACCCCCCGCACAGACCCGGACGTGCAGTTTTTCCGCATCCAGTTCTTCGGTTGTACTCGCCTCCGCGTTGCAAAGCGATGTCCTCAACGGCGTATACAACAATGACACGCTTCTGGGCGTGGCGGGGAACGATACCCTAAAAGGTGGCTCCGGTAATGATGTTCTCGACGGCGGAACAGGTGATGACTTACTTTGGGGCGGCACGTAGGACGATACGTATCTCTTCGGCAGGGGTTCCGGGAACGATAGCATCATAAGCTACGAGGATGGGTACGAAAACGGCATCGACACCGTCCAGTTTGGAGAAGGCATCACGCAGGGCTCCCTCGACTTCTTCGCCGACGGGTCCACCCAGGGCAACAATCTCTACATCAGCATCCAGGATACGGGCGAGACCTTAATGCTGAATAACTTTTTCAATGGAAGTCCCTACCAGGTGGATGCCTTCCGCTTTGCCGACGGCTTCACCCTCGCCGCCACGCAGGTTATGGAGTTGGGGAATATGATCAACGGCGCCGGGGGCAATGATATTCTTTGACGTGGTAAGCGCGGAGAGAGAAAGAGCTACCGTTGCCAGGGAAGTCGGAGAAAATTTCGAAGGCCTGCAAATTTACACGGGAAGTATCTATGCGCCGGACATGGAGGTGGAAGCGCTGAATCCCGGAATAGGCAAAGACATAAAAGTGAATCTGGAGATATTCAAAGCACCCCTGAATACAAGGCGCGCCTGAAAGAGCTTGAGGCATTAAAATTCAAAGAAAAATCCACGAAGAATAATTTCCCCCCGACATATCCTATTCTGATTACCGGCACATAAAAAAGCGCCCGGACTATACCTCATACCCCGGGCGCGCTTATCAAAAACAAGCAACATCAATCCTATTTTACATCTTCAAAATCCGCATCGACAACATCATCATCCTTCTTGCCCGCCCCGGCCGCTCCTTGAGCGCCTGCCTCGGCATGGGGAGGGGGACCTGACGCTTTTGCATACATGGCCTCGGCAAGTTTATGCGACGCGTTGGTCAGCTCTTCCTGTGCCTCCGTAATGTCACTCAAACTGTCGCCTTCTATGGCCTTTTTAGCCTTGGCAATGGCTTCCTCGATCCTGGTTTTTTCGGCGGCGCTGACCTTGTCGCCGAACTCTTTGATATTCTTCTCCACACCGTAAACCAAAGCATCCGCCTGATTCCTGGCTTCAATCAGTTCTTTTTTATTTTTATCATCCTCAGCATGGGCCTCCGCGTCCTTCACCAGCTTGTTTATTTCCTCGTCCGAAAGGCCGCTGGACGCAGTGATCCTGATGCTCTGCTCCTTGCCTGTGCCCAGGTCCTTGGCGGAAACATGAACAATCCCGTTGGCGTCAATATCAAAGGTGACCTCGATTTGCGGCATACCTCTTGGCGCCGGCGGTAACCCAACCAGTTCAAATCTGCCCAGGGTGCGGTTGTCCGCCGCCATGGAACGTTCTCCCTGCAGTACATGAATGCTCACTGCCGGCTGGTTATCAGCCGCCGTAGAAAATGTCTGACTCTTTTTGGTCGGGATGGTCGTGTTCTTTTCGATCAGCTTGGTCATCACGCCGCCCAGGGTTTCAATTCCAAGGGAGAGAGGCGTAACATCAAGAAGGAGCACATCCTTCACATCGCCGGCCAATACCCCTCCTTGGATACCGGCCCCGATAGCCACTACCTCATCGGGGTTGACGCCTTTGTGCGGGTCTTTTCCGAATATCTCCTTCACCTTCTGCTGGACCCGCGGCATACGGGTCATACCGCCCACGAGGATTACCTCGTCAATATCCTTGGCCGTTAAATTTGCATCCTTCAATGCGGTAAGACAGGGGTTAGCGGTCTTTTCAATCAGATCTTCCACCAGAGATTCCAGTTTTGCCCTTGTCATCTTGATATTCATGTGCTTGGGGCCGGAGGCGTCGGCAGTGATGAAGGGCAGATTGACGTCCGTTTCCATGGCCGTGGAAAGCTCCATCTTTGCCTTCTCCGCCGCTTCCTTCACCCGCTGGAGGGCCATTTTGTCGCTTCTAATATCGATTCCCTGGTCCTTTTTGAATTCCGTCGCTAAATAGTCGATCAATCTCTGGTCAAAGTCCTCGCCTCCCAGATGGGTATCG
>DATESZ010000232.1:0-5352 GCA_035283845.1 Syntrophales bacterium | reverse complement strand
TCCGTAAGCAAATCTATATATTTTCTGGCAAGGGTATTGGCGGCACAGTAACACCCCGCGCCTTCCGGACGCCCCATAGCGAGCAGATCAAACCCTTTAGCTTCCGTTAAGGCTTCCTGGACTTTGTATTCAAACCAGACGTCCTTGGTCATGCCCGCGGGCACTTCCTCTTTCATAAGCTCCCGCATCTCCCCAATCGTAGCTTTGATGCCAATACCTAATACCTCGTTAAGGTTGGCATTGGCATCGGCATCAACGGCAAGAACCGGGCCTTTCTTTTTTTCGAGGAGGTAACGAATTATCATTCCGGCAAAGGTCGTCTTGCCTGTTCCGCCTTTTCCGCAAACGGCTATCGTAAAGCTCATTCTATTGCTAAGCAGCCTCCTTTTTTAAGCGCAGCCTTTCCAGGACGAGGGGAAAAGCGGACACGTCGGTGTGCGGCAGAAACATGGCCGCCATAAACTCATTCATAAAACCGGCATGATTGCTCAATTCCAGATTGGTCATCATAAGCGAGATCTTCTCCGCCTCTTTCAGGAGAGCCTGGGAAAAGGAAAGGAGCCTGGCGCCAAGCAGCGAACCGTTGCCGACAAAAATAAATTTCTTTATGTCGATCTCCGGCAGGAGGCCTATGAAAATTGCTTTTTCCACATCCAAATGGCGTCCGAAACCACCGGCGATGATTACCTGGTCCAGATCCTTAAATCCCAAACCTACACTGTCAAGCAGCACCTTGCAGCCCGCATATATGGAACCTTTGGTGCGAATCAGATTTTCGATGTCAACCTCCGTAAGGACAATATCTTCATTGATCCGCGTTTCCTCTTTGTAGGCCAAAACATACTCATAGCCATCCATTCCCTTCCTTACCCGCCCGGTTGCAATATCCGGAAGAAATGTACCTTTCTGATCGATGATTCCCGCTTCAAGAAGTTCCGCCACCGTATCGATCAATCCTGATCCGCAGATTCCGATAGGCTTTACCCTGCCAATAGTCAGGATCATAGGTTCATAGGTATGGGGGTTTATGCTTACTTCTTCGATCGCTCCACGGGTTGCCCGCATCCCGAATCTGATCCCCGCTCCTTCAAAAGCAGGTCCTGCGGAGCAGGAAACACTGGCTAACCAATCCTTGTTTCCCAGGACTATCTCGCCGTTGGTACCAATATCCATGTAAAGGGTCAAGGCCTCTCTCTGGAAAATACCCGAACCCAGGACGCCGGCAACAATGTCGCCGCCCACGTAACTGGCTACCATGGGAAAGACGTAAACATGAACATGGTCCCCGATATTGATCCCCAGATGAACGGCCCTGACCGGCGGTATGAAATGGGCCGTCGGAACATAGGGCGCCTCACGGATATACTTGGGATCGACACCTAAAAACAACTGGGTCATGGTGGTATTGCCCGCCACAACGATATGGGAGATGAGGGAACGGTCGATGCGACTCATCCTCAGCAGCTCATCAATGATATTGTTTATCGTTGCAACGACCGTTTCCTGCATTTTTTTTAGCCCGCCCGGCTTCTGTGAATAGACAATACGGGTTATCACATCCTCCCCGTAACTTATCTGGGGATTGAAATCAGAGGCCTCGGCAAGGGCAAAAAGCGTTGCCCCGTCGCAGTTACCGTCGGGACAGGCGACCACTTTACATTCATTAAGATTAAGAATCTGACCGAAAATGGTGGTCGTGCCGATGTCTAATACAATGGAATAGTTTTGTTGCCGGTTATCGCCTGCTTCAATGTTTATTAATTTATAGCCCTTCCTGGTAAATACCAGCGTTACCGTGACCCTCCAATCGGCAGCTCTCAGGATGCGGCTTAATTTCATAATGACGCGGAAGTCGGTGGATATCCCGTTGATGCCGTGCAGACGGTTTATGGCTTTGACCAGACGCATAAGATCGCTTGCATTGTCCTTCAGCGAAGGCGGGTCCATCTCCACATACCTCTTAAATACCGTCGGATCCACATCCCAGCCCTCAACAAGCTGGTAAATATCCTTAGGAGAGAGAAGGTATGAGGCAAGACCCCTGTCACCCTTAAGGGCAAGGGTCGATTTGTCTACCTGCGATTCGAGGGGAATCTCTACACCCAGGTTTTCGACGATCGACGTCTGGCAGGCTAAGCGATATCCTCCCTCATACTCCGAGGGGGAAAGCTTGGAATGCATCGGAGAATCCGAATTACCGGCTATGATCTTGATCTTGCACTTGCCGCAGGTTCCGCTGCCGCCGCAGGAGGCGTTGATATGGATTCCCGCGGCCATTGCCGACTGAAGGAGGTTTTCACCCTCGTCAACGGCAATACTCCGACCGCTTGGCTGAAATGTTACCTTACATTTACCCATTACTTAGATGCACATTCAATAAATAAAGAGGGGGGGCGCAATATCCCGGCCCCTCCGTAAATTAAAACAATCCTTTTACCTTACCCGTCTCCACATCCACATCTACCCTTCTGTAAGCAGGATCGGAACTGGTTCCGGGCATCAGGCTGATGGCTCCTGTCATCGGACAGAGGAACTTTGCACCGGCAAAGATCAAGACGTCGCGAACCGGCAGTATCCAACCTTTTGGCACCCCCTTCTTTGTAGGATCATGTGTAAGGCTCAGGTGAGTCTTGACCATCATGGTGTTGAAATCCCTTAACGCAGGATCGGCCTCAAAACGTTTCGCTTTGTTTTCCGCCTCCGGGGTCCAAGAGACGCCATCGGCCCCGTATACTTCTTTTGCTATTATTTCCACACGTTGTCTTAAAGGCATCTCCAGCGGATAGAGGAATTTGAAATTAGGTTTATCTTTGCAGGCTTCCATTACCACATCGGCAAGCTCTAATGCTCCATCTCCGCCTTTGAGCCAATGCTCGGAAAGAGCACAGCGGGCTCCTGCCTGCTCAGCATACTTTCGTACCAGCGAGATTTCGTCTTTTGTATCCGTATGGAAGGCATTGATACAGACGACCGGATTGATTCCCGACTTCTTTATTACCCCGATGAGATGCGTCATATTGACAATCCCTTTTTCAAGAAGCGCCAGGTTCTCCTTTGTGTATTCATCAGGAAGGGGACGTCCTGCCACGACGGCAGGTCCACCGCCATGCATCTTTAAAGCCCTGATCGTAGAGGTTAATACTGAAACATTGGGAGTAAGACCACTGACCCGGCATTTCACATTCCAGAACTTCTCGAACCCGATATCAGCAGCAAAACCGCTCTCTGTCACATTGTAATCGAACATCTTTAAACCAATGCGGTCTGCAATAATGGAGGACTGGCCCACAGCAATGTTAGCAAAGGGGCCGGCGTGCACCATGCAGGGCTGGTATTCTGTCGTAGACATCAATGTAGGATTGATGGTATTCCGCATCCAGGCGCACATTGCACCGGCCACTTCGAGGTCTGTGGTGGTGACGGGTTTGCCTTTCTTATCATAGGCAACAACGATCTTTCCCAACCTCTCCCGGAGGTCTTTCAGGTCCCGGACAATGGAAAGGATAGCCATGAGCTCCGAACTCACGGTAATGCCAAATTTGGATTGCATGAGAAAACCATCCATCTTGCCCCCAAGACCCATTATAATATTCCGCAAACCCTGGGCGCAAAAATCCATGACCCAACCCATCTCGATGTTGGCAGGATCAATATCCAAGCGTTTCAGATTCCTTTTGGCAAGTTCAGCGTCGTCATAGTTTCGTTCATGCTGCATCCGGGCATTCAGGGCGATCATGGCCAGGTTGTGGGCATTGGTGATGTCGTTGATGTCACCGGTAAGACCGAGGGAAAATTCGGTCATGGGAATAAGGAGCGAGAGGCCGCCTCCTGCAGCAGTGCCCTTGACATTCATTGTGGGCCCGCCCGAAGGCTGACGGATACAACCGCCGACATTCTGACCTCTTTTGCCAAGCCCCTCCAACAATCCCATGGATGTGGTAGTTTTACCCTCTCCAAGAGGGGTAGGAGTAATGGCCGTGACCTCAATATACTTTCCGTCAGGTCTATTCTTTAATCGCTCAATAATTTTCATGAAATCGAGTTTGCATAGCTTCCCCATGGGGATGATCTCATCCTTCTGAAGCCCCAGTTTCTCCCGCCATTCGTCAGGAGTAGGCATATTTTTTTCCGCTTCTTCCGCAATCTGCCAATCTGCATATTTTCTTGGATCAAAATCGGTTATCTTAAACATAGTCTTTCTCCTCATTCTATTAAATATTTAAAACGCTAAATTTAAGTTATCAGGGAAACTGACAGGAAACCATTAAACCACCGGGGGAATATTTTCGCACATCCTCCGTACCTGAGAAACCGGGTTTTTGACAAGTACGAACTCATCTTATTGCCCTTGATTTTTCATACCAATAAGGGCTATCCCTGTCAAGTGGTATTTGGCTATAAATTAGCTAAAATTTAATTATAGAATGGGTAAATGCATTATCGTAAAAAGAGGTGAAATTCATCAGGCAATAGATCGGGAAGTACAGATTTTCTCCCTTTGTCTTTCATTAAGCTCTACCCAGATTTCATCAACCTTTTGCCTGGTGCTCTCGAAGGAAGAGCTATTATCTATCAGGATATCTGCGTAGGGAATTTTATCATCTATGGGAAGCTGGGAAGCAATCCTGCGCAGGCTTTCTTCGCGGTTACATCCATTTCTCATGATCAATCTCTCCACTTGCTGCGAAGGCAAGGCATATACGAGGACGATCAAATCGACTAATTTTTGAACGCCCGCTTCAATAAGCAGAGGTATATCTGAAATAATAATAACGTCGGGGGTTTTTTTCTGGATTTCAGACATATAATGGCGCCATTCTTCAAAAATAAAGGGATGGATAATTTCGTTAAGCTTAGTAAGCTTAATTCTGTCCTGAAAAACTATCGCCCCAAGTTTCCCCCTGTTTATCGTTTCATCATCATTCAGTATTCCTCTGCCGAAAAAGTCGAGAATCGCCTGCCAGACGGGCCGTCGCGGTTCTTGAAGCTTATGCGTCAAAACGTCAAAATCTATGACATAAGCGCCTTTTTTCTTAAACATCTCAGCAACGGACGTTTTACCCGTTGCAATGCCGCCCGTCAAACCAACATTAAGCATGGTAATTTCAACCCCTCAGTCCGGAGCAACCCCCTATCCGTATCGGGCAGAGCGACAATGAGGCGTGTCATATTTTTCCCTCCTATTTTGCCATTTTCCATGCCTGCTGGAGCGATCTTTTTACCAGCACCCTTATCAATTTTCGCTTGTACCATGCAGAAACACCCATGTGAGGCATGGGGCGAATCTTCTCCTGCGCCGCCTCTGACGCCTTCTCCACCAGGTCATCTGTAATGCTGTTTCCCGAAAGAACC
>DATESZ010000231.1:0-5750 GCA_035283845.1 Syntrophales bacterium | reverse complement strand
TCTGATGGAATAGTGTTGCTTTAGAATGCCAGAAATCTATTGACCCACCGTGATTTTTCCATTAGTTAAAATCATTGCAAAACCACTTAAGGATAGGGAAAGACAACGAGGATGGACTATTTTTTGGGGTTATTTATCGGCGGACTCACCAGGGGAAGCATCTACGCGCTTATTGCCCTTGGCTACACCATGGTTTACGGCGTTATCGAGCTAATAAATTTTGCCCATGGTGAAATATACATGATCGGCGCTTTTACGGCGCTGATCGTTTCCACCGTCCTTACCATGACCGGCATGACCGGCTCCGCGGTTCTTATTCTGGCAGCCCTTGTCGCTGTTATTTACGCATCTGCCTACGGTTTCACGGTGGAGAAAATCGCCTATAAACCCCTGCGTCATGCGCCCCGTCTGTCACCCCTCATCAGCGCCGTGGGCATGTCCATTTTCCTGCAAAATTACGTTTTGTTGGCACAGACATCGGATTTTCTCCCCTTTCCCAATCTGATACCGGATATTCCCTTCCTGGAACGATTGTCTCCCTTCATGGCGCCGACGGAAGTCGTCATTGTCTTAACTACTGCCTTCATTATGATCATTTTAACTTTTCTGGTCAAGTTTACCAGGATGGGGAAGGCGATGCGAGCCACCGCCCAGGATCGCAATATGGCCATGCTGCTGGGTGTAAACGTGAACCGTGTCATCTCCCATACATTTATTATTGGATCGTCGCTGGCCGCCGTGGGGGGAATACTCATCGCCTCCCATGTGGGACGGATCAACTTCTATATCGGTTTTATCGCCGGTATCAAGGCATTCACCGCTGCTGTTTTAGGGGGGATCGGCAGCATTCCCGGCGCCGTATTGGGGGGATTAATCCTGGGGTGGACAGAAAGTTTTGCTACAGGTTATGTATCGAGCGATTATGAGGATGTCTTTGCCTTTGCCCTTCTCATTATTATTCTTATCGTGAAACCCGCGGGGATTCTGGGCAGGGAAAGGACGCAAAAGCTGTAATATGCCGGGGATTAAGTCAGTGAAGCTTAAACAATCATTTTTAATTTCCCTCTGGTTTGTTTTTCTTACCTTTCCCATCATGGTAATCAGGGTAAATACGATTGAAAAATTAGTCGAGTGGCGCTGGAGAAACATGCTCTATGTGGGCCTGGGAAGCTTTGTTCTTTCCTTTATCTGGCGCCATTTTTTGGAAAAAAGAGAGGCGGCGCAACAAACAGCAGCAACGGACGAGTCTAACAGAGAGGTCTTTTTCCGGCGCGTAATCGAAGATCCGAAAATCTATCGGCCAATGCTTGTTTTGGTTGCCCTGTTTTTCATGCTGTCCCCTTTTTTCCTTTCCACCTATCACACAAACGTCATGACCACGGCCCTCATGTATATCATCCTGGGACTGGGTCTCAATATCATCGTAGGTCTCACGGGACTTCTGAATCTTGGTTATGTGGCTTTTTATGCCGCCGGCGCCTATTGTTATGCCCTTCTGAACCACCGTTTCGGGGTGGGTTTCTGGCCGGCTCTCCCTCTGGGCGCTCTTGTCGGGTGCATTTTCGGTATCCTGCTGGCGCTTCCCGTAATGCGTCTCCGTGGCGACTATTTAGCCATCGTCACCCTCGGTTTTGGTGAGATTACCAGGCTGATCCTGGAGAACTGGAATGACTTTTCTTTCGGCCCCAGCGGCATATCCGGCATATCCCCGGCCGGACTGTTTGGTATCTCTCTGAGTATTTATCATCTTACCATCTATCTTTATTTTCTCGTGCTTTGTCTTTGCCTGCTTACGATATTTGTTGTCCGGCGCCTGCAGAACTCCCGCATCGGCAGGGCCTGGATTGCCATACGGGAGGATGAAACGGCTTCCCAGGCCATGGGCATAGATACGGCCAAGGCGAAACGAACAGCCTTTGCTATCGGGGCTGGCTGGGCCGGTATGATGGGCGTAATCTTTGCCGCCAAAACCACTTTCATCAACCCCGCCAGTTTCAATTTTATCGAATCAGCCATGATCCTTTCTATCGTGGTCCTTGGCGGCATCGGCTCCATTTCCGGTCTTATCATCGCTGCCCTCATTATCATCATTTTGCCTGAATATCTTCGAGTTTTCAGCGATTACCGTATGCTTGTCTTCGGCATGGCCATGGTCCTGATGATGATCTTCCGCCCCCTGGGGATCGTCCCCCATGTGCGCCGCACTTACGAATTCCATCTTAACAGCAACGGCGCCGGGCAGTCTTGACATGGAACCTGTACTGGAGATAAAACAACTGACCATGAATTTTGGCGGCCTGACGGCATTGGACAGGGTAGATTTACGGGTAAATAAGGGAAAAATCGTTGACGGAAAAGAAACGGTTCTGCCACAAACGGCCCCTACGGCGATATTTTCGATTCACGCACTGGGTATAGAGGTATAGAGAAGATTGGTTCTGCCCACACGACTGGCAAGGCTGTCCGCTTCCTCCGGTACGGCATAATATTATGAACCATCAATGTCTCAGCCGATCCCTTTCAAAGGCGACGATTTAAAACAATGCCGATCAATTTGTCCATTTGCATATATATATCTTGAAGTTCTTTAGGTGGGATTTCACGAATTACTTCCCCGGTTGTTGCATCTTTTACTAAAATGGCCATCTTTTCATTTTTACTCCCATAAGTGGTAAAATTAAGGCTTATACCCTTTGCCGCCAGTTGCTCCTCGATCCCTTTCATCATCTGTTTGGCTTGCTCAGCATCCAAAGATCTGCCTGGTGAGGGAACTTCTCTTTTTTTTGGAGACGGAACCTGGACAGGAGCGACATCATTGATAATCGCGCCCGCCTGTCCTGCATATCCTGACAAGGATCGAATTGCCACTTCTTCTACCTTTCTTCTGAATTTAACGCACCTTTTTATCAATGTATCGGCATTTTATTTAATAACTTTAGTTCGCCAGAATGTGTGGTAGTGGTAATAGGGTTTATTCACCACTAAAATCCAAATGACCAGCAAGGTGGTGTTATTACTAACATTATATCATACATCGTATCCTGTGAAAACAAAATTCATCGGATTTTTTATCTATAAACCAGCGCCGCGCCCAACGCCACCAATATAGCTCCTATAATGACATTTAACCTGAATGACTCTACCTTTCTATTCATTACAAACGATAATGCCAAGAGAAATACAGGAATGGTACCGATAAGGGGGCCGACAACACTAATCGGGTCCCATTTGAGGGCAACATAGCGTAAAAGCTGGGCCAGCGCTGTGAAGAGACCGGAAAAAACAAAATACGTAAGCGCTTTACGGTCCATGTGAACTATCGCATCTCTTCTCACCGTACTGACCATTGTCATGCCAAGTATTAACGTAGCGCTTGAATATGATATAAAAATCCCGGCTAAGGCCGAACCTCCCTCCGCTAAGCCCCATTTGATAAAAAGGGGACTAATTCCAAAGAACACCCCTGACATTAGCGCCGCTATTATTCCTTCCCGAGACAATCGGGGTTTTTTGCTGCTTTGGTCTCCAGTTTCCGGATCTACGCCATGTTGGGGCCAGGCTAACAGTGCAGGGCCTACAATAATAAGCAGGGAACCAAGAGCCATATTCCGCGTTATATGCTCCCCAAGGACGAAGAAGCCCAGTAAAATAGTGTATACGAGATTTAACGACGAGAAGACAGTAGCCATATTGGCCCCCAGGTGCTTTAGCGACCAATAGTTGGAGGAGCGCCCGAGGATAAAATGGATAATTCCAGCAGTTCCCAGCCATAAATACCCTTTCCAGGTAAAGGCGGCAATATTATGCAGGTCGCCCGATACCAGAGCCACCAGCAAGTATAGGGGCGGCGCCACAAATACAGAGATATACCCCCCCAAAGCGGCATCCTTTATCCGCATCACTCCTCGGCGGGTACAAATGCCACTCACAGAGAAGCTAAAAGCAGAGAACAAAGCCAACAAGGAACCGCTCATTGATCACCAATCGTCCATAGCCGGCGCTTAACCGGACCTAACAAGATCACGTCAAATAGGGTTCCCATTGCTTGGCCGTATCGCGAATATAGTCTTGTTTAAGGTCTGTTACGATGCGGTTGTGGCCGGGCAAAAGGATTTTTACGTCCAGTTCCGCCAGACAAAAGAGGGATTCCCTGAGGGTTGCACCATTGGCGCCATGGAAATCGAAGCGACCAATGGAAAAATCAGCATAAACCACATCTCCGGGTATCAGGACCTTTTCCGTAGGATCGTAGAGAGCAATGCTGCCGAGCGAGTGCCCCGGTATATGCAATACCTCCCAGGTCAGGCCGCCAATGCTCAATTTTTCCCCTCCCTGGAGTTTTCGATCTATTTGAAAAGAGAAGCAACCCGGTTTTAGATGAAACTGGGTCTGGCACATGTCGCGGAAGGCCTCCATGCCATATACCGACCTTTCATCGCCCCGTTCCAACGGAAGGGCTTCCTCTTCGTGGATCCATAATTCCATGCCGGGGAGATTTTCGCGGATCTCAGTTAGACAGCCGATATGGTCCAGGTGAGTGTGGGTCATGATTATCCTTTTTATATCCTCAAGCTTAAATCCTTCTTTCTCGATCGATCTTATTTTATAAGAACCTTTGCCCATAATGCCTGCATCAATCAGAGTAAGATCATGAGAGTTTTTTTGGCCTACCACATAGACATGGGAATCAGGAAGAGAATCATCCTGGCCCGGGATGAAGCAGATATTTTCAGTAACCTTCGGCATTTTTCACTCCTTATTTAATGATCTGCTCAGATGAATTCTGAGGCATCCTCATGTCAGAGAAGCCAGAGGAATATCTAAAATTGACTTTTCCGGCTGGCGACTTATATTAGCACAAGTATTTATATAAGAGGAGATAAAAATAATGGGTTTGGTTCATAAAAATGAAGGTATGCATTATGAAGGTTACTGCATCAGGCCGCCCAGTGAGGCCGACAGCATCCTCCTGCAGGCGACCCTGGGTTGTTCCCACAACAAATGCATCTTTTGCGGTTCCTACCGGGACAAGCGCTTCCGGATCAAGGATGATACAATCATCCTGCATGATATTTTATTTGCCGCCAAGCACATGCAGGACCAGGACCGCCTCTTTTTGATGGATGGCGACGCCCTGATCATTCCTCAGAAAAGGTTGATGTGGATACTGGAAAGGATCAGAGAGCATCTGCCCTGGGTAAAAAGGGTCGGGGCCTATGCGAATGTCAAAGGCATCAAGATGAAATCTCTGGAAGAATTAAAGCAATTGCGCAAAAACAATCTTGGCATCCTTTTTTATGGAGTTGAGACCGGCGATGATGAGATCAGAAAAGCGATCCAGAAAGGTTCCACAGCCGAGACTTGCTGCGAAATGGGGCGCCGTGTAAAGGAGGCGGACATCGGGCTGTCGGTTACTGTTCTTTTAGGCATTGGCGGCAGGGAGAAGTCGCTCCAGCATGCCCAGGCGACGGGTGAGCTTTTGAGCGCCATGGACCCGAATTTTGTCGGAGCATTGACGGCAATGTTTGTACCGGGAACGCCTCTTTATCAAGATTATGTGAATGGCAGATTTGTATTGCCTGATGAACCCGGGTTGCTAAGAGAATTGAGGGAAATGATCACCTATACGAATTTGACCAGGGGATATTTTTTTTCAAATCACGCCTCCAATTACCTGCCGGTCAAGGCAAAGCTGCCGAGCGGCAAGCAAAAGGCCCTGAATTTGATCGATGCGGCCTTGCGGGGAGAGG
>DATESZ010000230.1:0-4142 GCA_035283845.1 Syntrophales bacterium | reverse complement strand
ATCTATGTTGAATGCCTCCAGGGTATGCAACTCTTTATTTACCTTCATAGTGGCGATTTCCGCATTCATAGCGGAACTGGAACGAAGGGCAAGAAGCAGGACAGTAATAAAGGGCGCTAATTCCGTTACCACAAAACCCATTATAATGCGTCCCAGATATTCGGCCAGTCCCAGTTCTTTGAGGGTGTGCAGGAAAATACCGGTAAGCGAAAAACCCATGATGGCCGACACGCTTAAAAACAAGGGTAAAATCTGTATGGCAGTGAAATATATCTGGTTGATCAGCACCATCTTTGAAGCGCTGTTATAGGCTTTTTTATCGAAAAAGTTTGATAATATATTAAAGGCCAGGATAAAAGTATCTTGCAGTGATTTAGATGCATTGAGAGTTGTTTTGCCTACGTATTCCGCAGTGGACAGCATATACTCTCCCTTAGGGAGGCCGGAGCCCGTTAATCATGAACTTGATTCATGAGGTTTCGCACCCACGCTAACATAATCTTATGGAAAAGTGCAATCACAAGGTGACTATCATATTGTCGTTGACATATAACCTCAACTCTCAATATACTCGTACCAAATTCAAATCAATGGGAAGGGCTCTGTGGAATTCATTACCTATTTTATTGATCTGTTTATTCACCTTGACCGGCACCTCAACGCAGTTATACAATCTTTCGGTGGATGGACATACGTACTTGTTTTCATAGTTATTTTTTGCGAAACTGGGTTGGTGGTAACCCCCATTCTTCCCGGCGATTCTCTCCTTTTTGCCCTGGGCGCTTTTGCCGCGCTTGGCAGTCTGCGGGTTGAGCTGCTTATTACCGTGCTTATAATTGCAGCAATAGCGGGAGATACGGTAAACTACGCCCTGGGAAAATTTATCGGGCCACGCATCTTTCACGAGAAAGGCGGGACTCTCTTCAAAAGGGAATACCTCGAAAAAACTCAAAAATTCTACGAAAAGCACGGAGGTAAAACCATTGTTCTGGCCCGTTTCATCCCGATAATCCGAACCTTCGCCCCCTTTGTCGCCGGTATCGGTAGCATGGCATACGGCCGTTTCATATCTTACAATGTTTCAGGCGGCATCTCCTGGGTTGTTATTTTTGTCACGGGCGGCTACTACTTTGGCGCCATTCCCCTGGTAAGGAGTAACTTCACCTTAGTCATTATGGCAATTATTATAATTTCTGTCCTTCCTGGAATAATCGAATTACTTCGACAGCGGCGGAGCGCCCTGTCGCTTGATGTTTAATTTGCCCGGGGAAGGAACTTTTTGATTTGCCGGTTAAAAGTAAAGGAATAAAAGAATGAAAATAAGTATGGTTTGCTTTCTTGTTGCGCTGTTGTTATTTAGCTTCGGCGCCCCGTGCCAAGCTGAAAATACAAATATCGTGAAAATTGGCGGAGATGTAACCATTGCAGAAGGGAACAAAGTAAAAAATGCCCTGACTGTGGGCGGACAAATTACCGTAAACGGTACGGTTACCGGTCATGTAATGGCCATCGGGGGCTCGGTTGTCCTGACACGGACCGCCCTTGTGGAGGGAAACGTTATCTCCGTTGGCGGGGTCATAGTGATGGGAAAAGGCGCCAGGGTGCATGGCAATTCAAAGGAAATAAATGCTTCCGACATTTCTCAATCCATAGCTTCCGTTTTAAATGAAGATTGGGAAGGCTGGTCCTGGGTTTTTGCTGTTCTTTCGCTGCTCATTTTTATCGGTATTCTGCTCCTGGCGATCCTGCTCGTTACGCTGCTCCCCAAACCTGTCTGCCTCGTAGCCACGGCCATCAGAGAGTCTCCCTTCAGGGTGTTTCTCTTGGGACTCTTAGTGCTGATATCGATAGTGCCGCTTGCGGTATTGTTGACTATTTCCGTCATGGGGATTGTTCTCATTCCGCTGGAAATGACCCTCGTCGTCGGTTCCGCTTTGGTCGGTTTTATTGCCGTCGCCCAGCTCACAGGAGAAAAAATATTTTTATTTTTTAAGAAGCCTGACCAAAGTATTGTAATTGATGTTTCCCTGGGACTTATCATACTATGGCTTGTCGGCTGGATGCCCGATATCGGTTGGATGATCAAGGTAATTGCCGTGGTACTCGGTTTAGGAGGCGTCTTCGTATCCTGTCTCGGTGCCAGACAAAAATGGAAGAAAAGTCATATGCATGGGGAGGAAACAGATGGAGGCGAAACGTCTATCTCTTGAAAACCGGGTCGAGGAGCTTGCCTCGCAGTTGGCAGCGCTGACACAAAGAGTGGAATACTTAGCCCTGCGTGTGGAGTCTTCAAGGGTGAGAATGCCCGGTGTCAAGGAGGAGTATGAAGAAGGGGCTGGGGATGCCTCGGAAGAGCTTCTCTCCTGGGTGGGAAAATCTTCCCTTCTGCAGCGTCTTTCAACCCTCTGTTTCCTGCTTGTTGTGGCCCTGGTTTTGCGCACTGTCACGGATGGCGGTTTGATCGACCTGCAAGCCGGCTCCATAGCGGGGATGAGTTATGCTGCTTTGCTGATGTTCCTGGGCTGGCGCCGCTATAAAAGAAACAATCCCTTAGCGCCGATATTCACCATCTGCGGGGCCGTCCTGATGTTCACTATCGTCGTGGAGACTCATGCCCGCTTCGAATCTCTTCCCTCTGTTCCCGCGTATATCCTCCTGATGGTGACGGGACTCGGCATGGCTGCCCTTAGTTACTTTTACCTGGTTCCTGCCCCCATCTCCGTAGGCACCCTCGGTATGTGTTTAGCGGGCGCTGCCATAGATTATCCCCAGCCTTTTTTCCCTTACTTAGGAGGTGTTCTTCTCACGGCGAATATTCTCGGATATTTTACAGCAAGGGCGCACAAGTATTCCTGGCTCAGATGGATTCTTCTGCTGGTAACGATGTTTATGATCGCTTTGTGGGGGCTTAAGCTTGGTGTCACCCTTTTAAACAAGGAACAGATGCCCTCTCTGCTGGCGCCATCATTTTTTCTGCCGCTTCTTGCCATGTTTTTCCTGGTCTATCCCGCTACGACTTTCCTGAGGATAAAGAGCAGCGACAAGCCGGCAAGGTTTGACCTCTGGGCCCCTGCTATTAACGTGGCTGGGACCTTTGAACTCGGAAGATATGTAATATTTGCCATGGGTTGGAACACGGCCCTTCTCGGAGCTGTCGGCGCTATGGCCGGTTTGGGACATCTGGAACTTGCCCGCCGGCTGGCAACATACGGAAAGCCGGGGGCGCGCGGCGCCAATGCCTTTGTTTTTGCCGGTTCCGTTCTCCTGGCGCTTGCCTTGCCGGTTGCCACGGGCGATGTTTTGTCAAGCCTGCCTTTCCTGTCGGCCCTTGCCTACGGCATCGCAATTCTTTCGGAAAAATGGAAGAGTGGCGCCGTCCGATTGACGGCCTACCTATTGCAAATTTACTCTACGATAACGCTTGCCGTTTTGCTTCTCCTTTCCGCACCTGATGCGCACGCAGCGGGCGGCGCCCTTTCGGCCTTGATACTCGCCTGCCTTGCTTTACTTCACTATAAACGATGCCGTGCCGGCAAGCCGTCGGCAGAATCCTTATTTTTTTCCAAATTTGACAAAAACGACTTGAGCGCTGCTGCTCTTTTGCTCTGTTCTCTTCTGAGCGCCTTTTTCATGTTGCGCATTGTCGCCCACCAGGCTTTAGTTTTCTCGCTTCCCGCCTATGCCGTAAGTAGCGCCTTCAGCAGCGCCCAGTCCGTAATAATCAACGTTTCCGCCGCCGTTTTGATGCTCTTTGCCCTGAGACATCGAAAAAAGGAGGTGCGCAACGTAGCTGTCCTGGTTACTATAATCGGCGCTGTCAAGGTGTTCCTTTATGATCTGATTGGCGGCATGCATGGATTGCCGCTTGTCGTCAGCGTCTTTTCTTTCGGGATAACAACCGCACTGGAATCATTCGGTTTGAGCCGCTGGCATCACCTGGCCCAGGAAACATTGGAAGAGAAAGAATCTGGGGGATAATCAAGGCATCTTTTTCATGGCATCAACGAGTTCCCGCACTGCCGCCGCTGATCTTTCCAATGCCGACCGCTCTTCTGGAGTCAGACTTATGGAAATAATCTCTTCCACGTCACCGGCCAGTGTTGCGGCCATTGTGAGCGAAGGAAAAATCAAAAGCGGATTTT
>DATESZ010000229.1:0-7894 GCA_035283845.1 Syntrophales bacterium | reverse complement strand
CCTCCGAGCATTATCAATTCGCCATGGGCCAGGTTAAGGATGCGGCTGGAACGATAAATAATCACAAAGCCTATAGACGCCAGAGCGTAAAGACTTGCTAAGACTAACGAATTGGCAATAAACTGAACCATTTTCATTGCCCTCTAATTTTATTATTGCATAGCAATTAAAGTTATTGAACTGCCTTTTCTATGATCTCCCCTGTTGCGCTGGAGCGCCGCCAATCTGTCACAGGAACTACCTGCCTGATCTTCTTATCCCATTTATATGCACGCCAGACGAGACTGCCCAAATGGTCGCTTGGGGTCCATTTGTGCAACCTTGCCAGGGGTCTGTTGTCGCATTCAAAATCGTTCATCACTTCCAAAAACTTTTTTGGAGTGGGCGGCCATCCGGCTTGTCTTAATATTTTCTCCAGGACCTTTCCGGTATCCCATCCCCACAAATTTTCTGTAAGAACTATTGAGGCTTTATACTTTCTTGAAGCCTCTACAATCTCTTTGTGCTCCGGCAGATTCATCATTTCCAGAGGTGTAACAGAGCAAATGGCATATAGGTTATCCGATTTGATATCCGTCAAATAATTAAAGGCTTCATACAAGATGACAAAATTCCCCTTCCATCCCCGTTTCATTAGAGCAGGGTACATCAGCCTCGCTACAGTAGGACCGCTCTCTATTCCAAAGTTGACTCCCTTTTCTATCCATTTCGCAGCGACAGCGGTGAGATCAACCGCGCCGGGCGGGATGGGCGACAATATAACATCCCAGCCTTTTTTTTCAGCCAATATTTTCATCCTCTGGGCTATGCCCATAGCCACGGGGATGTCCATGACAACTATGCCGATTATAACTTGTTTGATCCCTAACTTGGAAGCTATCTGGGATATGGTTTCCACACCTCTATGCGGATCCGCGAGGAGCCCCTTATCGCTTGTCGCAAATACCAACGGATCAGGGTCAGGAGGCAAACTTTCTTTAGGGGAAACACTTCCCGCACCAAATAATATAGGGATATTAGCCCTTTTGGCCTCGGCTATCGCCGGACCATAGGTAGCTGAAACACTGGCAACTGTAACTAAATGCGCTCCCGCCTCAGCAAATTTCTTAATATTAGAGCCGGCTTTCGTACCCACTCCGCCATCGTCTTCAATCATAAGCTTTATAGGACGGCCATTAATACCGCCTGCATCATTAATCTTTTCTATATAGACCCTGATCCCCTCGCTTCCAGGGGTGTAGGAGATGGCGGCTGGACCCGTCCGAGCCGCACTCATCCCAATTTTATAAGGCTCTTTACCCTCAGCGGCTATGGCATTAGAGGAGGCCAGGCCGATAAGAACCATACTTAAAAACAATCCTAACATTGCAAATTGCCGCTTCTTTTCCATTTGATTTACCTCACTCGTATAATGCGTTTGTTAATAAGCAAACGTGAAATATCAATTTTTCAACAATTCTCGCCTCTTCGTTCCTTTTCCGCCGCCTCATCTTCCGGCAGGTCTAACCCGGCGCTGATACGTTCCTCTTCCTCCGCAGTATACATGGATTCTATCAAATCCTTAAACCTCCGGTAGAATTTATCCCGTTGTATCTTGCGGGTGGCCGTCACCGGCTCCGTTTCATCCGCAGGATCCAGTTCCTTGGGGATAATGCGGAATTTCTTTGGCTGCTCTGCCCGGGCGAGCCGGGCGTTTGCTTTAGCCACCTCATTAGCGATCAGATCGTAAACTTTGGGGTGTTCGGCTAAGCTCGCAAAAGAGCCGTATATGACCCCATGGCTCCTTGCCCATTCCGAAACCGTATCGAAGTTGATCTCAATCAAGGCTACGGGATACTTGCGCCCATGTCCAAAGATCACTGCCTCGCTGATATAAGGGCTCGATTTATGGACCTTTTCAATCTCAGAGGGACTCATAGTCTTCCCCCCGGCAGTGGTAAAAACATCCTTCAATCGATCCACGATACTCAAGTTTCCTCCTTCGACGATTTTTCCAATGTCTCCAGTATGGATCCAGTTGCCCCTTTTAATTTTATTGGTAGCCTCTTCATCCTGCCAATAACCGAAAAATATGGGAGCGCCCCCAATAAGCAGCTCGCCTTCTTCTGTCAACTTCAATTCATAACCCTCAAGAGGTTTACCCGTATTGCCCGGCTTGGGGAAATCTTCTAATTGCATGAGAGGGAGCCCCCCGCCTTCGGTGAGGCCAAAACCTTCCCGTAACCTTAACCCCCATATTTGCCATAAAGCTACTGTCTCAACGGGCACAGGGGCAGCTCCTGTAGCACAAAACTTTACTCGAGCAAGACCAAACCTGTTCAAAATATGCCGAAACGAAAGCCAATAGGCCAGTCTATAAAGCGCTTCCCATATTAAAGATTTTTCCATATTCCATTTTTTTCCAATATACCGGCGTCCTATGGACATAGCAAATCGGTAAACGGCCTTCTTCAGGGGCGTACTTTCCTCCATATCACTCAAAGCCTGGGCTGCCCACTTCTGAAAAAATCTCGGCGGTGTAGCCAAGTAAGTAGGCGAAACTTCAAAAAGAATCTCTTGAATCGATTCAATTTTGTCAGCAAAATGAGGTATGAAATTACCCATTAATGGTAGGTAGGCGCTATTAGCTCTCTCCATAATATGGGCGAGCTCCAGCATGCAGACATTCCGCTGCGGCTTTCGCAACTGAGGAAAGGCAACCAATAATCCTGTCCAGCCAGTTATGATGTTGCGATGAGAAAGCATCACTCCTTTCGGGGAGCCTGTAGTGCCGGAGGTATAAATAATAGTCGCTATATCATCAGGCTGAACCTCGTTTACCAACCTTTCAAACAAATTTGGCTCCATATCCTTGCGTTGGCGCCCTATTTTTTCCACCTCTGAAAAGCTGATGATACGGGGGTCCTTATACATAAACATAGACCTCCTATCGATAACGATGATCTTTCTTAGGTAAAAGAGCTGATCGGCCACAGCGAGGATATTATCCACCTGTTCCTGATCCTCAGCCACGAAAAATTTGGCACCCCCGTTCTCCATTAAATACTTTACTTCCGACAGGGAACTGGTAGAGAAAATACCATAACTGATGGCCCCGGCGGACTGAACGCTCAGGTCAGCGTATATCCACTCTGGACAAGGGTCTCCCATGATGGCCACTCGATCTCCCCGCTCCAAGCCAAGCTCTACCAATCCTAAACAGAAGCTCTCGACGCGCTGAAAGTATTTATGCCAGGTAATTTCTCGATATATGCCCAAGTCCTTTTCTCGCAAGGCTGCCTGCAGAGGTGCGCACTTAACTTTTTGCATAAGAAGAGAGGGAAAAGTGGCGGAAGCCAAACGTTCTTTTAGAACAATCACATCGTCTTTAAGTAGATCAATGACGTTTGCTATGAGACACCTCCTTAAGCACCCTCTGTTCTTGAATCCTTATGGAAGTATACTTGGCATATATTCAGAATAATTCCAAGTATAAAGAACTCCTATACCGGTATGATAAAAAGACTTGACAATGAAAATTATTATATGATACTGCGCGGCTACCCTGGCTCTAAGAATCGGTTTAAACCCACCCTTAAACCCTTACGGAATTTAAATACAAATCATACAGGGTCGCTATATCTATCAATATATTGAGCTCAGGGGCATGTTGCCCAATCTTAAGGTGTTATCGTGACAGGAAAGATGAGGAACGAAGCAAGGATGAAAAAGAATGAAGAAATTGTACCGGAAGTTTTGAATATCAATGTCGAGGTGGGTTGGAACTGCAATTATGACTGCAAAAATTGCTACCGATTTTTTGACTGCCCGTCGCCTTTTAGAGAACAGGTATTTGCCCGGGGTCGCCTTGCGGATATCAGGAAAAATATGTCCGGGATCGAGAATATTCTTGTCATTATGGGGGGAAAGGGCGGGGTAGGAAAATCTACCGTGAGTTCTCAACTGGCCATGTCTTTGGCCCAGCATGGTTATCGTGTAGGTATAGTTGACTCCGACTTTCATGGCCCTTCCATCCCCAAACTGCTTGGGATCAAAGGGGAAGAGAAGCTCGTTACCAGTAGCAAGGGTATTCTTCCCGTGGAAGGCCCATGGGGAATAAAAGTGGTTTCAGCTCATTTCTTGTTAGAGATGGGAGAATCACTTTCATGGTTTGATGGGTTGAAGCGGGAAGCGTTGGAAGGATTTTTAGCCTACGTCTATTTCGGTGAATTGGACTTCCTTCTGGTAGACTTACCCCCTGGAACGGGGTCGGAGACCGTCAATCTCTTTAAGTATATATCCCTTCACAAAGCGGGGGTGATTGTGGTGACTACTCCTGCTGAGTTGTCTCAGATGGTTGCCTATCGCTGCATCTCCCTTTGCCAGAGTATTGCTACTCCCATCCTCGGGCTCGTGGAGAACATGAGCGGTTTTACCTGTCCTCACTGCGGCTATCTTACGCCTGTCTTTCAATCGGGAGCCGGAAAGGAATTGGCCAAAAAAACGGGCATCCGATATCTGGGCAATATTCCCTTGGACGTCAATCTGAGAAAGGCGGCCGATCAGGGAAATTCTGTTTTGGCGAGTTCCCCCCGCTCTCCCTCTTCCCAAAGCTTCCTGAAACTGACTGAGAAAATTACCGGAAAAAAATCCATCCTTGCCTCATTGCAGCCTTCTTCTACGAAAGAGGCTTCCTTAAACAGGTCTTCGATGCCTGAAGTACTCGAAATTAACATGGACATTGGATGCTACAACCGGCGATGTGACGATTGCAGTAAATATTTCTTATGTGCCTATCCTGCTAAACAGAGCCGTTATGAAGGGTTGCGACATGATAAAATTGAAAAGCGTATGTCCTCGATTAAGAACATACTCGCTGTTGTAAGCGGTAAAGGCGGGGTGGGGAAGTCTACGATTAGTGCCAATCTTGCTTTGAGTTTAGCGCATAAGGGCTATAGCGTGGGGCTTATAGACTCAGATTTTCACGGGCCTTGCATTCCAAAATTACTGGGAATAGAGGCGAGACGGCTAAAAATTAAAAGGGAAGGGATTCAGCCGGTAGAAGGTCCGTTGGGAGTTAAGGTAATTTCCATGGGTTTTTTCTTGGAGGAGGGAACGGCCTTAACGTGGTTTCATGACATGAAAAGAGGCGCATTGGGAGATTTTCTGGCCGAGGTCGATTATGGATCTTTAGACTGGCTTGTCCTTGACCTTCCTCCGGGAACGGGCTCGGAGAATTACAATATTTTGCGGGAACTGCCTCGGGTGGATGGCGTTGTAGCGGTTACAATTCCCTCGCAGCTCTCTCAGCAAGTGGTGGAACGAGGGCTTTCTCTATACCGCCAGGCCAATGCGCCCATATTAGGCTTAGTTGTCAATATGGCCGGTTTTATCTGTCCCCAGTGTGATGCTGCCACAGAGATTTTTTCTGAAAAAAAGGGGAAAGAATTGGCGGACGACTTGAAACTGCCGTGGCTGGGAGATATTCCGTTGGATGAACGCGTATCGGCCTCTTCTGACCAGGGGGCGCCTTTTATCATTAAGTATCCCGACTCGCCTGTAACTCGCAAAATGAGAGAAATAGCCGATTCGATCATTGCCAAATTATCTACAATTTAACTAAAATAAAATGAGAAAAGGAGAAAAATATGGCGTTTAAAGATTTAAGGGAATTTATTGAGGTCTTGGAAAAAGAAAAGCAATTAGTCAGAGTAAAGAAAGAGGTGGATTGGAATCTGGAAGCGGGCGCGATTATTCGCAGAGCCTACGAACTTGAGGAGAGGGCGACTTTTTTTGAAAAAGTCAAGGATGCCCCGGGAGTCAGGATGATGGGAGGCCCCTGCGGCACCTATTCCCGGATGGCGCTGGCTATGGGGATGAGCGCAGATACGTCTGTAAGGGACATAGCGAATGAGTTTGACAAAAGGGTCTCCAATCCCATCAAGCCTATGCTGGTAAGCAAGGGGCCATGCAAAGAGAATATTATTAAGGGGGATGATATTGACTTGTTCAAATTTGGCGCCCCCATGGCCCACGACGGGGACGGGGGCAGGTACATTAACACTTGGGGCTATGTTACGACGCGTGACTTGGAAGACGCCGGCTGGGTTAACTGGGGCATGTATCGGCAAATGATCCATACAAAAAACATGATGGGGGGGCTGATCCTTCCCGGCCAGGACATTGGCCGCATGTATCAAAAGTATGAGAAGGCCAATAAACCGATGCCCTTTGCCACGGTGATTGGATCTGATCCCCTTGCGACTATTGGAGGAAGCCTTTCCGCGGGACCCGGCGAGAGTGAAGTGGATTTGGCGGGTGGTCTGAGGAAGGAACCCATTGAATTGGTCAAGTGTGAAACCGTGGATCTTGAAGTTCCCGCTCATTCCGAGATCATTATCGAAGGCTATGTGCTGCCCAAGGTGAGAGTGGAAGAAGGTCCTTTCGGGGAGTATACCGGATTTCGGACTTCCCCGCGTGCGCCTCGGCCGGTATATGAGGTAACCTGTGTTACCCACCGCAACAACCCCATCCTCACCGTTTCCAATATGGGAACGCCCGTTGATGAAGCCGATATTGTCATGACCCTTGCGTGGCGGAACGAGGCGGCCCGGGCGGTGAAGACGCTACCGGTTGTCGAAGTTGCCATGCCCGCCTATGGCTCAGGCCATCTGGTGGTGGTTTCTGTGGAGCGGGCGTACTCGGGCGTGGCCATTCATGTGGCCAATGCCATATGGGGGAGTAAGTTGGGGTATCTCGTTCCTTTTGTGGTGGTTGTGGATAAAGATGTCGATGTTTTCAATCTGGGTGAAGTTGTGCACGCCATCTCTACGAAGTGCCATCCCGTGAGAGGAGTGCACTCCCGGCCTAACAGCCCCGGTCACGGCCTTATGCCGTTCATGAGTTTTGAGGAACGTTTATGGGGGCAGGGGGCCAATCTGCTGCTGGATTGCACCTGGCCTGTGGGCTGGGATCAAAATATCGAGATTCCTCCCAAGGCCTCTTTCGGGAATATTTTCCCGAAAGAGATTCAAGAAAAAGTGATTGCCAATTGGAAAAAATATGGATTTTGATGTATAATAAACTGAGAGATTGCAAGGAGGAATAAGGCATGGCAAAAGAGTACGACACATTTGTTGACGATATTTCCACCCTCAAAGAGGGGGAAGAAATAACCATAGCTGTCAGAGAAACGGACATTTACAAGACCAGGGTGGTCAAGGCAATTGTTTCTTCATCGAAAGAAAAACTGCCCGATGGGGATATTCTTTTGATGCGGTACAACCGGGGCTACCTGAGACCTGATCCCTGGTTTATCAAGATTAAAGAAGATGTGCCTGGTTTGCTTGGCAAAAGAGCAATAGGAGATAATTAGATTAAAAATATGTTCTTGGAGGTGTAATGGAAGACCGAGAGATTTTGAAGATCAACATAATGATGAAGTGTGACTATAAGTGCGAAGATTGCGAAAAGTTTTTCGAGTGCAGAGACGCCATGAAGGAAAAGATGTTTCGCAGGCGCAGAATGGTAGGCGCTATCAAGAAGATGAGCGGCATAAAATACAAAGTGGCCGTCTCAGCAGGCAAGGGAGGGGTCGGCAAAAGCCTTTTGTCCGTGAATCTTGCCGCTACATTGGCTATGATGGGCAGGAAGGTCACGATCCTGGATCAGGACCTTGACGGATCAACTATTCCGAAGATGTTGGGAATTCAAGGAGAAAAAGGATTAAAATATGGATCGAAAGGCCTGATCCCGGCCACGGATAACCTTGGCCTGGGGATGCATGTCGTTTCTTTGGGTTTAATATATCCTGACGAAGTCATAACCTTGTTTCATCAAATGAGGAGGGGCATAACGGAGGAGTTTGTGGCAAATGTTGATTATGGGGAAAGGGATTGGCTTATAATCGACCTGC
>DATESZ010000228.1:0-7924 GCA_035283845.1 Syntrophales bacterium | reverse complement strand
GGGAGGCATCTCGTCGATTACAGATACGTCGAGATCGCCGTAGACCGTCATGGCGAGAGTGCGGGGGATGGGCGTGGCCGTCATGACAAGGATATCCGGATTGCCGCCTTTTTCACGCAGGGTCGCGCGCTGTACCACGCCAAAGCGATGCTGCTCGTCTATTACGGCCAGCCCCAGCCTATGGAACGTTACCTCCTCCTGGATTAAGGCATGCGTGCCGATTATGATCTGCGCCTCGCCGGCCCTGATTTGTCCGTAAATATGTTTTTTTTCTGCGACGCTCTTTTTCCCCGTAAGAAGCACGGTATTAATCTCCAGCTCCTCGGCCCAATTTTTTATATTGCCGTAATGCTGTTCGGCCAGTATCTCCGTAGGCGCCATTAAGGCCGCCTGGTAACCGTTACCGCAGACAGTCGCCATGGCGGCCATGGAGACCACCGTTTTGCCGCATCCTACATCGCCTTGGATAAGTCTGTTCATGGCGCAGGGTTTGGCCATGTCCCGTTCTATCTCGCCTATGACCCGCCGCTGGGCATCGGTTAGGGAAAATGGCAGGATATTGTAAAATTTTTGCAGTTCTTTTCCGCCTGTTTTGAAGGCAATGCCTTTTTCCAGGCTTTGTCCTTTTTTTTTCAGGGCCATAGCGAGCTGGAAAAAGAAAAATTCGTCAAAGATGAGCCTCCTGTGAGCGGCGGTTAGACCGGCATTAAAGTCTTCCACTTTCTGATCCATGGTCGGGAAATGGGCCTGCATGATGGCTTCCCTTATCTCGATAAGCCTGTGTCTCTTACATATTTCTTCCGGTATGGGGCTTAAGACGCAGGAGGCATATTCATCGACGGCCTGCTTCATGGTCCTTCTCAAGTTTTTTTGATAAAGACCCTCCGTTTCCGAATAGATCGGCACGATACGCTTGAAATGGAGCAGGTTGTCACTTTCCTTATCGAGAATCTCAAAATCAGGGTGAACCATCTCCTTTTGCATCGAGTACAGGCCAGTTTCACCGGTAAAGATCACCCGGTTGCCTTTTTTAAAGATTTGCCTCAAATAGGCGGAGCTTCCCTTGAACCACTTGGCCTTGAGAAAGCCGGTCCCGTCCTCTATCGTCGCCTCAAATACCGGTCTTTTCCCATAGAACTTTATTTCCGATTGCGTGACCGTACCCGTGATGGTCTCCCGCACCCCTACCCTGGCCTGGGAGATGTTTACCGGGAAACGCCGATCTTCGTAACGTCTCGGTAGGAAATAGATCAAGTCCTCGATTTTCAGCAATCCCTTTTTTCCCAGCAGGGCGGCCGTTTTAGCGCCCACCCCCTTGACGGCAAGAACGGGAAGAGCGAGCTTTTCAAAACATGTCCGGGCGTAGTTTGTTTCCGAAAAGTCGTTATTGTTGCCGACTTCCGGGGCAGGGTGCAGGGGCAAGGCATGGGTAATAATCTGTTCGATCCCCTGTATAAGGCTCAGGGATGCTGTGACACCCCTTACCTTCGCCTCCAGCGAGGCCTGATCGAAACCGGTGAAAATCGCATCGATATTTTTTAGAGACTCGGCCATCCGAATTCCACTCTCCCGGTCTTCGGGAAAAGAAATCAGGGAGATTTCCTGTCCAAGTCTTTCTGCGAGTGTTTTCATGGTTTTTTCCATGTCCCTCATAAGGGGCAGGCGCCGATAATCATCCTGGGCGGCAAAGGTAAGCGGCAGTGCAATTTTATCCAATATCTCAAGACACTTGTTCATGATTGCAATCATCTGTAACAGGGGAAAAGCCTCATAAAAAACACGAATATAATTAGAGCGTTGATAACAAATAATTTATCTTTTGGCAAGTGATGAACTATCTAAACCCCGCTCGCGGATGTGGCGCGCTTTCTCTCCCGTCGCCGCTGCCACCAGGGTTGCCCCTCCGGGCGCACCAGAAAGAACGATTGATTAGGCAAACTGCTTAACCCTTCGTTCTTTGCTATTGCTACCTTCGGAGAACGTTTCCGTGATCCCGGATGATCAATGTCGTCATTCTTGGAAGGTTATCGAATACTCTACTTATCAATAACCTCAATCACTTTGAGAGGCTATCGATTATTTATTGAAGTCGTTAAGTTGGGGCAATTCGTTTTTGTACTAGCTTTCAATCGGTAATGCGCGAGATGCCATGACAAGCTGTCGCCGCTCAAATACATTACCGGATGGACAAGGCGCCCGTCTTTTTTCCCATCTTAATGATAACCGGCTACTGCCTTCTTGATGAGTTTAATTTCCAAACAACCCGGATACAGGGCTGCGTCCGGGTTTCGACGGAGGAGATCTAAAGGTTTGAAGAAACTTCGGCGGAAGCTGAGCAGTATTGAAGGAGTATCAAAACAGCCGTCATTATTTACATGCAATCGAAAAATTTCTGAAATTGTGTTGAAAAATACGTATAATTCCTCTATGATACCGTCCGTAGACGCTTCTTTCTGAAAAGCAACAATGAATTTACTTGATCAAACAGGCGGAGTTGATGTAGACAACAACTCATTGACAAACGGTGTAATCATACCCTTTTTAGTCGGTGCCGAAATCTTAACAGAAGGATGAACCTTTATGTTGTCCGTAAAGCTTGATAACGTGAATATTGTAATCCTTTCGGACGGGAATAATCCCCGCCTGTTAAATCCCGATTTTCTAGATCGAAATAATATTGTTCCGAAAGAATGGAAGGTTAAAGACGTTTTAGTTACGCCACCTTTTGCACGAGTGCTATACGACAACGACGTGCAAATTCTGTTGGAAGAGAATAAACTTCATGTTCTATCTCGGCAGCCGGATCTGATTTCTTGGGAACATGAATTACCCCGGGTTGTGACATCTTTCTTGGAGGCGTTGCCTCAAGTCTCCTATCGTTCCGTTGGATTAAATTTCGTCTTTTTATCTGATCAGCCAAAGGGAGTAGAAGCGGAACAGACCCTTATCAGTAAATTCCTTAAACAAGGCACTTGGTTGGATTTTAGACAAGGAATGACGGGAACGGTTTTAGAATTCCAATACCGTGCGACACAACCTCAAATGAATGTAAAAATCGGTGTCCTTGAAAAACGAGATTCAATTGGCACCTCGCTGGAAGGCTTTATATTTACTGTCAATTTCCATCATGATTTCAAGATCGATGAGACCAAACAAAGAGCAGAGTATGTCAATAGTGTAGGAATTAGACGAACTGAATTTATGAAATTTATGGAAACATTACCTTTTTAAAACTAATGGCAACAGAAGCTTTATCATACATAGGAAATATTGGTGAGTTATCAGGCATACTAGCCAGTCAATCCACGGTGAACAACCCCGCGGAGAATCTTCTCGATATTTTACAACGTGAGTATATCCGGAAAGTGGGAGATTGGCCATCAGCACAAAGAATCGATCAAGAGCAGCACCGAGAATGGTTGGGTCGCTTGACGGTAAATAGAGAAACCCAGTGGAACTATCTAGTATCACAGTCAACTGCTAACAAAAAACGGATTGACTATGTAAATTCCTGGGAAAATGTCGAAAATATTATTTTGCAGATCCGCTTTTCACAGCTTATACGTTATGGGGAACGAATTTCTAATCGTCTTTCAGATTTGAGAAGAGCAGTTCGTGAAGAAGATGGGGAAGATGCCGAGATATCGGCAGACTCCCTACGCGGGTTTATTTCATTTCTGAAAATGTATCCCAATATTCGTTATCCAGATATAGCTCTGACTCCTGATGGAAACATCTATGCCCGTTGGAAGGGTGATCGTGGCGCCCTTTTCAGTGTTGAGTTTTTGCCTGATTCAAAGGTCGGTTACGTGGTTTTCTCACCCCTTCTCAACCGCGCAGGCGAATTGAGCCGGCATTCCGGCATCGATTCCGTAGAGAATGCGTTTGTCAGAATGAATGCGGCTTTCGCCATTTCAGAATGGGTACTGGAATGAAGGGCGATCAACTTCCAGCCCAAGATCATGTGGCCCGATATTGTGGATATTCCACTCTGGCAGAAGATGGGAGTGTTTTGCCTGCCGCATTTCGCTTACGGAAGGAAGCAAAAGAGTCCTATCTATCAGTCCAATGGTTGGAGTGCCTTCAGAAGTCGGACCGCCTCTCCGAGGTGCAGGAAGTAAGGCGGATTCTCAGTGGTAAAAATTTCAGATTGGGAGCCACAGCAAAAATAGCCGTGATTAACGTCGGCACTATTTGTTGCCATGTCGAGGTCAGTTCACGGTTTAAGATAAGAGTCCTGCATGAACCGGAATCAGATGATATATCCCATAGCGGCATTTACGATACGATCCAAGATGAAAGGATGATTTCTGAACTCATAACGGAGAAAGTTCTGGAGACCCATCCTGCCGTTTTACCCCACTAAAATCAGCCAGCATGCCTTACTAACTTTTGTAAGGTACTTCCAGAAGGCCAATGGAATTATTCCACCAATGCCTTAATCAGGGCATCGCGGGAATCACTGTAATAGAAAATGTTGATCTTTGTGGCCAGGTCATCCGGCAGATCGTTCAATTGTTTACGGGCAGAAACCGGCATCAGAACATGAGATCCCCCTTTTTCGATGGCGATCTCCACCATATTTACGGCATTATAGACAGGCTCCGTGGACCCGCCCAGGTTCAATCCACCCACGACGGCCATGCCCCCTTTGAGACTTTTCTGCAACAAGGCTGAACTTAACGCCAGCAAAACGGCGACACCGACAGAAGCGCCGCTTTTAGCGGCATCAAAGGCCCTTAGCTGTACCGAGAATTCATGGGAACGAGGATCCCGGTCGCCTACCAGTTCCTTGGCCCGGCTGTAGAGATTTTGTTCCGCACAGCGCACACTTTCGCGGAAAGCCGCTGGGGCAGGCTGATTCAGTATCTTTACACCGGAACCAGGCCCTTCCGTCACGTCGATCCGATACAGACCGGGATTTTCGTTCTCTGCCCCCGGCGAAAGCACCCACACTTGGCCAGGGGGCAGCGGGTCGGGTTGGATGCTGTCCTCGCTGTAAAGCTCCGGTGTGGAAACGAATTTCTCCACATCCTCCGTTCCCATCTGATAGCTGAAATGGGTGTTCCGAAATTCAGCCGATCCGATCCGCTTCTGCTGTTCCTTGACGCGACGACGACACTCCAGACTCAGGCGCACCGCCCATTCGACGGCTTCATCGGGTATCGGCGTTTCGGTGTTCGGATAGAGGAGCTTCAAGAGTCCGCTTATCGTTTTTTGCACGGCCGTTGTATCCCGACCGCTGAGAGCGCCGCCAAAGTGGATACGCCCCTGGATGTGCGCGGCGCGACTCTGCCTCCGCAGTTGGTTCCAGCATTCAGAGAGAAAATCGCTTACCATTCCGAAGTGGTCGGTCAATACTTCCCGGCTGATTTTCGGTATATCCCATCCCGGCAGGTAGGCATGAATCCTGTCCATGAACGCCGTGTCATCCCGCATTTCAGGAGCCAGGGGACCGAATAGATGGCCCACCCGCTGCTGGTGCTGTATGTCCACATCAAAATTTCCCACCATGACAATGCAGCCGTCCGCCCGAATGCTTTCCTTGCCACGGCTGAATTCTCCCGATTCCATATATCCCTTCATGATATTGACGCCGTCTTTCTGATCGAAAGAGACGCCCGATATCTCGTCAAAGCAGACCACGTCGTACTGGCAGACCAATCCACGCTGGCCATTGCTGTTATTGACAAACATTTGGGCCACGGTGGCCTTGCCCCCCGAGATCAGGTGCGCATAGGGGGAAATCTGCTGGAAGAGGTGGCTTTTCCCTGTTCCCCTCGGACCGAGTTCCACTATATTGTAATTGCGCTCCACAAAGGGCGCCATCCGCAGTATCTGTATATCTTGTTGACGAGGCGTCAGTTTGTCCGGTTCAATACCCGTACTGCGCAGCAAGAACCGCTTCCACTCCTCCAGGCTGAACAACTCCCTCCCCCGATAAAGGGAAGGCAATACATCCCTTTTTGATATCTGGATTTCCCGCAGGGAATCCACCCCGAATGGCCGCCCTCCATGCTCCTGGGCAATGGTCGGATCGTAGCTGAGTTCGATTTCAGCATAAAATCCACCTGTCAGCATTCGCTCATTGTCATGGACAATTTCCGGTGTGATCCGCACGTTGTTCAATTGCAGACTGGGCAGGGTAGCGACAAAGGAATCGGTTTTCGCATCCAGTTTAGCCGTGATGATATCGATAATCTTCACTTGACCCCGTTCCTTTGCCCGCGCCTTGAAGAGCTCCTGCTCTCCTGCCCTGACGGTCTTCTCGCCGAGTTGGCGTTCCACAATTTTCAGCCCTTCCTGGATCTCCTCTTCATCCACGGTGGCGCAGTAACGCCCGAGCAAGAACTCGGCTACATAGGTGGGCACGGGATACTGCCCTTTGAAGCGCCGGATGAGGTCTTTACGGACGACGATCCCTTCAAAAGCTTTGGCGGCAATTTTGTCCAGGTTATCAAGGTCTAAGTTCATTGTTCTCCTCCTACGACGGTCGGCCGCTGATCGATGACATTTCCTTGTGGATCAAGGAGCATGATCATGACAGCCGCACGTTCATTGTCAGGATTGTCCACGGGAAGTGAAACGGTGCCGTCCGCAGCAATATCGCGGGCTTTTTTACCATCCACTATCGATGTCAATGCGTCTGCCGACTTCACCCGCAGGTCTGCCATCAATCCCGGCATTGCTTCCTGAACGGAAACACGGCATCGCAGACCAACCCATTTATGTCCGGTAATTTTGGCGCGGCTTGTATCATTGATGTTGGATGTAATGAGCATTTTAGACACAACCAGTTCCTGGAGTGAAAGCCCTCCGTGACAGTATTCCATACCGGCTTTGAAGCAACCTGTCCCCGGCGGTGTAGCGATGTTTACGCCCTTGTTCCAATGCCAGGCGATGACTGGCAGATCAGTCGCGGCCATTTCTTTCATAACGGCGCAACGGCCCCAGCGGCTTTCCACCAGGAATTTCGGCAGCTCGATTTTGGGGAAACCGGCCGGCATGACCAACCAACCGTGGTCTGTGACGAGACTAACCTGTTTCCAGCCTGCGGCTATTAGCTCCTTGATGCGGATTGCCAAATCCTCTATCTCCTGGGAGATCCGCTTAGCCATCTTCCAGCCTTCGTTGTGACCGTACCGGTCGAAAGCGCCTGCCTCCATCCACGCTTTTCCCTCAGCCTCTTCCTGGCCATCGCCTTTGAGGATCTGGTAGCCTTGTTCTTCCAGCATGGCTGAGAAACAGTCGCTTGTCAGTGTCTTGCCTGTTTTTTCGATTGCCACGTTGAAATCGTAAATCTCCGCACCTCCGGTCAGGAGAGGCGTCAACGGTGAAACGAATGGTTTGGCTGTGGCGGTGACGCCGGGATAAGGCGCCCAGTCCCAGGCGCAATCAACGGTGTAGCCCTGCAATTGCAACTTGTTCTTCAGGACCTGTGCAATATCGAAGCGCAGGCCATCCACAAAAAGGATAACCTGTCCCGTGTCGCCAACGGTCGGCTCTTGCTGGGGTCTAATAGCCTCGGGGGCAGTTTTGACCAATTGCTGGAGATTGCGGGCGGACGCCTCCAGCCAGGGGAGATAGAGGGAGCGCACGGCTGTACAGATAGGTTCTTCGTGGTTTACGGAGGTGCAGCAGGCCAGGGCATTTAAGGCCGCTTCGTCAATCTTCCAGCCGGAGGCGGCGTAAAGTTCGCCCAGTTCCTGAACGGACGAGGCAGCCAGGGGTTTTTCTACGAGAGCTGCCAGCCGGTTCAGATATTCCAATGCCACGGCAAATTGTGATCTTCCCAGCTCGCTCCAAACCCAACCCCGCCGCTGGCTATGCGCTTTTTCCAATGCGTGGACTGACTTGACCGCTTCGTCCTGATATTTCTTTCCCAACTCGTGCAGTGCGTAGGACAGTTCCTTTTCCTGGTTTT
>DATESZ010000227.1:0-6381 GCA_035283845.1 Syntrophales bacterium | reverse complement strand
TAAACAGTTATAACCATCTTTTTAATGATAGGAGAATCGCTTTTTATGGCGACCTTTTGAGGACAGGCGCCTTTCCCCCATCGTCATAGACGAAGCGCTGACCGTGCCCGGCGAAAGCGGTGGAACCTTTTATTAAGTCTTCAAGCTTTTTGTCTTGAAAAAGACGCCTCTTTGGGATATAGAGGCGCCACAATGGGCGGTTAACTCAGCGGGAGAGTGCTACCTTCACACGGTAGAAGTCGCTGGTTCAATCCCAGCACCGCCTACCAATTAAATTAAGGGCTTAGCCATTTGCGGTTAAGCCCTTTTCTTCATTTATGACCGGTTGTCTGAAAAATAGCATTTTCCAACCTGCAAACATCCTCTTGATACCCCCGGACTTCCTGAGACGCACTGGCGAGCTCGGCAATCAATATATCCTATATCAACGGCGTGGCGAGTTTGGCTTTTATCGCCCTGAACAATGCTTTTGACGGCTTCTTAAACTCATTATCGAAGCAACCGCCGAAAAGCGAAGGGGCCGCAAATGAATAACACTTGCAACCCCTTAATTTCTTTATTGGTGGGCCGTGCGGGAATTGAACCCGCGACCAACGGATTAAAAGTCCGCTGCTCTACCACCTGAGCTAACGGCCCATGAGAATTTGAAGGGTGCCCTCTTAGCAACAAGCATCCCCTATGTCAAGGGCGAACCGGGTTTTTTATGTTATCTCCTGTTTTTACGGAAAATGGTATGCAGACACACCCCGGCAAGAGCGTCGGTCTTAATCGCGAAAGGGATTTTTCATGATAATGGTTTCCTCTCTACCTGGTCCAACTGAGATAAGTAGCAACTTGACACCCGATAGAGCCTCTATCCTTTCCACGTATCGTCTTGCATTATGGGGGATATCTTCCACTGTCCTGGCGCCGCTGATGTTTTCCGTCCAGCCTTCCATTTCTTCATAGATCGGTTCGGCCTGTGCCAAAAGCCTCAGATTCGATGGTACGGATTCCATGAAATCACCTGACGGAGTTTTGTAGCCGATACAAATTTTTATTTTATCAATACCCGTAAGGACATCAAGCTTGGTAATGGCAAGCCCCGTAATACCGGAAAGGCGCACCGACTGTTTTATCAAAACCATGTCGAGCCAGCCGCAGCGACGTTTTCTACCCGTAGTCGCTCCGAATTCCTGCCCTGTCTTTTGCAGATGTTCGCCGATTCCATCAGTCAATTCGGTGACAAAAGGTCCTTCGCCCACTCTGGTAGTGTAGGCTTTGCATATCCCTGCCACCGCGTCAATGGCCGACGGGCCGACCCCCGTTCCGGAGCAGGCATTTCCGGCTACGGTATTGGAGGAGGTTACATAAGGAAAGGTGCCGTGGTCAACATCAAGGAGGCATCCCTGGGCGCCTTCGAAAAGGATTTTTTTCCCCTTCCTGATTTCTCTTTCTATGATAAGCGACGTGTCTGCTACAAAGGGACGGATGCGATCGGCATAGGCCAGGTACTCCTCGCAGATTGCCTTTTCATCTACGGGTTTTTCCTTAAACCCTCTTGTCAGGTAAAAGTTTTTTTCCTCCACGTTGCTTTTCAATTTTTCCCGGAAACTTTGCTCATCCAGCAGATCGCAAACCCTGATTCCCACCCTGGCAATCTTGTCTTCATAAGCAGGCCCTATACCCCGCCCAGTGGTGCCTATTTTTTTGCCAAGGTGGTGGGATTCGCGGGCAATATCGAGCCTCTGATGATAAGGCATGATCAGGTGAGCTCTTTCACTGATAAAAAGTTTCGTATTTGCTGGGAGAATACTCCGCGAACTAAGCCGGTCTAATTCCTGAAGCAGCACCTTGGGGTCTACCACCACGCCATTGCCGATAATGCAGATTTTGTTATCATGCAGGATGCCGGAAGGGATAAGGTGCAGTATGGTCTGCTCGCCCTTAGCGACTATCGTATGCCCGGCGTTGTTTCCTCCTTGAAATCGGGCGATAACGTCGGCATTTCCCGCATACAGATCAACAACTTTTCCTTTGCCCTCGTCACCCCACTGCGTGCCGACGACTACTACGTTCGCCATAATGAAATTTTCTCCTATTCAAGCAATTATTTTACGGGGACTTAAGGCAATCGTCACATCTTCAGAGACTTCACCGCTATTACGTGCGGCAGATTTCGGAGCTTTTGCAGAACATTTTCCGGCACGGCGCTGTCCGTGCTCAAAATAACCAGCGCGCGTTGGTCAGCCTGTTCACGGCCAAGGTGCAGCCTGGCGATATTGACGTTGTTGTTTCCCAGGGTGGTGCCGATATTACCGATAACTCCCGGTTTGTCGGAGTTATACAAAACAAGCATGTGGCCTTCGGGGATTACTTCCATGGTGAATTCATTGATCCTGACAATTCTATAATCCTTGCGCCCGAAGAGGGAGGCTGCGGCGGAAGTTACTTCATGAGATGTCTTAACGGTCAGGTTTATCAGGTTCGTAAAATCCCCGATTTCGCTGCTTCTTGATTCCACCACCTTGATGCCCCGTTCCTTCGCCACAACGGGCGCGTTAATGTAGTTGACCCTTTCATTGAGAATCGGCGTGAGCAACCCTTTCAGCAGGGAGATGGTGACAGGGGCTACATTGTAATTCAGGATTTCCCCGCTGTACTCTACAGTTACCTCCTGAATCGCGCCTGACACTAATTGGGCCTTGAACATTCCCAGCTTCTCGGCGAGGATCAGATAGGGCTGCATTATACGCATCATTTCTCCGCTGATGGAAGGGAAATTGATAGCGTTTTTGATTTCTCCCGTCATCAGATAAGCCACGATCTGTTCGGCCACGGCGATGGCCACATTGGTTTGGGCCTCGTCTGTTGAGGCGCCCAGATGGGGCGTGCAGATCACGTTTTCCAGGGAGATGAGGTCCATGTTTTGTGTCGGCTCGTCTACAAACACATCGAGAGCGGCGCCGGCAACCTTGCCCGACGCTAAAGCGTCAAAGAGGTCCTTTTCGTTGATGATGCCGCCACGCGCGCAATTGATGATAAAAACGCCTTTTTTCATTTTGGCAAAGGCTGCGGCATTCACGATGCCTTCCGTTTCTTTCGTAAGAGGAGTATGAACGGTGATAAAATCTGATTTTGCAAAAATCTCGTCGAGCGTCGCCAAGTTGATGCCCATCTTCTCGGCAGCCTCGGGAGACATAAAAGGGTCATAGGCGATGACATTCATCTTCAGCCCTTGCGCCCTGCTGGCCACAGTGGAACCTACCCGTCCCGTGCCGATGATGCCGAGGGTCTTGTTGCAGAACTCGTGCCCCATGAATTTATTTTTTTCCCATTTGCCGGCCTTCATGGAAGCCGTGGCTTGGGGAATCTGCCTGGCTAAGGAAAGCATCATGGCGACGGTATGCTCTCCAGTGGTGATCGTGTTGCCATCCGGAGTATTCATGACGACGACCCCTCTTTTCGTGGCAGCATCAATGTCCACGTTGTCGAGCCCCACGCCGGCCCGGGCCACGACTTTGAGTCTGTCCGCCCGGTCGATCACTGCCTTGGTGACCTTGGTGGCGCTGCGAATGGCCAGCGCGTCATAATCCTTGATGACCTCTTTGAGTTCATCAGGGGTGAGGTTTGTTTTTACATCCACTTCGATACCCGGCGTATTCTTTAATATCTCAATAGCTTCGGAAGACATTTTGTCGCTTACGAGAACCTTTTTCATGAACTTTTTCCTCCTGTCTATGCCGGTGGCAGACCTTCCATCAACTTTGAGCCGACATTAGACTGCTTTGACTTTTTCGTTATATAGCTTTTCCAGCTCCATAAGTGCGGCTCTGATGTCTTCCGTCTCGATGGTGGGACCGCACCAGAAACGGAAGCCCGGGGGAGCGTCCTTATAGGAGGCCACGTCATGGGCCATGCCTTTTTTGCTCAATTCACCGGCAATGCTTTTTAAAAACTTCGCCCGTTCTTCCTTGCCCATAGCCAGGACCTTTTCACTGACGACGGAAAGACAAACAGAGGTGCTGGACCTGAGGTCGGGAGATAGGGCAAGAAAGTCAATCCAGGGAGTTTTTTTCACCCATGTTTCCACAACCTGAAGATTGGCCCGGCTTCTTTCAATAAGACCCTCCAGGCCTATTTCTCCGGCCCATTTAAGTGCGTCGAGGTAATCCTCCACGCAGAGCAGGGAAGGGGTGTTTATCACATCGCCTTCAAAGATGCCGCGTTCCACCGTTCCTCCCTTTTTCATGCGAAATACCTTGGGCATTGGCCAGGGAGGGTCATAAGATTCAATGCGGGCTACGGCGCTGGGACTCAGGACCAACATGCCATGACCTGCTTCCCCGCCCAGACATTTTTGCCAGGAGAAGGTAAGCGCATCTATCTTCGACCAGTCGACAGGCATGGCAAAGACGGCGCTGGTGGCGTCGCAGATTGATAAACCCTGGCGGCCGTCCGGTATCCAGTCCCAGTCAGGAATTTTTACCCCGCTGGTGGTGCCGTTTGCTACAAAGACCACGTCATTTGACCAGTCTATCGCCTTGAGGTCAGGGATTTTACCATAGACCGCCCTCAGAATCGTGGGATTCAGCTTAAGTTGCTTGGCCACGTCCGTTGCCCAGCCTTCGCCGAAGCTCTCCCATGCAAGCACCGTAACCGGTCTGGGACCGAGTAATGTCCACATGGCGGCCTCAAAGGCGCCGGTGTCGGAACCAGGAAATATACCAGCCAGATAATTTTCCGGAATCTGCAGGATACGTTTACTTTCACTTATGGCCTTAGCCAGTTTTTCCTTTCCCAGGGCGGAGCGATGGGAACGACCCACAGCCGAGTCTTTTAAGGCATCCAAACTCCACCCTGGTCTTTTACTGCAAGGACCTGAACTGAAATTTGGATTGTGCATGATCATGTCCCTCTCACTGTTGGCGTTCTCGCAAAAAGTCAAAAAACCGTTACTCCATTGCTAAGTCATCACTTTTTTAATGAACTTACACATATCAGGATTGCGACGATTACTCAAGATGGATTTTGCTTTACAGTTTTTTAAAAAAAGCTTGACATCCTCTATAAAGTTGTTAAAAACTTCAACCTGAATTTGTGATATGAGATAAATTCTCTATCATATCGTAAATTGGTTTTTTTGCTTAGGTCTCTTGTTTAGAACACTACTAAATATAAGGAGGGTATTATGATCGAAAATGTTAATTTTTATAGTAATGGATTTAAGATGGCGGCAAAGATATATATACCGGATGACTACAAAGAAGGAGAGAAGAGAGCTGCCATATGTATTTCTACAGGATATTGTGGAACAATAAAGAAGATGGAGATGATAGGAATAGCAAACTGGTTTATGGATAATGGATATGTGTCGATAATATGGGATCCAAGAGGATTTGGAGATAGCGAAGGACAAAAAGGAAGAATTATATGCATGGAGAATGTGGAAGATGCTCAGAATGCTATTTCCTATTTAATAGAGAGAAAAGAGGTAGATAAAGATAAGATCGGGGAATGCGGTATAAGCGTTGGAGGAGGTTATGCCGCATATGTGTCTGCAATCGATAAGAGGATAAAGTGTACATGTTCTATGCTTTGTGTTGGAGATGGTGAAAGATGGATGAAGAGTATAAGGACGTATCCAGCCTGGTTAGACTTCTTAAGAAGGATTGAAGAAGATAGAGGAAGAAGGGCATTAACGGGCAAATCAGAGTATGTTAAGGATACAGATATTATGCCTATAGATCCTATATATGATGCGGATAGTCTAAGATGGTGGGAGCAGTTTCCAAGATCAGATGTTCCATTAGAAACAGGTGATAGCATAATCAATTTTAAGCCGGAGCTTATTGTAGATAGGATTTCTCCAAGACCCATATATATTGTTCATCCTGAGATTGAAACGCTAGTCCCCTGTACAGAAGCTATATCCATGTATGAACATGCTAAGGAACCAAAAAAACTATGGATTGTTCCTAAATCTCTGACTCCAACATGGCAAGATGTATGGAATCCAGATAAGGTATGGAAGATGATCATGAATAGCGTTGTTGATTGGTTTAAGGCATATATACCTCCACGCTAACTCAGTTGTGCTTATTCCAATTTGCATTCATGTTGCCACTTTGATGTATGCTCGTCTGGGGTTGTGCCATGGCGAGACAGATTCGAATCGGTATTGAAGACATACAAAGAGCCAAGCAGTCACGTGATCAAGCCGCGACGGAGTCCTGACGGTTCCGCCCTTTCATGCGGCCCTGATGAAACGTTTGGGTCGTGACGTCCCCATGTCAACGACTTGTTGGTTATTGGCGCGTCACGGCTGGCGGAAGGTGCAACCGGACACAAAGCGCCCCAATCGCGATCCTGCATTGCAGGACGAATTTAAAAAATCCCCCG
>DATESZ010000226.1:0-45701 GCA_035283845.1 Syntrophales bacterium | reverse complement strand
ATTGTAAATTAGGAAGCCGTGAAGGTGCGCACGAGGAGGAAGCAGTATGAATAAATCGGAACTTATTGAAGCATTGAGTAATAAAGAAAATTTGACTGAGAAGAAGGCAATCGATGTTATCAACCTGATTTTTAAAGGCTTCGTAGATGAACTTAAAAATGGAGGGCGGATTGAGATCAGGGGTTTCGGAAGCTTTGTAGTGAGAAGTTACGGCGCCTATACTGGCAGGAATCCTAAAACAGGGCAAAATATTAAAGTTTTACCCAAAAAGCTGCCCTTTTTTAAGGTAGGAAAAGATCTTAGAGAGATGGTAGACGGATAAGAACAGGCAATATCAGTATCGTTAATTGGTTTCATCACAAGCCATTAGCGCTGTGTTCATTTGTAATCGAAGCAGATCATGCGCGGTAGATGGCTCTCACACCTTTTATACAATCAGTTGTGCCGTTATCGTAATCAATGCTCCTGTAGTTATATAAATTAGGCGGCTATCGTTGCGTGTGATTCCGGCCGGAATATTCGAGAATGGAAACGATGACGGTAATCAGGAAGGCCTGCGCGACGGTCAGGATTCCGTCTATAGGACGGGCGTTCCGCAGTGTAATGGCGCTGATGCCGAGGGTGGCTGAGAGAAAGAAGATGAAAAAGACCACTTTTTTTTTGTCCTCGAAAACAACAAGCAGGCGGTGATGGATATGATCGGTGCCTACATAATTGATCCAATCCCGGAAATTTTTCACCTTGCCGGTGACGATGCGTTCTAATGTGATATAGAACATGTCGAAGATCAGCACCCAGAAGATGAGAACGGGGGTGGCGAAAGAGACGATGGGATTGTTGTCCGCCCATTCGGCTTTGATGGCCAGGGCTGAAAGGACGAACCCGAAAAAGGTACTGCCGGCGTCACCCAAGAAGATTAACGCAGGTTTTTGCTGACTGAAATTGAAGGGGAGAAAACCGAGGCAGCTTCCCAGCATGGCGACAGCGATCCAGCCCATAAAAGGCTGATCCGTCTGGAAAGCGACAAGGCCCAAAAAAAGGGAGATGATAGCGCTCAAACCGGTGGCCAAGCCGTCCATGCCGTCGATGAAGTTCATTGCATTGGTCAAACCCACGATCCAGATGATGGAGAAGGCGGCGTTGAGGAGATAACCCCATGTCGTGTGCGGCGGGAAGAGATCGAGGATGATACCGAAGCGAATCAGGATGATGACGACGAAGACCTGGATGAAAATCTTGTAGCGAGCCGGAATATTTTTCCAGTCGTCGATGAGCCCGACAATTGCCACGACCGTGCCTCCGGAAATCAGGACGATGGTCCGCGCATCCAGGATCATATTGGCCAGGAGGGCGGAGATAAAGGAGATGATAATGGCCACGCCGCCGAGCAGGGGGGTGACCTCGGCATGGATCTTCCGGCCGCCGGGGGTATCGACGATGCCGATTCTGACGGCGATAGTCATCATGATCGGCGTGATCAGGGCCGCGGTGGAGGAGGCAAAAAGCAGGATATATAGCCAGCGGCCGAGGTGTTCAGCGAAGATCTGACGTATGAAGGGAATCAAAAGCAGGAAGAAAAGAATCAGGGCCAATATCCATAATATCCGCCGGAAAGAAACCTTCCACAAATTTTCTCTGCAGAACATAGCGGTTACCTCATTTCAGAATGGATTGAACATGGTGAAGGATGGTTTTTACTTCCCTGTCGCTTAGGGAAGGATAGATGGGAAGGGAAACGGTCCTGAGGAAGGCCGCATCGGTCTCGGGATAACCGGCCATTCCAAGGTAATGATGAAGGGGCTTGAAGACCGGGCGGCGATAAGAGATGCCCGCGTCTCCGCCCGCGCCGAGGAGCCCGGCAAGACGCTCCGTCCGGATGACGTAGCGGTAATAGATATGCTCGCGGTTCGGAAGGCAGACAGGCACAGATAACGAGTATTCTCTAAGGGCTTCATCATATTGCCCGGCAATGACCCGGCGGCGCCCGATCAGGGCCGGGAGTTTCCGGAGCTGCGCCAAACCCAAGGCCGCCTGCAAATCCGTCAGTTTATAGTTGTAGCGTAGGCGCCCGTCATCCTTTTCGTCGTAATCACGCAAATCTCGAATTTTTTCAAGCAATTGTAAATCATTCGCCGCGATCATGCCCCCTTCGCCGGTGCAGATGACCTTGGTGGCAAAAAATGAAAAAACGGACAGGACGCCGAAACTCCCGGTTGGCGCGCCCTCATAGCGACTTCCCAGGGAATGGGCGCAATCCTCGATGACGGGAATCCCCAGGTCGACGATCTCCCTGATATCTGCCGGCAGACCGAACATATGGGGAACAATGACGGCCTTCGTCTTTCCCGTCCGGCGCCGCCTGAGGTCCCGGACATCCATGTTTAAGGATTCCCGGTCGATGTCGGCCAAGACCGGTACGGCGCGAACATAGCGGATGGCATTAAGGAGGGCCGGGCAGACAAAACTGGGGATCACGACCTCATCATTCTCGCCGATTTCCATGGCCAGCAGTGCCAGGTGCAGAGCGGCGGTGCCGGAACTGACCGCCACGGCTCCGCCGACGCCAATCAGCGAGGTCAAGGCCTTCTCGAAATTAAGGACCTGTTCTCCCTGCGCAAGCTGTCCGGACTGCAGGACGGCGGTAACGGCTTTGACTTCTTCCTGATCAATGGTGGGGCGGGAATGGGGAATAATCTGCATTAGACAATACAACCCTCACAACCTTCTGCACGCTGAAAGATATCGATGAACAGGCGCAGGGACACGAAGGCCTCTGCGAACTGCACCCGTCCCTGGATGCCCCGAAAGACGGCGGTAGAGCGAGCGATGTCCGTGATGGACAGACCCTCGATGTTGGTCTTCTGCACCTGGGAATGATGCGCCAGGAGCATGGCTAATTTCATGTCGAGGGTTTCCTTGATATCCACAAAGATGGTGGGGGAAAAATTCTCGGTCGTCGGTCCTTCGTAGAAAAGAACGTTCCGGACGTAGCGTGTGGCGGAGATCGTGGCCTTAGTCAGGGACCGATGGTCCTGGTGGGTATCGTCTTCGTGGTGAACAAAAATAAAGTCGGGGGAGATCTTCTTCAGTACGGTCTCGATGTCATGGACCATCCGATTCATATAGGGCGAAAGCAGCGTGTCCTTATACCCCCCCCAGATTAGTTCCCGGGACTTGAGGATCTTCGCTGATTTCGTTTGTTCTTTTTTCCTGACCGCTCCCTCCCCGCCCATATGACCTTCCGTCATGACAAGCAGGTAGATGTCGTGGCCGCTCTGCATGTATTTGGCCAAGGTGCCGGAGCAACCTGCCTCGATGTCATCCGGATGGGCGCCGATGGCTAATATTTTCATTCCTTCCCCCTCAGAATTCTCAGACTATCCTGACCATGATTGAAAAGCAGGTCCAGGACCGACATAAATGGCACAAACGCGCCAAATAATTGTTCATATACAGGATGATGGTATTCCTGGAAAAGCACTTTTATACCGTTTTGCTCATACTGATCAAGATCCATGTAATCCCGGCCGCCGCTGCCGGCCAGGTAAGTATCACCCCCCAAATGCTTCGTGATGGAAATCAATCGTTCGTCAGGGTCATCGGGAAACGTTGCGAGATCCGAGGCTACATACAGGGGAGTGGAGATGCCCAGGAGTTCCGCCAGTCTCTTGACGACAAAGATGTTCATGGGGGCGAGATAGTCCCAAATCTGGGTAAATATCTCTTCGGCGAAGGGGAAAATGTAGCTCCAGTAAGGGGCCTTTTTGTAATTGGAGATGATGGCCTGCCGCTGTCTATGTTGCCAGCGGTCCCGGTTATTGATGACCACCTCGTTGATCCGTTGCGGGAATTTATAGATCACCGGCACGGTGAGCCATTGTGGACCTCCTGCCGTCTTGATCCAGTTGCGGTTCTGCCACTCATTTTTTTTGAATTGGACGGTATCGAGCAGGACAAAGACATCGGCGCGGTCGATCTTGTCGAAATATCCGAGCCAGGGCAGATATTGGGGCTGATGGACGGCAATGATCATTTTGCGAATTTCACGAAGATCGGGTTAGAGACGATGGTTCCATACCCGGTCATATCCATTCGGTAATAGATTTTTTCTCCCGGCATCGCCAGAAAATCGATGTAATCGATATCCAGGGGCAGCGTACCCGTGAAGATTCTGATGAGAGTCCCGTTGCGGATGAGACGAACCTTAACCGTACCCTTCCCTGACTTATCGCCGGAGACGGTTATCCGGATACGGGGGTTGCGGGCCAGGACAAGTTCATCGCCGGAAATCATCCGGGGAGCTGTCCCCGGATTAGCCGCGGCGACGGAGAATTCGTCGAGTTTTGGGATCTCGGGAAACTTTCCCCGACAGGCGTACATCTTGCCGTTCTTCAGGGCTTTCAGCACGGACTGAGAAGATTTTTCTCGAAGCCAAAGAACGGTCTGAAAGTCGCCCAAGTTTTGGCCGGCACCGCCTTCTTTGTGGTAATCCGCCGTAGCGATCCCCCACGGGGGGGTTGCGCGCACTCCACGGCAGTACTCCCGCAAAGCCCAGTCCCATAAGTTTCCCGGCTCCGTGATGGTGATATTATCCCCGTACAGGGCGGAAAAACCCGTATAATTCGTCGTTTCCAGGAGTGCCTCCGGGTAGGGTAAAGTCTTGACCTTAATGGGACCCAATGGTCTCACCCCCGACTTTGTTTCCGGATAATTCCAGAAAGCGAGACCTCCCTTTCTGCCGACAGCATCGATAAAGAACTGATAGGGTGCTGCGCCCTGTTTGCCGTGATAGGGATCGAACGGGGACGGCTGGGACAGTAAGGTATTTAGGAAAAATCCCGCATTTAGGACGGTTAGCACTGCACCGAAAATACGCCACCAGCCCGGAATAAAGAGGAAGTAGAGGGTGATGAGGAAGGAGAATCCGAAGACCAAGAGGGCGGGTATGGCGGCCCTGAGATAGGTTCCGGAGAGACGGTTGTGCAGGATGGGAAGGGTTTTGTAATCCTCAGGCTTTTCCAATCCCATTGTCAGGATCCGCCGTTCGTGATTGTTCGCCGTCATGTTCCCGGCAAAAATATTTCCCGTCCAGTAATAAAAAGGAGTGCTCTCCGCACCGGGAATAATAATCACCTCCGGATGCTTTTTCCGGACACTTTCGATGCTCCGGATATATGCGGCCGCTCCCGATTTGTTGATGGAGTTCATCTCCTCCCTCCATTTGATGACATTGCGGAAGGGTGGCAGGCCGTATTCCATGGCCACACGATCATGATCGTTAAAGAAAATGACGCGGAAGCCCTTCTTGACGGCCATCTGCACGAGGGTTTCTGGTTCATAATCGCCGTCGCTGAAGGTGGTGCGCAGGTCCATCAAGGCCGGCTCCCGTTCGTAGGCCATGACAGACGGGACAAAAAAGATCCACACCGCGGCAAAAAAGGTAAGCGCCAGGATGGACGAAATGTAAACGCCTTGAAAAAAGTTCTGCTTGCAGGCAGCAGCCACGGCACGTTCTCCGATATTCATATAAGCCTATTTTCGCTTAACAATTTTCTATACAATTGGTCAATCCTTTTGATCATCTCTTCTGAACTGTAAAAGGGCGCCATCTGCCTGCCGGCATCTCCCATCCGGCGGCGTCTTTCGGGATCTCTACACAGGCAGGAGATGGCCTCAGCCCAGGCGGCAACATCACCGACGGGAACGAGGAGGCCGTTTTCTCCGGTGCGCACAATATCTCTTATGCCTCCTATATTACTGGCAATAATCGGAAGCCCCATCGCCATCGCTTCCACGAGGACCTTGCCCATACCCTCGTTGCGGGAGGGGAGGCAGAAGATGTCGTAAACGGCCATGATTCTCGCCACGTCGGATCGCCATCCTAAAAATCGTACATAATTTTCAATACCCAGCCGCTTGGCCGAACGCTCGAGGTCCTGGCGCAGTTCACCATCGCCCAAGAGTAAGAGAAAGATGCACTGTCCCTGGCGGATGAGGTCGAAAGCCGCCCTGAGCAGTAACTCTTGTCCTTTGACTGAGGTGAGCCGGCCTACCGTACCGACGACCGTCATGTCCGAGGGTATGCCCAATAAAGCCCTTGTCTCGGCCGGGTCGGAAGGATGAGCGAGGAATCTTCCCAGATCCACACCACTGTGAATGACGGCGAATTTTTTCTCCGGTGCGATGCGAAAACGGAGATGATCTGCCTTTTCCTGGGAGGTTAGGGTCACAATGGAGGTGGTGATCCGGGCCGTCCATCTTTCTAATAAGGTGAACAGGCGGGTTTTTACCGGATTGAAGTATCCCCAGAACACATGGCCGTGCGGGGTATGGACGATAATCGGGATGCGGCAGAAGTATGCCGCCCACCTGCCCAGGATGCCCGCCTTGGAGGTATGGGTATGGACGATATGGGGATTTTCATGCCGAAGGATCCTGAGCAGGCAGAAAAAGGCTGCCAGGTCCGAGAGTGGCTGGAGATCCCGCACCAGAAAGCGGACACAGGTCAAGCGGACGCGATGCTCACGGGCGACAGCGACATTGGCGTCTACCGCCCTGGATTCCGGTTCTCCCAAATTCTCCATAGTGGAAGCGCCCTTGATGAAGACGACGTCATAGCGATCCTTGTCGAGGTCGCGAACGGTAAGGAAAGCGTTTTCCGCCGAGCCGCCTTTATCAAACCGGGTAATGATGTGGATAACCTTGATTTTATTACATGTATGATTCATGCCAGGCTTGGAAGGCGATCAGGTTCCAGATCCGCCAGGAGGTGTCTGTCCTGTTCCTGATCAGGTTTTCCACGAGACGTTCAATGACAGGATAGTTAAAGATCCCCTGCTTTGCAACCCTTTCACGGGAAAGATACGCGGTAATAAGGCAATGAAGATCCCTTTTCAGCCACTTGCTGATGGGCATCTCAAATCCCCACTTGGGTCTTTTATGGAGATGCTGGGGCAGGATTTCCTTGAATGTTTCAATGAAGATGTACTTACTCCGCCCATGTCTGATCTTCCATTCTCCTCCGATACGAAAGGCAAGTTCACAGACCCGGCGGTCAAGCAACGGAACGCGAACCTCAAGAGAATGCCCCATGCTCATCATGTCCACTTTCCAGAGCATGTCCGCAGGGAGGGATATCTTGAAATCGGCGTAGAGCATCCGGTTGACGGGGTCGGCCGATAAATGGTTCAGGGCGGCGGTAAAAGCTTTCCGTGCCAGTTGGCGATCCGCTCCGTAACCGTCTGCCAGCAGGGCATTTTTACTGTCAGGGCTGAAAAGCTCATTCCAGGCGATGACCCGCTCCGCGAGTGTCTCTTTCGCCCCGCGGAGAAATTTCTTAGCCCTCCGGATATGTTCCGCGAATTTTTCATCCCGGGAGTCGGGAAGGGAAAGGATGGCCGGCTCCAACAGACCTTCCCGTATGAGACGGGGAATGACACGATAGCGGCGATACCATGCCTCCCCTTTGTACATGCGGTAACCGGCAAAGAGTTCGTCGCCGCCGTCGCCGGAGAGGGCAACGGTGACATCCTTGGCGGTCTCGCGGGAAACGACATACGTGGGTACAGCAGAGGAATCCCCGAATGGCTCGTCAAAGGAAGAAAGGACGGCGGGGATGGCTCCGATGATCTCCTCTGAACTCAGCATGATTTCATGGTGTTCCGTCCGGTGGAATGCAGCCACTTCGCGGGCGTAGGCGCTCTCATCGTACATCGGCATGTCCTTGTAGCCGATGGCGTAGGTCTTCACCGGCCGGGAGGAATTGCGCGCCATCAGCCCCACGATGACGCTCGAATCTATACCGCCGCTCAGGAAGGCCCCCAGGGGGACATCGGCGACCATCTGACTGCGCACTGCCTCATTCAGGGTGCGGAACAGGGTTTCCTTCGTCTCCTCAAAGTCACTGCCAACCGGTATGTCGTCAGCCATGCAGGGAGCAATATCCCAGTATTGTTCCTCTTTAAGTGCACCGTTATGAATTGTCAGGATATGACCGGGACGGAGTTTGCTGATGTTCTTGAAAATCGTATGGGGAGCAGGGATGTAATTCAAGCTGAGGTAGAGGTCCAGTGCCTCAAGATCAATTTTTCTCGGTACAACCGGATTCGCAAGGAGGGCCTTGATTTCGGAAGCGAAGAGGAGATGTCGGCCGTCCCAGTAATAGACGAGCGGCTTGATACCGACCTGATCGCGGGCCAGTACGAGAGTACGTGTCTTTTCCGACCAGATGGCCAGGGCGAACATCCCGACGAGACGTGAGATGCCGGCCGATCCTTCTTCCTCAAAGAGGTGGATGATGACCTCGCTGTCGGTACGTGAGGCGAACCGATGGCCTTTTTTTTCCAGTTCCTTCCTCAGTGCAACATAATTGTAGACCTCGCCGTTGAAGACCATCCAGACGGTCTGATTCTCGTTGGACATGGGCTGCCGGCCGGCTTCCGTCAGGTCGATGATGCTCAGCCGTCGGTGGCCAAGACCGCAACTGACGCTACCCTGATGGCTCAAATAGACGCCGGAATCGTCCGGACCCCGATGGGCGAGGAGACCGGTCATCCGTAGCAGGAGGTCCTCATCGATGGGAGTCCCGGTGAAATCGATTTTTCCGCAGATGCCGCACATTAATGTTCGATGCTCTCTAAGAAAAGGCGTTCTGTCTCTTCGACATTCATCTCCCAGGAATAGTATTTTTCCGCAAATTGCCGGCAAAGAAGAGAATCACGTCGCCATGTATCCGGTTGGTTCCGATATTTATGATAAAAATCGATTATCAATCGGGAAATCGACTCCGGGGAGACACCCGGGAAGAGGAATTTTCTGTCGAGCCGGCTCAGGATCTCTTGCGTTCCCCCTACCGGCGTCCCGAGAACGGGGACACCGGATGCCAATGCCTCAAGTGTGACTAACCCGAATCCTTCAAGCTGAACGGTCGGCAATACAAATACATCTGCAGCCCGGTAATACTCAGGCAACACGGTTTCCTCAATATATCCGGAAAAGTGGATATGATGATCAAGATGAAGACGGCGGCTCGTCATTTCCAGATCACCTTTCAAATGGCCAGTACCGCCTACGATGAGATATACATCGGGTGCAGACTTGACAGTATCCGCCATGGCAAGGATAAGATTCTCCATACCCATGCGCTGCACGAGATTTCTTACGGTGAGCAGGATTGTCTTCCCCTGGGGAAGGTGGAGGCGTTCCCTTGCCGCTCTCTTGTCGGAAGCTGGATGAAAGCGCACAAGATCGACCCCTCCGGGGATAACCGCGATCTTATTTAGGGGAATTCCATACTTGCTGATAAGTTTGCCGCGAGTATAGCGGCTCAGGGCAACGACATGGTCGGCTCGGCTGAGAACACTTTTCTCTATCCATTGTATCGAGGCAATACGGAATGAACGGATAATTTCTTTTATGAAGGAAGATGGTCTCGCATTTCTTGAGGCATATTCCTCAAAGGCGAGGGAGTGGCAGGTGTAAACCTTCCTGACGTTATTGCAGGAAGCCGATCTCATGACGGCGAAGGCGGAAAAGGGCTGGTGAAAGTTGATGCAGTCGAACTTATTGGCATTACTCAGTGCTTCGAAGAGTCTTCTCCCGTTTGGAAGAGTGGATGCAAAAAAGGAGATGGCGTTATTCTGATTCACACGATATCGCCATTCCCTGACATTCTGAATCATGTCATCGTCTGAATGATGAGCGGGCAGTCTGCGAGTTAGGATGTGAACATCGTGTCCCCTGGCGGCCAGCCTGGTCGTCTGTTCATAAAGGACCCGCTCAGCTCCGCCAGGGATATCGTGAATGGATACATCTGAAACAAAGAGGATATTCATTCCCTATCGTTTTACCGCTGTAACCTCCAGCGAGGGACCCAGCAACCAGCGGCCATCGGAAACATGCTTAAGAAAAGAGACAATCAGCCAAAGAAAACCATTGAACCCGCTGCCAAACAACCCCAATACCGGAGACTGCCTATAGAGTGCAGCCCCGGATATGCGGGAGTTGTAAATCTTTATATGTTCATACCCATGTTCTTTCAGGACTCTCCTGATAAATGGCGGAGTGAATGCATATTCATGAAAAATCAGCAGACGATTCAGGATCGGTTTGTCTGTTATTCTTGCCTGCATTCTGATGATGGAGCTATGAAAAAATCCGTTGGGAAAACGGAGATACAAAAGCCCGCCTGGCCTGAGGACCTCCCGGAAGCTTGCCAGCGCTTTATCGGGACTCCTCAGGTGATCCAGGACGTTGATCATGGTGACGACATCAAATAAACCACCGTTGTTGACATCCTGAAGAGCTCCCACTGAAGCCGCTTCTCCTATCAGTTCTTGCGCCTTGGCAATCGATTGTTCAGAAGGATCGACACCCCGAATGTCCCAGCCCCGGCTGCGCGCCCTGCTGAGAAAGAAACCGCATCCGCATCCGATATCGAGGAGACGCCCTTTGTTGACGTTTGTTCCGATTAAGTCAAGAATGTGGTCATTCAGACTCGTTCTGCTTCTTTCCGATTGATCGTCAACGTAATCATTGTAATAGTTTTCTCTGTAGTAGGAAACCGGATCGTCCGCTTCCTCTGTTTTCCGCACGAGATGGATTAGGCTACAGGCGGGACAGCGGAAATAGATACGGTGGTTGTACTGGAAATCAAAGCGGCTGCACTGCCCGCAGTGGGGGCAATCTGCTGCCTGGGATGCGGGTAGGAAGGCATTAGGAAAGCTCTTCATAGACTTTAATCGTTGCCCCTATCATCTGCTGTACCGAAAATTCCGTCGCAACCCTTTGCCTGGCGGAGTTGCCGAGGCGGTCAGCCAAGAGGGAATCGCCAGCAACTTTCACTATAGCCTGAGTCAGTTCGGCGGGACTCCGAGACGCAACCAGGAAGCCTTCTTTACCGTCCCTGATCTGCTCCGTGATCCCATCGATCCGGGTGGCAATGATAGGTTTTCCCATCGCCATGGCCTCGAGCGTAATCATTGGAAATCCTTCAAGAACTGAGGGGATAACTAAAATATCAAGGGCGGCGAGAACATCGCGGATGTCTTTTCGCTGGCCCGTAAAGATGATGAATTGCTCAATCCCGAGCCCTTTGCTTAGATCTTCCAACGGCCTTCTCAGAGGCCCTTCGCCAACAAGTAAAAACTTTATACGAGAGCTGATACCGATCACATTGGGAATGCATTGCAGAAAGTATTCAAATCCCTTCTGCCAGACCAGACGCCCTATGGAGCCCACCAGCAGCACATCGTCGTCAAGGTAAAGTTCCTCCCTGATTTTAGCCCGTCGATTTTCTTGTTCATCGGGGTTATAGAAATCAATCTCGATGCCGTTGTAAATTCGGGCAATTTTCTCGGAGGGAATTGCATGCTGTCTGATCATTCTCTCTTTAAGGGAATCGGAGACGACAATAAATCGATCAACATACCTCTCAGAAAATCTATCGAGAAACCGATAGTCTCTCTTTTGGAATTTCCCGACATCATAGCCTTCCACGGGCATGGCGATTGTCGAGATATATTTTGATGTTTTTGCCAGACCGGAAGCGAGGCGGGCGTAAAATTCCGCCCTGGCCCCCTGACCATGAACGATGTCGATCCCTTCCGCCATGATGATTCTCGCTAACCGGGTAAACAGGGCTGGATTGTACTTATGGGAAAAATCCAGGGGGACGAGATGCACCCGGGTATTTTGTATCTCATCGTAAAGGCAGGGATTTCCCGCCGAGGCCAGAAAAATCTCGTATCGTTCTGTGGGAAGTGCAGAGATTATCTGGGCAAAACAACGCTCGCCCCCGCCAAACTCCAGTCCGTCGATGACAAAGAGGATTTTAATATTCAAGTGACTCTGTCTCTGATCAAAATGATTTACCTGTCCGGTTCAGCCAGCCGTCGTAAAATGCCCTCTTAATAACTTTCAGCTCCCGGTAATCATAGCCTTTATTTCTCATGAAAGAGCCATGGATCGCTTTTGGGGCCCCAAACAGGAGGTTGAAAGTCAGGGCGAGCCATTTTTCAGGAGAGCGAAAGGTCTTTTTTATCAGGATGATTTTGTTTCTGTAAAGGTAGTAGATTCTTTCCGGGTTAGATGTCCCCTTGAGAGGGATCTTGTGACGCGCGACAGCCTCTGGTTCATAAAGAATCCGGCACCCCTTATTCTTCGCTCGGAGACAATAATCTACCTCCCAATGATTAATGTAATAGTCCGGATCAAAGCCTCCGAGTGATTCGAAAATGTTCCTGTTCAGAAGCCAGCAGCATCCGATCACATAATCGCATTCTATCCTTGTCCCGGGATTCTTCTCGCTGTAGAAACCAGTCCAATGATTCACGAAACCGGCCCCATGGGAAAGCAGAGATGGTTTGTCATAATATACGGAGCGGGCCCCTACAGCAGCCACCTGATCCTCCTGTGCGGCATTGATCAGATAGGCCAACCCTTTCTCGGACAATTCTACATCGGCATCCAGACCCAGTATGTAGTGTGATTGGGGGGAAAGATATTTCAGAGCCAGATTATAGGGGATATAGGCGCCATCATTTTTGCTTCTTTCGATCAACTTGAGTTGTACCCAGCCATCTTTTTCCATTTCGGAAAATTGGTCCAGCACCATTCGGATTGTGCCATCCTGGGAAGCATTGTCCCAGATGATAATTTCTATTTTATCCTTTGGATAATTCAGCAATCGAATTGACGCCAAGCAAGCTGATAAGTCATGTTGATCATTGTAGGTTGGAATAAATATAGTAATGTAAGGGAATTTCATGGTTCGTTATTGCGTAACGTATATATTAAATCCGGATGATGAATATTACGGCCTTCTTTTCATCACGAGCGCGTCATTCATAAGCAGTTCGAATTGATCTATCATTTTTTTTTCGCTAAAAGTATCTATGGCGTATTGGTAACCATTTTCGGCCAACCGATTTGATAAGGCTTTATCGTTTAGTAATAGGTGTATGCTCTCCTCAAGCCGTGCGATATCACCCGGCGGGATCAAAATACCGTTTATGCCATTTTTAACTGCTGATGCATTTCCGCCGATGTCTGAAGCAATAACGGGTATTTTACAGGCCATTGCTTCGAGGATGGAAAGAGGCAGTCCCTCTTTTCTCAATGTGGGCAGCACAAAAACATCGGCTGCGTTGATGTGGTCCGGCAATCCCTCATTGTCAACCATGCCTGAGAAGATCACCCGCTCACTGATTCTCAAATGAACTGCCATTTCTTTTGCTTCGGCGAGAAAATCTCCGCTACCGACAACAAAAAGACTGACATCATTCCCCCGTTCCAGAAGAGCAGGCAAAACCTTCAGTAAAAAGTGGAGCCCCTTTTGCGGTGTCACGTGACTCATAAACAGGACGATCTTTTGACTGGCCAATTGGGGATATTTATGGATAATACGCTGTTTTGCCGTTTGATCGGGCTTAAAATGATTTGTGTTGACGCTATTATAAACAGTCTTAACCTTGCCTGACTTCAAGAAAAACCATTTGGGAAGAGAGGAAGTTACCTCGTTGGCCGGCGTGATAATGAGATCGCTTAGCCAAAAATTAGGCAGCTCCCACCACAGATAATGATAAATGAATGTCGCCATACTCTTGGTAAATGCCTTTGATTGATGCCTAAAATGTATAAATCTATTAAACTCGGACAGCACCACCCATCCTTCATGGGCCTGAATAAACGTTATAATTGGGATACTTGATCTGACTTCTCGGGAAAGAGGAGGGAATATGGGTTGCTGTGCACAAATGATATCAAATCGACTTGTTTTGTTTAGGGCAATAAATTTTTTCTGGCTTTCCTTTCTCCAACCATGCCATACAGAACTAAATTTGGTATGGGGCAAATAGAATAGTTGGATATTTCCTATTAATTCATACTCTTTTCCTGATGGGTGGCGTGATGAAATGACGGTAATGTCGTGGCCGCGCCTGGACAAACCTTCGAGAAGAATTTTGCCGAAATTTTCCATGCCTCCCTTGAGACCATGCCAGTACGTGACCGATGAAAAAAAACAGATATTCATGATTTCACAATTTGCCTATAGCCTCTTCATTTATTTACAATCCATTCCGAATCCCTTGCCTCTTGGATAGCCCGTAAAATTCGCTCCGGCATGATTGATTTTACGATTCTTCTAAGCGACCAATAATCCTCGCTTTCTTCGCACCGTTTACAAATGAAATCGAGTGGTAAATTTCGATCATTATAAATTCCTTGCAGAATCTTGACAAACTGATCCCCATTCCACACATCCTCTATGGAAACATCGTTTAAGTTTCCAATAATGACTTCTCGCGCCATATCATTACAGCATAACAGCACGTCACCGTTAAAAGATACCACCATTTCATAAAATACCCGCTCTGTCCCGCACCCGGCTATCCTTCTTCTTGAGACTGTATTCAGTTCTGCTACGAGCCCGGTCCTTGATTGAGCCTTGCTGATGATGGCAGAGATTCCCTTGGATTTCCAGAAAGAGCGGATTTTTTTTTCTTCATTGGCTCCCCAGCCAAAACAAACGGCATTTATCCGGATGTTAATCGGGGGAAATTTCTTTAAGAGATGTTCAATATTGTTCATTGCACTATCATAATCCAAATGCATGATATTTTCATAAGTCTCGCGGGTTATCCCATGAAAGCTAATATTGAAAAACCCATTAAAACCAATTTCAACGAGAGAATCCACAATGGCAGGAGAGAGAAGTGATGCGTTGGTATTGAAATAAACCCGGAGTTTCTTGTCCATAGCATATTTGACCCATCTTGCTATGTCCTTGAGAATAAAAGGCTCGCTCATCTGACAATATCCGAGGACACCGGTAAAATTGTAACGATCCATTAGCTGTTTATAATCGTCTAAAATCTTTGTGTATAAATCCCATGACATAAAGCCCATAGGATTTACTTTGCTCAGTTGGGGATAGGGACAGATTCTGCAACTTGCGTTACAATAACTGTGAATATCAACCAGCAGGCCACGGGGATAGGGGGGACGTTTCAATAAATGGTCTTTGTTGTGTTGCATTATTAGCTTAACGATTAATCTTTATGGCCATCAGCGTGGTTTCTGCCCAATCACCAGCAATCCATAGGGACCTGAGTTGTTGGAAAAGAATGGGTCCAAGGCTCCGATGCAGAACAAGAGGGGGAGCAGAATGGTTTTCAAGCCGGGTTTGCGATCAGTCAGCATGTCCAACTCCCAGGCCAACTTTCCCCAGAAGCCGAACGTGTATTGAGAATGGAGAATGTTTAGTTGCAGCGCGCGGAATACGGCAACGAGTTCATCGCGTGTATATTGATCTCCGATATGCTCTCCGGAGGCCCACTTAGTGTACTGTTCAAAGTAGCGTTTCGGGAAAAGATATCGGTGCTTATTTTCACCGGGCATCGCCAGGTACAGTATTCCCCCTGGGGCTAATGCCTTGACCAGGTTGTCAATCACCCTTCGATTACCTGGGATATGCTCTAAGCAATCGATTGAGAAAATAAAATCGTACCGCTCATACTCGTCAAGCTCCATCAAATTCTGAACTTGAAAGGACACGTTTCTCAAACCCTTCCGGCCGGCCTCTTTATCACATTGGAGAATGTCGTCGCGGGAAATGTCATAACCAACAAATTGCGCCTGGGGAAATTTTTCCGCCAAAAACAGGGTAAAGAGGCCAGTCCCGCAGCCCGCATCCAGGGTATGTGAAAAGCAATAATGCCGTACATGCCTCTTGAGGTAGAGAGTGCGGATATATGCACTCACATGGGCGGAGGGAAAGAAGCGGTAGAAACACTTCTTGCCTATCGTGATAAGCTGGCTCATACCTTGCCGTATTTTCATCTGAAAATACCTTTCACCCTCCCCCTAACCCCCTCCCCTTGAGGGAGGGGGAAGGGTAGGGGTAATTTTCATTCCCCTTTGTGTCGGGCACCATCATGAGAGTTTCACTCTTTCTGGTGCCAACGCCAGGCGGTTTGAATGATGACCGGAAGATCGGCGAACTGGGGGCGCCATTGCAGTATTTCCATCGCTTTGCGTGCACTGCCGATCAAGACCGGCGGATCGCCGGCGCGGCGGTCTGTTTCTACGTATTTGATAGCGCGACCGGTCACTTTTTCGGCAGTCCGAATAACCTCACGCACGGAAAACCCGTTCCCGTTGCCGAGGTTGAATGAATCGCTCGGTCCGCCGCCACGCAGGTAATTCAGAGACAGGATGTGGGCGTCGGAAAGGTCGGTGACATGGATGTAGTCGCGGACACAGGTCCCATCGGGGGTTTCGTAATCCGTGCCGAAAATTTTTACATCGGGCCGCTTGCCGGCAGCAACGTCGAGTACCAGTGGAATCAGGTGCGTTTCCGGATCGTGACGCTCGCCTATGTCAGCGTCTAGGTCAGCCCCGGCAGCGTTGAAATAGCGAAGGGCGACGTATTTGATCCCGTAGGCATTGTCGTAGTCCTTGAGGATCTGCTCAATCATGAACTTGCTCCAGCCGTAAGGATTGACGGGCGATTGGGGGTGATCTTCCGTGAGCGGAATGCGTTGCGGCATTCCGTAAGTGGAACAAGTGGACGAAAAGATAAGGTAAGGGACATGGAATTCGCGCATGGTATCGAGGAGGTTCAGGGCGTTCACAACGTTGTTGCGATAGTATTTAGCCGGATCGGTGACTGACTCGCCCACATAGGCGAAGGCGCAGAAGTGCATAACGGCCTCGATGGAGTATTGGCGGAAGCAGAACCGGAGCTGGTCGCGGTCGGCGAGATCGCCTAGAACGAAGTCGCCCCATCGGACAAAGGAGCGGTGGCCGTAAACCAGGTTGTCGAAAACCACGGTTTCGTAGCCGCGCTGGTTGAATAGTTTATTGGCGTGTGAGCCGATATAGCCCGCACCGCCGGCGATCAGGATCATAAAACTCCTTACTGGGTAACTGCCCTACCTATCTAAAGGCTTCCAAATTCCACATTTGAGTCTACATAAAAATACCCCCTCCCTGTATCCCTCCCCATCGACGGGGGAGGAAGGGGTGGGGGTGATTTTCATCCTTCCGTTGTGTCCACCCCGGGCATAGGAGTTATTGTGCCTGCTGCATTTTGGCAATTCGGCCGCGGTGACTATATACTATTAATAATACAACGCTTTGAGATAAGTAATAAAAAAAGTAAAGCAAAATAGGGATGTCGATAGCCTTAACCAAGTATGTTATCAGGATAAGAATGCAGTGTGTCTCGCGAACTCGCAAATTATTGTTAATGATACGTAATATATTTTTTGTACGGTAATTGGTTGAGGCATCTATCCTATCTACCCGGGAGGCTGTAACTGGCATTTCATTGCCTACCATATGGGATTGTTCCCAATGCTTCCTCAGTAATTCATCAAACGTTCTTTCCATATAACCATGAAACATATTGAGGTGACTGGCAGTGAACCCTAAGACGGGCCAGAATAGAGGCCCGTATCCGAAGGGATCTTGCCAAAAAGTCAGGTTTGGATGCCGGAAGGCGGCGACACCGATGATGCCCCAGAAAATAAGATCGATGATTCCACCGCATAGGGAATCTAAGAATCTACCATAAGGATTTTCCGTCTTCATGGTTCTGGCAATGCTGCCGTCAACACAATCAAGAAGATTAAACAGCAAAAGCAGCCCAATGCCCGTAGAGAGTAATTCCGGATCGCCGCTTATGAGGCAAAAACAGCCTGCCAGTCCAACGGCACCAGATATCCATGACACTGCCTCTGATGTTAAACCAAGCCTGATAGCCAGCCACGTAAGAAGAAAACCGAGAGGCCGAAATAAAAACCGGCTAATCGGCAAGTGTTTTTCATACTCCCGTTTCCAACCGTGGGCATCTCGGATACGCTGAAGAGTTGGCGCTGCATTTTTCATTCCTTGATGACCTCCACGCAAATTCCCCCACAGAAAAATTCGCTAAAACATGATGGCCCGACAAGCATGCGAATAATACGCCTTTTCCAAGAGCGGGGAAATTGGTTACCGTTTATATGGAAAGAAGTCTTTTTGAAACCTGCTTCATTCAACAAATAGGTGATGTCTTTTCGCGTAAAGTAGTGAATATGTCCGCCACCCCAGATAAAATCATCGGTTGTGGTATGAGGAAATATCCCTTTGAATATCAGCCTATACAGATTCCTTAAATATCTGATGTTGGGCGTCGTCAGGAGGAGTTGACCTTTGGGTTTAAGAATCCTTCGAAGATCGTTGAAAAACCGGAGAGGGTCGACGAGATGTTCAGCAACCTCTAATGCAGTTATGCAATCAAAAGAATTATCTTTGTACGGAACTAATCCATCATTTAAATCAACACAGACAGTGGATATGCCTCTATCCTTTGCTTTTAGGAGAGCTGTCTTTGAAATATCGCAACCATATATTTCATCAAACTTTGTTCGAGCGATTTCAGCTATTTTGCCTTCCCCGCATCCGACATCAAGGAGCTTCCAGCCAGTTTTCATAAGGGAAGCGATAGTTTCGAAGATTTCATTGGGGGAATGGTCGTCGATTGGATCATTATTTACACTCGTGAGGCGATTTTGCCAATAGGAATCGTAAATACCTTTAATTTTTGTCATCGTTCCAAATCCATTGAGGGCCTTTATCTGTCTTCCCTTTATGGTAGTCTTTGATTGCCGCGATATATGCGCGAGCTCTCTTAAACCGGTTCCTATCGTTGGATTTCAATAAAAGCCAGGCAATATCTCGTATAAATTTAATATGGAGTTTTGGCAGCGTCTTCGGTGCATGGAGTCTGACCAGCAAAAGATGACTGCGCGTCTTGTGGTAGACCCTGATAAGTGAATCCATGCCACCTGACGACAACGAAACCTTATGCCAAACATGGGCAGAAGGTATTACCAGGTTTTTAAACCCCACTTTTTTTGCCCGCATCCCCCAGTCCACATCTTCCCAATATAGAAAAAACCTTTCATCGAGCATGCCAATTGTTTTTATAACTTCTTTGCTGATTAGTAATGCACACGCGGTAATATAATCCGATTCTATGGGATTCTCAATTTCCCCATCCTCTCTATGATCATAATTAAAAGTTCGTATATTAAAGACTTCTGGATCGATTTGCGCTCCTGCGAACCAAATTTTTTCCGGTTCATTGAAATAGAATATACGGGGACCAGTTATTCCTGCATAAGACGATTTCAAGGCATGCTCCACAAGTATATTTAGAAAATGTGGAGAGACCACCGTGTCATCATTCAGGAGAAGCACATATTCTGCTCCTTTCTGTAGGGCTCGTTTGATTCCAACATTATTACCTGCAGAAAAGCCTATATTGTTACCCGTGTCCACAATATCAGCAATGTATTTTGATAGTTGAGCTAAAGCATTCGGTAAAGTATTGCTTTTGACACCATTATGCACAATAAAAATATCATAATATGGATAGCTGATTTCATTCAGTGAGCATATGCAGTCAACCAGGCAGGAAATATTGTTGAGGTGAGCGATAATTATAGATACTTTGGGACTTGCGTCTTGTTTATATCTCGAAATCATCTAATAACCTCTTTCAACGAAAGTCATGATTCGGAAAGTTTTTCAACTCATTACTGAAGAGGTAAGTCTTTTTTGTCCCCGGTTCCCTTGCCCAAGTTACTATTTCCATTTGCTGTTTCTGCGGCAAATATGCTTTCCCAGTCGTGCGCGGGTGCTAAATAGTGGGTCAGCATATGAGTAGCGAGAGAAGGAACGGGAATCCAGAGTTTCATCCGTTTGCCAAAGAGTATATGCCGCCAGCCGTAATACCATGCTTTGGTCACAATGTCGTACATTCTCCAATTTGTAAACCTATAGAAAGCGGCTATAAAGGGATTTAGCTTGTATTTGGTGAGAATAAGCCACATACTTGCGTCGTGGTTACCGCGGGAGTAACTCTCCATAATCCTTCTGGCCTTATTGAGCGTGGTTTTTGTGGTCAAAAACGTCAGGCATGTCGAATTTGCTGTGCGCCAGTGATGGTTTTCAAATAATTTAATATAATTCTGGTGATTGTGTAACTCGGTCGTGTACAGGTCAAGGTGGTCATACGGAGATACGAAATGCACATCGGCATTTGACGTTATCATTCGCACCATGCGCTCAAGCGCACCAGAAAAATAGTAATAATCGTCCTCAGCAAAGTACACCACTTCCGCATCATTTTGCTTCAAGAGGATATCAATCTGCATTTTATATGTGCCTTTATTACCGATTCCGTTAAGCCGAAATATTGCCAAATCTTCGGTTTGAAAATATTTTCTGAAGATATACTCGTATTCATGCGGGCAATTATCCAAAAGCACGTAGATCTTCGCCCGTAGGCAACCGAGAGATTTCTTAAAAGTCTGTATACACAACTCAGACAGTCTATATTTGTCGTTCCCATACATAGGCGCCTGTTTCAAGAGAAGCGGGCATATCCTGTAAGCAACTGCAATCTCGTAGGGTTTCAGAGGCATTGGATTGAGACCTTTGCATAATATTAATGACTAATGGGTTAATTTTCTAAGTCTTTTACTAAATACTTGGATAAGGCTTCCAAATTTTGAACCGATCAGTGTATCAATTACATTAGCTATGAGAGTAATGTTTTGCATCCTTAAAGGAGTCAGGGTAATGGCTTTCCAAAAATGTTTTCGTGCGCTACTTTTAGATGCCAATTCAAAATATTTGTGTGCCGTTCGTTCATGCCAATACGATAAAATTTTTTTCTTATGATTATAAACATTTTGCGGAATATCGGTTCTTTGAAAAAATTTATCTAAAATTGCCAGATATTCAAGGAAAAATCTGATAGTTCCAAGTCCAATCTCCCCTTTTGAACTTGGATGGAGTCGATAGTTAGCCAATGGTACTGGTACATATCGGATTTTGTATATAGTCCCCACGCGGATAAAAAAATCATTATCAAAAGGATGTTGAAACTTTTCATCGAGATACCCGATACTTTCAAATATCGCTTTCCTCCAGAAAGCAGCTTGTTGTGGTATCATATTTGTGTAAATATCATTTATTAAATCGAATTCTCCTGTACCGAATTTTCTTAGAAAGTTACTATCTGCATCTATAAAATCAACATCGCCATATATAAATAAATCACTTGGATTATTTACTAAAATTTCCGCAACCGCTTTTAAAGCATTAGGCTTGTAGGTATCATCGGAATTCAACCAAGAAACAATATCTCCAGTTGCTCTTGTAAAGCCTTTGTTGATAGCTTGCGGTTGACCGCTATCAGGTTCAGTGACCCAATAAATTGGCCATGATTCATATTTTTTAATAATATCTATAGATTCATCTGTTGAACCACCATCAATTATAATATATTCAAGGAAGGGATAACCTTGGAGAAGAACGGATCGTATCGTTTCTTCTATAAACTGTCCCTGATTCAGGCTTGGCGTAACAATACTGATCTTCGGCCATGGGGAACCGTCATCCATTTTTGCCGGCAAGGCAGGCGATTCTTCCGTCCACGGCCAACCCGTTTTGCCGGGCGGTGGCGGTGGGATGTTATTTAAAGAAGGACAGCGCATAAGGAGAGACCTTAATATTCTTCTTACAAATGGTGACCAAATTGTTCGATGTGTGGTTTCCAAAATTTGTAATCATAGCGCATCCATGCGTGACAACCAAAGGGCAATTTATTTTGGTTTTGCTGAAACAATAGACGCGGGTTGCATTCAAAACTAAACCTGATTGCTGCGTCAATTGTCGCCGTATTAAACCAATTGAAATTCTTGGTAACATAAAGTCCCCAAAATAGGTCTTCGTTTCCTGAAAAATCATTGAACAAGTGAAAGGAATTATTGCGAACTGTAAAATTTGCAAACAAAGCGGGCATGCAAAGAATTCGCCTTATCAAGTTATGGGAAAGATAATTATTCCATATCTTATGAGGGGGTATAAGCCATGAAAATTGATTCAAGGCTTTCAAACAGGAGCGGATGCGCCGAAGAGAAAACCCACCATTTCCAACACCAAGAAAGCCCGCTCCTTCAGAAATGCTATTAAACCCTTGAAACCAAGGGGCGCCGACATAGTCGAACCCTGCATCACACCACTCTAAAAGTTCATCGCGAAATACAAACGCATCTAATTGATAGATAAGGATAAACTCATATTTGATGAATCTTCTATAGAACTTCGGCGAAAGCAAGAGTCGGCTGTAACCGCCAACTCCTTGAAAGTAAAAGGTCGCAAAACGTTCGATTGCAGAGTTATGAAAAGATTGGTAATAAGAAACGTCCAAGCCTTCTGGCACAATCAAGGCAATAGGATGATTTCCTAGTATTTCTAAAACCTGCCGATAGGCAATTTCCTCTGTCTGGGAAGGCCGTTGACTATATATTGGAATAACTACAACAGCTTGATTGCCTTGTTCTTGCAAAGTTCTTTCGCCCTTAACATAATAATCATCAACGCATTCTAAAGCCATAGATATTCAATTGGAGATCCATCCCAAGCAAAAGGGTTCGATCAATATAAGGATTCTTCACTGTATAGGCTTCATGTATGTGGTAGCGAAAACCGGCTTCCGAAAGGACCTCTAACAATTCATGCAGTTGTTGTTGTTCTTTAAAGTGAGAATGGTACTCAATAAAAATATTTTCAACATTATGAAGCAGGTCAGCACAGTCCATCAAAACTTGATGTTCTGCACCTTCAATATCGATCTTGAGGAAGTCTATTCTATCTTCCAATGAATTTCTTAATCTACAGGTTGGCACTGAAATGAGTTCATTATGGTCGCCAGGTTTTGCTAATCTACCCGAAAACCCTCCTTCAACGGAAAAATCCATCTGCTTATCCTGAATCCATACAGCTTGCGGACAAAGGACTATATTTGTCAGGCCGAATGACCTTATATTCTCACTGCACACTGCGAATATCTTCGGATCAGGTTCATACGCAACTATCGTTGCCTTAGGGTAAAGAGACTTGAAAAAAATGATGCTTAGTCCTATATTTGCTCCACAATCAATTATTACCGGCATTTGCGTTGAAGCTCGAAAACGATACACTTCTTTTTGAAAGATTTCCTTGTAGCCATGCAAGAACGTTGCAGAATCTACGAAAGCAACCGGACGACCAAGGAAATCGGTCGTTCCTCGTTGATAACGGGGAATTCTCTTAATACGAGCAAGCTCTAACCTCTCATAGGAGGAGGCAGTCAGAAGGCTGGCCCAATGTATTCGATCCTTCAACACACCACTCATATGGCGAAGTGTGTTAATGGGTTTTTTAAGTTCCATTCCGAGTTAAAAAGATCTGTCTCAGTTTTCGAATCATCCTGAGAGGCCAGATCGATAGCGGTCGAATTGCAAGTGCGTGGGTAGACGTATAACGATCTGCCTTGACATTTTGAACAATATCATGCGGATGATTCAAGGGAAAGGTAATTGCGCCCGTTGGACGATTCGCCATGCGTTTATTATCATTCACAGTATGGGTGGCACGCTGATCAAATCCGATGTTACTGACAAGGTTCACTGCCGGTATCACGGAAAGTCCATTTTGATTCCATATCGAGTACATCCAGTAGTAGTCCCAAGTATCAATGGGGCTCTGGTAGAGCCTATCGAATATCGCCCGCCAATATTGAGACAGATATTTGTCCTGAAAGGTTTTTCTAAGCCAATTCGTTTCACGCAGGGCTGGCCATCTGTCCAGATTATCGCTGTAATGCATCCAAGCCCTACGCCAGACGGCCCATCCCCATATATGGACATGACTGGAGAAATAATAACTGTATGGCGTGCACTGATTTCCATCCTGGAAATTATCACCGCTGATCATCATAATACGCTTATCGTCACGGTAGTGTTCCAGAAGTTCAGCGCAGAACCGGAAGAATGTCGGATTGGGCAGGCAATCATCCTCCAGAATGATTGCTTCGGGTACGGTCGAGAATACCCAATCAAGCCCACTGGTGACACGTCGCTTGCAGCCCAGGTTAGTATCTGAATAATTGTTCAGTACCTCGCATGGCCAATCTACCTGCTCAACAATGGCACGCGTGGCATCGCACTTTTCGGCTTCACCTGGCCGGTCCGCTCGCGGACCATCAGCGATTAGTAACAGTTTTAAAGGCTGAGCTTTACGAATTACCTCGAATACTATTCTTGTCAAGTCGGGACGATTGAAAATTATGAATGCCACTGGAGTGGAAAGACACACTTACAACTCCCTTTATGCTGAGAACGTAAGAAGATTCAGTAAGCTATTTATTTCGAGGCTTGATACATTCTTTCTTACCGCATCCAATTTCTTGTAGTGGATTAAGTTAATGATCAGTATCCACCATGGACCAAATACCCTTTACGAGGATAGAACCCCATGTAGATAAATTAATATTTCCCGTGCCATAGAAATCTCCTCCCATCACGGTCATTGGAAGAAAATCCCGCGGCCAGTCCGCCTCTATGCCGGTTGTTTGATCACCATTCAGAACTGTACGGCACATTACAAGATAATTCCCCGGTGCTAACGGAAGCTCAGAAATTAAACATTTAAAATAGCCTTTTGGTGGAAGCTTTTTAAAATAAATGTTTGAAAAATGACTATAATAATGAAACAATCCAAACTCTCGGTCCGTATGAACACTAAAACTAAAAGAGACTTGATCTTTGGGATCGCAGCCTAAATTCTCAAACTCAAAAGCGAAGACTGTGGGATTACCGCTTGTTGCCACCTGAAGAACCTCACCAGCAGACGTTTCGACATGAAATGAAATAATTTTCACTTTCCCATTGCCTGTACGTGGACAGTGAGCCAAAATATTCCCATTGTGCTGATATTTTTGGGTTAAGTAGAATGAAACAACTCTATCGGTTTTGCCGTATAAGGCGACCCGCCCACCCTTGAGGAGGTATGCTTGAGTACAAAGACCTTCGATCGCACCCATATTATGGCTTACAAATAATACTGTACGTCCTTTTTTTGCCACATCGCCCATTTTACCCAGGCACTTTTTTTGAAAGGCGTCGTCGCCAACTGCGAGCACTTCGTCTACAAGCAGAATTTCAGTCTCGAAGTGCGCGGCAACGGCAAAGGCCAAGCGCATGTACATGCCGCTGGAATAATGCTTCACTGGAGTATGGATGAATTTTTCTACTTCCGCAAAGGCGACGATTTCATCGAACCTGCGGCTGATTTCGTTACTGCTCATGCCAAGGATACTGCCGCTTAGATAAATATTTTCCTGTCCGGTCAGCTCGGAGTGAAATCCCGTTCCGACTTCCAGAAGGGAGCCGACCCTCCCCCGCAAAAAAACTCTGCCTTCCGTGGGTTCCGTGATCCGTGAAAGAATCTTCAGAAGCGTACTTTTACCTGAACCGTTGCGGCCGATGATGCCCACGACTTCGCCCTGTTTGACCTCAAAGGAGATATCCCTCAAGGCCCAGACATGGTTGTCCGATTTTTCAATTGCTTCAGCCGATTGCCTGCTGAAAGCGTTCCGCATGGACCGCCATGGGACCAAGATCATTTCCGTCATCGCCTCGCGGAAGGTTTTATTATGCTCCACGGTAGAACCGATACGGTAAATCTTTCCCACATTCTCAACTCGGATGACGATATCATTCATAGGGATAGGGAGTGATACCTTACCACAGGGATACGGTGATATTCGAAATTGTCTAATATCACCGGAGTTAAATGACATCCGCAAAACGTCGCTCCATACGGTAAAAAGAGAGCAAGCCGATGATGAATAAAAAAATGCTGATAGAAAAAGATATTGACAGATCTGCCCAAGGTATCGATTGCCCCAAAATAGCGGAACGAAATGCCGTGATGAGACCGGCCATGGGATTCAGATTAATCAGCCACCTCCACTGTTGCGGAACAATGTTCGAAGGATAAATTACAGGGGTGGCAAATAGCCAGAACTGGACGAGAAAAGGGATCACGTAACGGAAATCGCGATATACGACATTGAAAGCAGAGAGAAGCATTCCCACGCCTAACGTCGTCACGATGACACCAAACAAAAGGAGGGGGAGAAACAAAATAGATAGTCCCGGAAAGATTCCATAATATACCATCATAATAAATAGAATGAATGAAGCAATGATGAAGTCAAGCAATCCCGCTCCGAGAGAGGCCGCGGGAATGATGATCCTCGGGAAATAGACCTTGGATATCAAATTGCTACTGGCAACAATACTATTGCCGGCATTGCCGATTCCGTTGCTGAAAAATTGCCAGGGGAGCAGTGCCGCGTACACGAATATGGGGTAGGGCAGGTTGTCGGAAGGAATTTTTGCCAGCTTGCCGAAAAAAATGGTGAAGATCAGCATGCTCATAAAAGGCTGCAGGATTGCCCACAAACCGCCCAGCACGGTCTGTTTATATCGCACCTTAATATCCCGAACCACCAGAAATCGTAATAACTCGCGATATTGCCAGAGTTCCCGCCCCCGGAAACCAAACCAGGATTTCTTCGGTTCTATGACGATTTCTTGAAGACTTTTCATCATTTATGTATTCTAAAGCTCCGCCCCTTGGATTACATCAGGGGATGATAATCCATGAAATTTATAAGGTAGTTTATTACTATGTTTATCACACTTATACAAGCTCAGGTTAATGAGGTATCCGGCCGATGGGCGATCTGGGGAATCATGACCATGATAGCTGTCAGGAACCAGAAAGGTTCCATAATACGGACGATAATGAAGGTGTTGGATCCGATGGCATGGGTGAGCATGGCGAAAAATCCTGCCAGAAAACCGGTGGAAACGCCTAAATAGAAAGGATCATCCTCATATTGGCGCCGCGTCTGGAGGGCGTTTTTGTAAATAGCAATCAGGAGGGCTATGAAGGAAAAAAATCCTGCAAACCCGGTCTCTGCCAGTACGCGGGGATATTGGGCATCGAGGAAATGATAGCCGGTCACGCCGTAACCGAGAAGCGGGTGGGTTATGAAATCCCTTGTCAGCACTTTTTTCCATGAGTTCAGGCGGGCGGAAGTGGAAGTATCAATGCGTACAGCGCCAACGGCAATCTGTCCATGTTCCAAAGGCTGAGAGAAGGTAAACATGACCCTTTGCTTCACTCCTGAGGGCAATAGAAAAGCAGACAGGATAATTACAAATAGTAACGGCATGATCACGACCATTTTCCTTTTGTTGAAATAGATTAGAGCCAGCAGCATCGGTACTAAGGCCAGCCAGGAACTCCGGGAAAGGGTCGCCGCTAAGGTGATGAGAATGAAAAACACAAGTCCCCCGAAAAAGAACTTTTTCTTGATTGTGCCGTATTTATTGAACAAAAGCCCTAAAACCAGAGAAAGCATGAGTACCAGATAACCGCCCAGGGTATTCGGTTCGCCGGCTTCACCTTCGAAAGGCGCCGACACGCGGCGGCCGGCGGGGATCTGATAGATGCCGACAATGCAAACAATCAGGCAGACGATCAGCATGGTGAAGATCAAGCGTTCCATCTGCTTTTTTTCTTTCAGGTAGTTCACAGCCATGAAATAGACGATATAATATTCGAAGTATTTGAGGACGAAAAATATTCCTGCCATCCCCTTGACGTTTCCCATCATATATCCGATCAGGGTGGAGACAAGACAGACGAGTAAATAGTAAGCGATATTCCGATTCAGGGGTGTCTTGAGAAAGAGCCCCCGCTCTTTATTGATGGCCGTGCTCAGAAACCAACTGAAACCGATGATGAGCAGGAGCAAATCGTCAAATCGCAGCGTGATACCCCGGCCGCGAACGCTTTCTCCCGTTGCTTCACCCAAACCGAACTGCGGCCCCAGGAGCATGGCGCAAACGAGGATATACAGGCCGAGCTCCGGATTCATGAAACATACCACTGCCATGATGACGGCCGCGATGACCGCGAAAGTGATGCCCATCGATATCTTGGTAAGAAACATCCCCCCGACAAAGGTTATTGCAACGATCGCTAAAAAAAAGAGGATGGCTTTACTTTCAAGAGCGGTTTCATTAGACATTACGGCTTGGGTTTATCCTATGGTTTGGATTGCTTTTGATCAAATGTTTTTTTCAGTTTTTCCAATGTGGCGCGATCAATTGGTTTGGATTGCTGTTGATCAAATGTTTTTTTCAGTTTTTCTAACGTGGCATTGTCAATATCCTTCGGAATGTACTGAGTGTCCAGAACATCGGCGTGTTTGTCGATGAAATTTACGAGGCCGCCTCCTAAACCCAGGAAGGCGGCAATGAGGATCACCACGAGCGATATGATTGCGAACCACATCAGAGACGTTCTGAACTTTCTGCGCTTTTTTCGTCTTCGTCGAGAGCGGCTCATTATTTTTCTCCAGAAGGTTTATCCTTGCGTTCCGACGGCACAATGGGCGCCGGAACGGTTTGAACTTTGTCCGGCCTGGCCGGAGCTTGGACGGACTTCTTGATCGTCCGCTGGTAATAAAGACCCGCGATCAGCAAAGCGAGCGCCAGAAGCAGCAAAACTATCTTAAAAACACCGGACCTGATATCTATATTCGGTTTCCACTTTTCTTTATCTTTCATGATATTTTTCAGTTTCTCGGGAAAATCCTTCACATATTTTTTGACCTGTTCCGACCAGGAGACGACCCTATCCACCAGGGTAAGTGTTTTCTTGTGTTCGCTGCCGTAATAGTAATAATATTTATCGTGATATTCGAAATCCGGGCTGATTTCCGCCTTAAGGCCGTTGAGGACAACACCGATGATTCTCGCCTTGACGTTATCGATCTGGGCCTTGGCCCGCTTCAGGGCGCCACGGGCGACCTTGCCGACCTGGTAAACGATGATGACCCCGTCGGCCTTTGTTCCCCAGATCGCTGCATCGGTGGCCGCCAGAACTGGCGGGCCGTCGATGATCACGAAATCATATTCTTCATGCGACTCTTTAATAAAATCCGCATTGATGCGGGAGCTTACCAGTTCGGCCGGATTGGGGGCAATTGTTCCGCAGGTAATTATGTAGAGGTTGTCAAGGCCGGGGTTGACAATTACCTCCTCCATCGTCATTTTACCCATCATGATGTCCGTGATGGAACGAACAACATCGCGCCACGCGTAATTGCCGAGGATGACATCCGTCAGCCCAGGCAGGGACGGGATGCCGAAAACTTTTGATATTACCGGTCGGCGAAAATCGCCGTCGACAAGAAGGACTTTGTTACCCGCCTGGGCCATCGTAACGGCCAGATTGCAGGCGGCGGTGGTCTTTCCTTCCTGGGGCGAGGAACTGGTTACGAGGATCGTCTTTATGTCAGTTTCCAGTTTGACGAAGTTGATGTTGGTGCGCAGGGCGCGGTAACTCTCCGCCGAGGTGCTCTTGGTGGCGAAATGAGAAACAAGTCGGGTGCTTCGCCATAAATGGTCTTCGTCGATCTCCTTCCCTAATTTCCCCTCTATGGTGATCTTCAGTTCGTCGAAGTCGGTATAGGGGACGATGCCGAGGACGTGGACACCGAGAAACTCCTCCACGTCCTCCACGGCGCCGATAGACGTATCGAAGGTTTCGATGAGGAAGGCAAAAACGAGGCCCAGGACGATTCCAAGGATAAAGCCCAGGCCCGTTGTGGCCGTCGTCTGCGGAGGATTGATGGGATAGGTGGGTTCGAGCGCCGGTTTGACGATCTGAACTTCCTCTATCTTCTCCGCGTTCTGGATAAGAGATTGCTGATATTGTTTTTCCAGCATAATATAGATTTCCCGGTCGACGCCCACTTCTCTTTCCAGGCGGGCCAGCTCCAGGCCTTTTTCCGGGAGATCTTTGAGCTTTCCGTCCAGGGTCTTGAGCTGTTCCTGCATCATATTGATGGTCTGGGAGAGGCTCTGTTGCTGGGCATTTAACTGGGCCTTCATGCTGGTGATGATTTCGTGGATCTGTTTCTTGATCTGGATTACCTGGGTAAAACTATCCGTGTAGTTTATAAGGAGGACATCCCTATCCAGCATCAGTTGTACGAGACGGTCGTTGAGGCCTTTGTAGGGACCTGACGCCTCTTCGAAATAAAAGATCGTCTTGGACGACAGGGGGCTGTCTTCCGCCCGGTCCAGGGCCTTCGCGATTTCTTTGATCTTGCTGTAAACGGCGAGATTATGGGTGTTTTTCATCTCCAGGTCGGAAAACTGACTGACGAGGCCTGAGGATTGGGAGTCTAAAGAAACCATGCGATTGGTTTCCCGAAAGTTCTTAACCGCGTTTTCCGACATTTGCAGTTTTTCCTTGGTGACAATAACCTGACCCTCGATGAATTTCTTGGATTCGATGGCGCGCTTGTTCAGATCCAGGGCGTGCTGGTCCTTGTATACCTGGGCCACGGTGTTGGCGAGACGCTGAGCCTTTTTCGGGTCTTCGGACGTGGCGGTGATGCTGATGATGTCGCTGTTCCCTTCCTGTTCCGTCTCCACGTTACCCTTCAGGCCAAGAATTACTGTCAGGTATCGGGGGTTGTTGCGCGCGTCATCGGAAGAAATGTCGGGAGGGATCAATCCCATTTTCCTGGCCACCATTTCCATGATGAAGTAACTCTTGATCATGGTCATCTGGGTTTCCATGTAGTTCGTGGATGACCAGGAAACGGCCTGGATGTAAAGACCCGTGACTGAAGCCGATTTTTCAACCTTGACGCTGGCGCTGGTTCTGTAGATCGGCGTCGGCCGGCCCAGAACGGAAAAGATGAGGCTGAAGAGGGTCAGCATGACTATCGTAAAGATGATGATGAATTTGCGTTTGCGGATCGTTCGCCAGTATTCACGCAGGTTCAGGTCATAGGCCATCGGCATGACGGTAAGTCTCCTTTGGTTACCATCTCATCGCGTTCTGATTCATCAGGTAATTTGACCGGAATTCGCTCGGACGGTCATTGATGAAATCAAGTGTGGGGGAGATATTGGCAATGAATTCGTTGATGTCCCCAATCACCTTTCTTGGCACATAGATGACGTCCCCGTCCTTCAGTTTAACGTTCTGGGAAAGATCGCCCTGATACAGGATCTGGTCAAGATTGGCTGAAAGGATAACAGGCCTGCCCTGCCTTTCCTTATATTCTCTGATGATCTTGACATCGGTTTTCATGGCCAATGGGGTGGTCCCGCCGGAAATGGCGATAGCGGTCAGCAGGTCGTTGGAATCTCTCAGCCTCAGGATGCCCTGCGAAACCACCTGTCCGAAGACGTAAATGCGCTCGGCGAAGGTCGGCATTTCCGGAACAGTGATGATATCGCCGTGATCGAGGATGACGTTGTCGGTGACGTCGCCATGGAACATGGCATTGTAAAGATTCAGGGAATATATTTTCCCCTGGCGGACCAGTTCCACCCGGCGCAGATCGCCGTTTCCCGTATCCTTACCCGAGATGGCGCCGCCGGCGAACACGATGATGTCGAGAACTCTGGTTTTGCCTTGCAGCGGGTATTTGCCGGGACCGGAGTTCATTGTCTGCTGCAGGGAGTTGATCTGACCGAAGAGGTTGACGTGCTTGCTTTTCCACTCCTTGACGATAACCTCGATGCGGGGATCTACCATGTATTTTTTGGCCGCTTCCGTCAGGATGTCGTCGATTTCCCTGGCAGTACGACCGCTGACGGGGATATCGTCGGCAAAGACAAAGGAGATCTTGCCATCCGGCCGGACTGTAGTCGTGTAGACGGTCTGTTTGAACCCCTCTTCGCGCGAGGGTGTCCAGTAACTGATGGAAATGACGTCTTCCGGACCGACGATATACTCGGGAACTCCGTATTTTTCCGTAAAGACGCTGTTTTCCTTGATGCTGCTCAACCCCTTGATTGTTTCCTTAATTTCCTGCTGCTGTTTTCCGTCAGTAGTCAAGGCGGTAGTAGGTTCCCGGTATGTTTTCACGGGGATGCCGGGGGCCTCGAGGGTGCAGCACTGAATGGAGAAAGACGAAACTATCAGAATAAGTAAGTAAAAAAATCGCCTTGTTCTGAAGGTCATCATGGCTCCCCCGCTATGTGGACAAATGATTTTAGGACTGCAATATCACTGAAAAGCGTAAAGATTGTCAAGGCATTTTTCTTAAAAAGTCGATCCGTGTCAAATTGGTCTTGCATTTTTTGAAAATGCATTATAGTAAAAAAGCCGGGAAAATCAAATTAACTGTTATCCATAGAAAGGCAGGTTGAGAGCGTTCGATGGTGCGCATTTCGGATTTGGTCAGGGGCAGTACGCCAGCGCCGGCGCCGGCAGTCGATGAACGTGCGGATGGGGTGCGTTTGAGTGATCTCGCAGAACTCATCAATCCCAAGACGAAAACGCCGCCCGATGTTTCTCCTGAGAATCCTCCGGAGCGGCAAGCGCCGCCGCTTTCCGACAGTACATTCTCCCCGAGCGGTAAAGATATTTACCTCAGCGCTCAGGACTATCTCCGGGAGGTCAGAGATATTCTGCTCGCGGGGAAACAAATCAGCCTGGAAAAGCCCTTGGACATTATCGAGCAGCTTATCGCCAAACCGTCCCTGATCGACGAGATGTATCATTTGACATTGGAATTTGGACACGGCGCCGATATGTACATCGACTCACCCGTCAACAGCATGATCTATTCGTTCAAGATCGGCATGCGGATGGGGTACACCCCTGAGAGGCTGACCGAGATCTGCCTGGCGGCTCTGCATCACGACATCGGCATGTACCCGATACCCGATAGCATCATCCGGAAAGACGGCAAATTGACCGAGTCCGAGTTTGCCGCGATGAGAAAACACGCCGAAACGGGAGGGGATATCTTTATGGCCCTTAATTATCCGAATGTGCGCCGGGCGATCCATGAACATCATGAACGGGAGAATGGCCAGGGATATCCGTCCGGTATTAAGGGAGACGAGATTTCCGAGTATGCGAAAATCATCGGGATTTGCGATTCCTATGAGGCTATGACCCATGATCGTCCCCACAAGAAAGCTGCGGCCCAATATCTTTCCGTCCTGCAACTGGCCGGGAGCAAAGATCTGCTTTTCGCCCCCCATACTGTGAAGTTGTTTCTTGATGTAATTACGCTTTACCCGATCGGCAGCTATGTCCGGTTGAACAACAAGTCCATTGGCGTCGTGGTGGAGACAAATCCGAACAATCCCTTGAAACCCATTGTCCGGATTGTCGTAGATGGACACGGCAAAAAGACGATGGAAGAAAAGCTGATCAATCTGTCGGAAAACAACATCCTCACCATTGCGGCGGGGATATCGGCGAGTGAACTGCCCGCCTGACAATCGTCATCGATCACGCCGGTTAATCCGGAACGGATGCGACAACACTTCCCAGAAACGGAGGCCATAAAAAGACGCCTTGAACTTGCGATCTTTTGCATATCGTCGTTGCATGAGGATATGCGGGGGCGGAAAAAAGGTTCGGAATAAAAAACGGCACTTTTCGACAAATCCCCGATTCATGGCCAGATAGATGAGCAAACTGCTGCCGCGAAAACGCCGGTTCTTGAATTGGAGAGCAAGGAACAACTTTTCACCGAATGTCAAATCCGCTGCATGCAATCTCCGCATCATCTCCTCGGAAAGGGTCAACGATGTATAATGCCGAACAATGGAAAGGCTTAAAAGGACCAGTTTCGATAGGTTAAACCTCCGGGCTTCATCGACGATAAAATCCCAACTGATTTCATCCTGATACGTCTTTACGACAAAAAAAATGTCATACATCAATATGAGGCGATCGAACGAATGATTGATCCTGAGCGCGTGTTCACATAGATAGATCACCTGATGCTCCGGGCAGAGGATACGGGCTTTTGCGTTTGCTACCTCCGTGGAAATCGCCTTTTCCCATAGCCGGTCCTGATCAACCTGTCCGGCAAACATAAAGGCCGGGACGGATGTATTGACGGGGTGCCAGTGGATGTGGAGATTTGGAAGACATCCGTCATCTTTACGGTAATCCAGACTGGCCAGATAGCCTACCGGGTTATCGAGCGCCTGCTTTGCGGAACTATCCCTGGCGACGTACCCCAGTGCGGAAAGAGAAGCGTCAACCCTATACATGTCATCCTTCTTTACCAGAAGATCGGCATCGGACATACCTCGTATGCCGAATCCGGGATAAACCCGTTCGGCAAGAGCGATGCCTTTGAGGACGATAAACGGCACCGTTTGTTCATGCAATGCGTCAAACACGGGTTTCAGCGCGGTGCAGGCGATCATGTTCTTTCTTAAATTTTCGCAATACCGGCCGGAAAGCACGTCAAAGACTTCCGGAGGGAGCAGATTCTGAAGGCGGGATTTTTTGATGTAATAAAAGAAGAGAAACAAAACGCCTTCGTCGGACATCCCGCGAATCAGGTAATCCCAGTCGAAGTCCCTGCTACGTTCGGTGATCCTCCGTGCAACATCGGCGCCCCGTTCCGGATGCGACAGGTCATCGAGTATGCTCACCATGAACTGATCTTCCACGCGTGCTTTCATGTCCAGTCCAAATAATATTCCCTTGAATTTTCGCTATTCTATAATATAAATAACACCCATGCTCGAAACGGACTCAAGGGAGCATGAAAATCCCCCCTAACCCCCTTTTGTAAAGGGCGAGGGGGATTTTCAAATAAACGGGAAAATGAATAACCAAAAAATGAAGCAAATGATTATTGTTATTGCCGGAACATCCATCGCTATCCAAATGGATGAGGCGATGGCGTTCTTTCTGACCCCTTTGAAGGATTTCTTTCGTGGTTTTCTCAAGCCGAGGGGTCCAACGGCTGCCCAGCTCACTGTATCCTATAATCACCTCGTGACGCTCCGTAAATTTAAGACCCACCCCATCCCGCTCTCTCAAAAACAAGACCGGGAAACGTTTAGAACCCTCCGCCATGTGGAAAAGCTGTATCCCTTCTCGGAAACGCCCCTCCTGATCGGATTTCTCAACGGGGTGCTGGCCTACAATATTTATTCCCAAAGGGGTCATATCTACCTGTTCAGATCGGACGGCAAGAATTTTATCCTGGGCAGTTTGCACAAGCTGTTGTTTCTCTTCATGGCTATTATCATGACCGAACAGGATAAACTCATGATCCACGGGGCAGGGATCGTTATTAAATCAAACGGATACCTATTTGTGGGGGCGTCAGGCGCTGGCAAAAGCACGGCGGCAGGCTATGTGACCAGTGGAGATGTCCTCTCCGATGATGCGCCCGTGGTTGCGAAAGACAGGGGCGGATTTACGATTCATGCCTCGCCGTTCAGCCAGGTCAATCTTTTTGAGAGAAAGGCGGCGAATCATCACCAAAACGAGGCGCCTTTGACCAGTATCATGTTCCTGAAGCAGGCGAACCATCTCGATCTGGAGCGCCGGGAGAAATTGTCCGCGCTGGCCGAACTTTTACGGGACCACATCCACGGATTTGACCTTATGGACAGGGATTTAAAGACACGGGCATTCCGGTTTTGCTGCGATCTGTGCGCTTCCGTCCCCGCGTTCGATCTTTATTTTCAGAAGAATAATCAATTCCTCTCGCTCTTCAGATCTTAAAAACAATCCCTCCATGGCGAGATATGATCAATAGGCTGCCGAAACCTCGGTATAACATTGCCCTTTCGCCGACGCTCCGGCAAAACATGATCCTTAATTAAGTGAACCGCCATTGCAGCCGCCTTTCGCCTCACTCCCGCTCTCGCACGACGCTCCGGAAGCGGCGGCACTGCCTGTGTTGCATTTTCCTCCGGCAGCCGAGCCGGATTTGCATTCCGATGAGGCCACGGACCCTGCATCGCACTTGTTCGATTGCGCGCCACTTCCCGAATCGCACTCATCCGAAGCGACGCTGCCGTTCAGGCATTTCCCGCCGAAGGCCGTTGCACCGGACTGGCAATGCTTTCCCGGGGATCCGCCGGTCTTACACTGCTGTTGTTCTGCATTTGCCCCATTCATGCACTGCTCAGCCGCAAAAGCCACTCCGCCGCTCAAGTCAATGATCAGGGGCGGTTCGTAGGGTAGTTTTATCGTTGTCATCGACTTTCCCCCTTATAAATGAGACTCCGTAAATTCAGCAAGAGATCAGACCTTTTCGCTTGAACGTCCTGAGCGTGAGAATAACGTCAGTTGCGCACAGGCCGGGCGATACATCGTAATCGTCCATCATCGTTCGCACCATCGCGTCGACGCCGTTCCTGCCGTCACAGAGCTCCCAGATCCGTGCCGCCACCCGATTCAAGCGGATAAGATCCCGGCGGCGGGCATCGGAAAGAATGGTAAAGGGAGCCTCATCTCTCGTTGCTATGCCGCCTATTCTGACTGGTATTGCATTCAGAATTTCCTTGGTTTCGTACCAGGTCCAGCAGCACTTCAGGCGGTCGTAAACATTTTCAGGCGTAGGGAGCTTGAATGCGGGAAGAATGACAGCCGTTCCAAAAATGGCGGCGAGAAAATTTCTTTTCGACTTGATCATACAAACCTCCCTCCCTTGTGTTTCAGCCATTTATATCATATACTATATGTAAACGATATTCAACTAAATACACTCGGAACCGGACATGACAGAACCGGTAAAAATCGTCTTGATTTTCTTGAAAATAGCCTGTTATATCGGCAAATGATCAAATTTAATTAAGTTTTTATCTTAAAAAAGGAGACGGACCAGAAAAACATCATGAATGAAACGGAAGAAAAAAATGTTATCGCGAATCCCCTGATCGTCCTCCGGGAAGAATTTGACGACTGGGCGATCCTCTTTGATCCTGATACGGGCAACACCTTTGGTCTCAACCCGACCGGCGTTCTGATCTGGAAGCAGCTCGACGGTCATTACACCCTCGGTGACATTGTAAGCAAAATCAGGGAAGCGGCGGCGGATGTTCCCTCCGATGTGGCCGGCCACGTTCAGGCCTTCGTCCAGAGTGCGGTCCGGTTTGGACTGGCCCGTTACGAAGAACATCGAGGATGACATGGGCTTAGAAGTCATGAAGTCGCCCCGTTCCGTCGATATGGAAATCACCACTTCCTGCAACCTCCGGTGCGCATATTGCAGTCATTTTTCAGGGCCCGGCGATGTCGGCACGGATCTGCCGCAGGAGGCGTGGCTGCGTTTTTTTTCCGAACTGCAGCGTTGCGCCGTCATGAATGTCACGCTCTCCGGAGGCGAACCCTTCTATCGCCCCGACCTCAGAGAGATCATCCGGGGGATTGTGGCCAACCGGATGCGCTTTTCGATTCTCAGCAACGGCACGCTCATTGATCCCGACATGGCCTCATTCCTGGCATCGACCCGCCGCTGCAACCACGTTCAGGTCTCCATTGACGGTGCGATCGACATTACCCATGACGCCTTCCGGGGGAAGGGCAATTTCACAAGGGCGATTCAAGGAATCAAAACCCTGCAACAGTTCAACGTTCCCGTAACCGTCCGTGTCACCATCCATCGGAAAAACGTCCACGAGCTCGAAGCAGTCGCCAAACTCCTGCTGGAAGAGATTGGACTGCCTGCGTTTTCGACCAACTCGGCCTCCCCTATGGGCCTGTGCCGCAAGAACGCCGCCCAGACCCAGCTCACCGTTGCCGAGCGCTCCCTGGCCATGGAGACCCTGTTGCTCCTGACCGACAGATACGGGGGCAGGATCAACGCGACGGCCGGCCCCCTCGCAGACGGACGCGCATGGCTCGAAATGAAGGAGGCCCGCCAGGAGGGACGGCAGCGGATGGAGGGGAGAGGTTTTCTCACGGGCTGCAACGGCCCCCGGCAGACGATTGCCGTCCGGGCGGACGGCGCCATTATCCCCTGTCTTCAATTGGGCCACATGGTCCTGGGGAGGATCGGCCAGGACGATCTGCTCGACGTCTGGCAGCACCATCCCGATTTGCGGAAGTTGCGCGAACGCTCGCTGAGCCCCCTCTCATCCTTCGCCTTTTGTCGGGACTGTCCCTATAGGGATTACTGCACGGGCAATTGCCCGGCGACGGCCTATACGATGACGGGGAAGATCAACCACCCGAGTCCCGACGCCTGCCTCCGGTTGTTCCAGGAGCAGGGGGGGACACTGCCGGAACGATCAATCCATTACCAATCAGGTAGCCCATGACAAACGACCCGCCGGATGGAAACGTTCCTTATTCCTTGAACGAGCTATATTTTTACCTTACCGATACGTGTAACCTCTGCTGCCGTCACTGCTGGATCGAACCTCGTTATTGTCCGGAAGAAAAAACGATATCGGCCGTCGACCGGGAATTGTTCACCGCGATTCTCGACCAGGCCGAGCCTCTCGGAACGAAGGGAGTCAAATTGACGGGCGGTGAACCTTTGCTCCACCCCCAGATCAATGAATTGCTGGATATCATAAGAAAACGGCGTCTCCGCCTTACCGTGGAAACCAATGGAACGCTCTGCACACCAAGTCTTGCGGAGAGGATAGCCGCTTGTGAACGCGCGTTCGCAGCCGTCAGTCTGGATGCGGCCGAAGCGGAAATACACGACTGGATCAGAGGCAAGGAGGGGTGTTTCGCTGCCGCCGTCGCCGGCATTAACAATCTGGTTGCGGCCGGGTTGAAGCCCCAGATCATCATGACGTTGATGCAGCGCAACAAAGATCAAATGCAGGCGATTGTCCGACTGGCCGAATCCTTGGGGGCGGGTTCCGTAAAATTCAATATTCTGCAGCCGACGGCCAGGGGCAAGCGGATGCATGCCGCAGGGGAAACGATCGACATCGAGGAACTGATCGCGCTGGGAGCGTGGGTAGATGATGAATTATCATCATCGGCGACTCTGCCCCTCTATTTCCATCAACCTCCGTCCTTCCGCCGCCTGGGGAAAATGTTCGGTGCAGTAGGCGACGGCTGCCACTCCTGCGGTATCCTGGGCATCCTGGGTGTTCTTGCTGACGGTTCCTATGCCCTCTGCGGGATCGGCGCAACCGTTCCTGAGCTGATTTTCGGCCACGCCTCCCGGGATCCCCTGAAGGAGGCATGGTTGAATTCTTCGACGCTCAAGCAGATCCGTGCGGGACTGCCGGCTAAACTTCAGGGGATTTGCGCAGAGTGCATCATGAAACACATCTGTATGGGCAGTTGCATTGCGCAGAACTATTACCGCCTCCGGGATCTCTGGGCGCCGTACTGGTATTGTGAAGAGGCAAATAATCGCGGGCTTTTTCCGGAAACCAGGCTGCGGCCGTTGTTTAGGCTGTAGGCAGATACCTATAATGAATCCTTGATCACCTTCCGGATAAGATCGGCGTCTATATTTTTGACCTTCATGCTGAATCCGATAAGCAGGGACAGATCGCAGATGTTATTTATTTTACGCGGAACGCCCTGGGAGTAGTGATAAATTTCTTCCGCGGCGGCCGCAGTAAATATATTTTCCTTCCGCCCGGCCTTTTCCAGACGGAAGACGACGTATTTCCCAGTATCATCATGATTCAGGGGATTTAAATGGAAGCGAATGGCTATACGCTGGTCAAGTTGTTTATATCCCCTGATCATATCCCGCAATTCCGGCTGCCCCATAAGGACCAGGGTCAAAAGATAGCGGTCGTTGAGTTGAAAATTCAAGAGCAGTCGAATCTCTTCAAATGTATCCTGATGAACCAATTGGGCCTCGTCGATGATCAATAGCATCGACCGGTTGTTTTTCACGTTTTCGAGCATGCGGTCATTTAATATTTTCAGCAAATCCGACTTGGAATTTGACTGGTTATCGAGACCAAGCTGGTAGATGGCCTCCTTCAGAAAGTCGACCGGCTCCATGGATGGGTTCGTCATCAGGCCGATGTCAAACTCAGCGTCGCTCAATTGCTGGACGAATACCCGGCTCAACATCGTTTTGCCGCACCCGATTTCACCGGTCAGCAAGACGGCCCCTTTGCTGCGCTTTGCCGCATAGACCAGTCTGATCAGGGCTTCTTGATGTTCCGTGGAATTATACATAAATTCTGGATCAGGCGCATTTTCGAACGGGAACTTCTGCAAACCCCAGTATTCTAAATACATTTGATCAATTCCCCCATGGCCAGAGATATTTCTGCAAAGCACAACCGGTAATGAAAAATGGAACGCCGATAGGGATCCTTGATGTCTCCCGCTGTTTCGCTGTGATCCGGATCCGGCAAATAGGATTTCAATAACCGTAATTTGCCTATGGCCCGGGGATATTGATCCCCAATTTTTTGCAATTGCTCCTTTTCCATCGTAACGATCAGGTCCGCTTCTTCGATCATGGCTTCATTCACCATCCGTGAATGGTGCCCTTCATCTTCGATGCCTTTTTCCCGCAGGATCTGCCTCGCTATCGTGTCAGCAGGCGCTCCCTGCATATCCAAGAGGCCGGCGGATTCGACTTCCACTTCACGAATGCCGCGACTTTTCAGCAGACTCTTAAGCAAGCGCTCAGCCATGAAGCTGCGCACGATATTTGCGTTGCAGACAAATAGAATTCTCATCACTGACAACCTGTAGCGAAAAAATAATAGTTCTTTCATTTTACCCATAAAAAAAATAATATTCAAGTATTTAGCTCTCGTTGTATAATGTATTACAAATAAAAAAGAACCGGAGGAGGGAATTATGCTAAAAGTAAGCCATGCAACTGTCTTGCTGGTGCTTTTATGTACCTGTTCTGCGTCAGCGGAAGTTCTTACCCTGAGTGAGTGTCTCAGAAAGGCGGCGGAGACGAACCCAACCCTCAGAGTGGCGGTCCATAATGAAAAGGTGGCCCAAGAGGATGTCCGCATAGCCCGAAGCGGTTACCTTCCCCGTATGGACGTTCAGGGAGCGTACAACGCACAAGATGACGCTCAGGCTCTGAAAGTGAAAGCCTTTGGCGCCCCTGTTGAAATGCAGGAGGCCGATTATGGTTCTTTCAGTCTGGCGCTGACCCAGACCCTCTACGACTTTGGGAGGACATCGTCCCGTTATAGGAGGGCAAAGGCGTTGAAGGAGGCTGCCGGATTTGACTATAAGGGGAAGGAACAGGAAGTCTTCCTCCAGGTGGTAGAGGCCTACTATGGGATACGGGAAGCAAAAAAACTTCTGAAGTCTGCCGAGGAAGAGGTCGAGCAGATGACGGAGCATTTGCAGGTGGCGAAAGATTTCTATGAACAGGGGGTGTCAACGCTGAACGATTTCCTTCAAGCGGAAGTAAAGCTGGCGGCAAGCAAGCAGCAGAAACTTGCCGTAGCCAACATGGTGGAAAACAGGTGGCTCCTCTTGAACTTTCTTATCACCCAGAAGCCGGAATACCGGGCTGAGCTGGAGGAGAAGGTAGAATCGGAGGAGGAACTTCCTCCTGGTGGAGTGGAAAAGGCGATTAATACAAGGGCGGAGATAAAAGCCCTGAAAAAGATAGTCGAGGGGAGTAAACGTGAAGAGGAAGAAAGCAAAAGTAACTTTGCCCCGGAACTCTTTGCGCGGCTTGCGGTTGACTATCACCAAAACGACAGGGCTACGGAACAGTCAATTATGTCGGCCTCAGTGGGTTTGAAGATGAATCTCTTTGACGGCCTTTCAACGACTTCCCGCTACCGCCGGGCGGTTAAGCTCCGGGCACAGAACGAAGATGGCCTCCGCCAATTGATAGAGCAGATCGGGCTTGAGTATCGGACTGCCGTTAATGATGTCAAGATAGCAGCAGAGCGCATCCGGGTAACGGAAAAGGCTATAGAGCAGGGAGAGGAGAATCTGCGCATTACCAAGGACCGTTACCAGAACCTCGTAGGTACCGCTACCGAGGTGATTGATGCCCAGACCCTCCTGACAGAGATCAGGACTGACAACTACCGCGCCGGTTTTGATTATCAGGTGGCAATGGCGAGGGTCAGAAAGGCGATGGGAGGATTGCAGGAGTAGGCTTGAAACCTACCCCTGCACGGGGGTAACCGGTGTATTCAATATAACTCCCATGCCCGTGATTTTGGGCACTACGAAGCATGAAAATCACCCCCACCCCTCCCTCCCCCGTCGAGGGGGAGGGATACAGGGAGGGGGGCATTTTCATATAAAACAAGGAGGCCGGTAATGAAAGAAGGCGGTGGAAAGATAACGAGGCGGAAAGTCATATTGTTTGCGGTTGCTTTCTTCTTTGTTCTCGGGGTAGTTGCGATATACATATCTGCCACTCTTGAAGGTGGTGTCAGAAAGGGCTTCTTGCGGCTGCACGGCTGGGTTGAGGGCACAGAGGTAAGTCTGAGCTCAAAGGTGAAGGGGCAGGTGATTCAGTTGCACGCCGAGGAAGGCTCTGAGGTACAGGCAGGTCAACTCGTGGCAGTGATAGATTCGGAACAGATAAAGGCGCAGATTGCAAATGCGGAGGCGGAGATTACGGGGGCGCAAGAAGCAGTCAGGAGAGCCAGTGATGATGTAGAGGTGTTAGAGAGCAGGATCAGAGGGGCGAGTATCGCGCTGGAACTGGTTAAGAGACAGTCTGCCGCTGCGATCGCCCAGGCGGAAGCTGAATTTGACAAAGCGGAGAAGGACTATAAACGATTTTCCTCTTTGGCAGATAAAAAGGCGATAGCACAGAGCAGGATGGATGATATAAAGAAAACATATGATGTGGCGAAGGCTGGCCTGTCACTGGCTAAGTCTTCTCTAACCGACATCAGGCTTAAAGAGAATGATGTGGCCACAGTGGAAAGGGAACTTGCCTCGGCAAAAAAAAACGAGGGCATGGCAAGGGCTGCCCTGAACGGCGCGATGGCCAGGAAGAGGGAGATAGAGGCGACTCTGAATGATACATTTATCTATTCTCCGGTAAAGGGGACGGTGATTGACAAAGTCATTGAACTCGGTGAGAATGTAGTGCCGGGTACGCCTCTGGCGGTCATGGTTGACCTGGCGAACCTCTACGTCAAAACATATGTTGAGCAGAGAGATATCGGAAAGGTCAGGTTAGCAGACGAGGCGCGCATCTATGTTGATTCCTTCCCCCACCGCTACTTTAACGGAAGGGTTATCCTTGTGGCGCCCAAGGCGGAATTTACCCCCCGGGACGTCCAGATGGATGAACACCGTTCCAGCATGGTGTATAAGATAAAGGTGGGGATTTATAATCCCCAGGGGATTCTCAAGCCGGGTATGCCGGCCGATGTAGACTTAAAGTGGGATAAAAGTCAGCCATGGAAATAGAAAAGTTAAGAGACTATGTTGTCCTGGTTGAGGGTTTAACTAAGAGGTATGGCGACTTTACGGCAGTTGATGACCTTAATCTTAAGGTAAAACGGGGAGAGATTTTTGGCCTCTTAGGCTCCGATGGAGCCGGAAAGACCACGACGATGCAGATGCTCTGCGGCATTCTTGCGCCGAGCTCCGGCTTGATGTTCGTGGACAGTCATAATGTGGAAAGGGAACCGGATGCCATCCGTTCTGCCATAGGCTACATGTCTCAGGACTTCACCCTCTATCTCGATATGACGGTGGAAGAGAATATAAATTTCATGGCTGATCTCCGCGGTATTCCTGAGGTCGAGCGGGAGCGGCAGAAGGAAAGACTCCTCCTCTTTTCGCGGATGGAGCCCTTTCGGAATCGTCGGGCAGGCGCCCTATCGGGAGGGATGAAGAAAAAGTTAGCTTTAAGCTGCGCACTTATCCACTTTCCCAGGGTTTTGATCCTCGATGAACCTACCACCGGGGTTGATCCACTTTCCCGCAGTGAACTCTGGAAGATTCTTTATGAATTTATCGCCCAGGGTATTACGGTGCTCATTTCTACCCCATACATGGATGAGGCAGAGCGATGTCACCGTATCGTGATGATGCAGGAGGGAAAGGTTATCACCTGTGGTACACCTGCCAATTTAAAGAAGTTGATTAAACAGAAGGTCTGTTCCTTCAAAACGGACAGGATAAACCAGGCATGCAGGATCTTGAGAGAAGAACTCTTCACCCCCGGTCAGGTATACGGCGACCGCATCCGTTTATTTATGGATGTCCCTGATGTGGAATTGCCCAAAATGCAGGAAGGACTGGCAGCAAGAGAGATTGATGTAAGAGAGTGCTCTGAAGTGGCGCCCACGATGGATGATGTCTTTATGTCGCTCTTGCAGGATAGCGCAGGCGACAGGGGGAAGAAAAGCTGGATACCCTTCAGATCTTCCGATGTGGGCGGGAAACCCGTTATCGTCTCTGGTATCACCAAAAATTTTGGTGATTTTACCGCAGTAAACAATGTCAGTTTCGAGGTGGCCAGAGGCATTGTTTTTGGTCTCCTCGGTCCTAACGGGGCAGGGAAAACCACCGTTATCAAGATGTTGTGCGGCCTTTGCCCCCCTACCGCCGGCAGGGCAGAGGTGGGGAGGTGCGACATAGCGACGCATTCCCGTCTGGTAAAGGGGAGGATAGGCTATATGTCACAACTCTTTTCCCTCTATCCGGATCTTACTGTGGAACAAAATCTGGACTTTTACGGGAGTATCTATGGATTAGGCAGGAAAGATAAGAAGATAAAGAAGGGTTGGGTTATTGAACTTTCCGGCTTAAAGGGAAAGGAAAGGTATCTGACCAGCGAGCTGGCCGGAGGGTGGAAACAGAAACTGGCACTTGGATGTGCGGTCATGCACCAACCGGCAGTGCTCTTTTTGGATGAGCCGACTTCGGGAGTTGATCCGGTAGCTCGAATGGAATTCTGGGATATAATTTATCGTCTTTCGGAAGAGGGGATAACAACCATTGTTACCACCCATTTTATGGACGAGGCCGAGCGTTGCAATATCCTTGGTTTGATGAATGAAGGGCGTCTCGTTGCACTTGGCGCGCCGGGGGAATTGAAGGTGGATCTGCCCGTCAATTTTTATGAGGTATCCACTTTCTCTGTCCTTGAGTGTTACAACGAGCTGCTCAGCCTCGATTTCATAGACCAAGTCGCCCTGTTTGGAGACAAGATTCATATCATGACCGACAGAGGAGAAGCACCCGTGAGGGATAAATTGCAGGCAGCAGGTGTAAGTATTGAGGTGATAAGCAGGATTACTCCTTCTCTGGAGGATGTCTTTGTCTACTATATTACGGCAGGTAGAGGAGTGCAGGAGTAAAGAAGGGTCTAAGGGGGCGCCAATGACCATAAAAAGGATATGGGCCGTGATGAAGGCGGAATTCATCCATATTATCAGGGATCCCCTGAGCTTGATTATCGCCCTATTTATGCCGTTGTTTTTGCTCTTCTTGTCCGGTTATTGCATCTGTTTTGAGTTAAAAGAGATGCCCGTGGCGGTTTTCGATATGGATCAGAGCCGGGAGAGCAGAAATTACCTTGAAGCAATCGATAATACCTCGTATTTTCATATCGAGTATTTCCTTACTCGCTATGATCAAGCAAAGTATTTAATGGATAGGGGCAAAACCCGGTGCGCAGTCATCATTCCCGCCGATTTCTCCCGAAAAATCAAAGAGTATCTCCCCGCCAATGTCCAGATCATGGTTGATGGATCCGAGATTACCAGCGCCTATTTTATTATCAATTATCTGAGTGCCATCAATGACTCACATTCAAAAAAAATAGCCGACTCTTTTCTTAAAAAGCGAGGGATTACCGCTAATCTCGAGCCGATCGTCCTTTCCCCACGGTTTTGGTATAACCAGTCACTTAGGGATCTTACCTTTATCATTACGGGGACATTCAGCCTGTCGATCATGGGCTTTGTTCCCATATTATCCGCCCTGGCCATTGTCAGGGAAAAAGAATCCGGTTCCATCCAGCAGATATTTGCCTCCCCCATTCGCTCCTATGAATACATCGCCGGTAAGATGACTCCTTA
>DATESZ010000225.1:0-9082 GCA_035283845.1 Syntrophales bacterium | reverse complement strand
CACATCGAGGAGGGGAATACGCTTTTGGACAAGGCGTTTTAAGCTACGAGCTATGGAAAGGTCTTTTTTATTCATGATTTAAACGAAGCCTGTCGGCAAATTTATTCTTGCGAAAGGTTGTCTTGCCGATTTTCCTCGCCTTCCACAGGAAGGCTGATTGGATAATCGGGGTACACAATACAGATTATCGGCAGTTCAAGGCTTTGATAAGACATTGCTTTCTGTCAGGTGAAATATAGGAAAATTTCGTTTGTATGTCAACATTTTTCTGCCACAAGATTTTGTGTTGGTTTGTGGGGGCATGAAGCAGGAGTATTGGAAAAGGGAATCGGGAGCCGTCGATTGTCGTATATTATCAGGAAATCGCTAAACATCTGAATAGCGACGACCGCGCCGGGGAGGGTTTCCTTATCAGGGACCGCCTTCTGGAGAAAGACCTTTAGGGATTCCCAGGTAAAGTTTTGATTGACAATTGCCGGATTGATGTGAAAAAAGGGAGCGTGGCATCACGCGGCGTCATGAAAGTGAGAAGGGAAAATAGTGTCGGGAACAATTGGCAAGGCTATGGTTTTGTTCATCATTCCTCTTGTCCTTTACGTAACTATGCTCCCATTTATGCCCCTCATGGAGCCTGATGAGAGCCGTTACAGCCTGATTCCCCGTTCCATGAATAAATCCGGTGATTACGTTATCCCCCGGCTGAAAGGGGCCGTCTATATAGAGAAGCCGCCGCTTGTCTACTGGGCGACGGCGCTCTTTTTTAAGATGTTCGGCGAGAATGAATTTTCCTCACGCCTTTTTGTCGGTCTTTGCTCCTGGGCCTGCATTCTGCTCGTCTATAGAATCGGAACTGCCTTTCAGGATTATAATACGGGGCTCTACGCGGCCGCTGTTTTAACCATATCAATGTTTCATTTTGTCATCGGCAGGATAAATATCCTTGACATGCCTGTGGCCTTTTTTATGAGCCTCTCACTCTGGGCGGGCTACCGATATTATACCTGTACAGATAATAAGCGCTGGATATATCTGTTCTACCTTTCCAGCGCCCTGGCCTTCCTTACCAAGGGATTGATCGGCATAGTTCTCCCGGGTGCGATAATCCTTATATGGCTTTTCTCTGTCAAAAGGTGGCGTGAGACCTATAAACTCTTATCTCCCACGGGGATAGTTATATTCCTTGCCGTTTCCCTGCCCTGGATTTTTCTTATACAAAAGTCACATCCCGATTTTTTCCGTTTTTTTTTCATACAGGAGCATTTTCAGAGGTATGCAACTACGATCGATCAACACGCAGGGCCTCTGTATTTTTATGTGCCCGTTATCATTGCCGGGACCCTTCCCTGGTCGGTCTTTCTTATCAAAGTCCTTAAAGGACAAGGGTGGGACAGGATAAAGGACAAATTGTTCCGCAAAGAAGAGACCCTTTTTCTTCTCCTCTGGATAGGTTTTATAACCCTGTTTTTCTCTTTTTCTTACTCTAAATTGATACCTTACATCGCCTCAATTTTTCTTCCCCTGTCGCTTTTCGGGGGGCGCGTGTTTCATCTATATGATGAACAGAATTATGCGAGAAAAAAAACCGGCGGAAACTGGTTTATAACGGTTTATATTGTCTCTGCCCTTTTCCTGGCAGTGACGGTTTTTTCCGTATCCCATTTTGTGGCGCCTCGCAAATCGGCCTATATCCTTACGCAGGCCATAAAAAAATATGTGCCGGCCGGCCATGAGCTTTATCAATACGGGATGTCCCTTTACGGGATTGATTTTTATGGTAAAATGAGAACCCCGATTGTGGATGACATAGGGGAAGTGCGCTATGGCAGCGAATTCCTGCCGATAGCGGAAAAGTCGCACTATTTTCTGAATTCTGAGGAATTCTTCAAACTTGCCGGGAAGCAGGAGGTGGTTTACTGTGCGACCAATAGGCCGGAAAAAGTGGACAGACTGAGAAAAGAAGTTCGCCATCTCACCGTTTTGTGGGACAATAAACATTATTATCTCGTTAGACTGGAAAATTAAAAAGGCAGCTAATGAATATCCGTGAAGACTTTCTTCCCTTAAGCAGGCCGGCCATCGGCGATGAGGAAATCAGGCAGGTAACTGCTTGTTTAAAATCAGGATGGATCACTACCGGCCCGCTTTGCAGCAAATTTGAAGAGCAGTTTTGCAGGCTCACGAACGCAGGCTATGCTGTTTCCATCAGTTCCGGCACTGCGGGCATGCATCTGCTTCTCCTTGCTTTGGGCATAGGAGCGGGGGACGAGATCATCACCCCTTCCATGACCTTCGCCTCGACGATAAATCTGATAACCATGCTTGGCGCCACCCCGGTTTTTGTCGATATAGATTATGATACTTTGAATATCAATGCCGGGCTGATTGAAGAAAAAATTACTGAAAAAACTAGGGGCATCATCCCTGTCCATTTCGCCGGAGCTCCCGTTGACATGGACAGGATCCTCGATATCGCCGTCCGACAGGGACTTTTTGTAATTGAAGATGCCGCACACGCTGTTGGCGCATGGTATAAGGGAATTCATGCGGGCGGTTTCGGCCGGATGGCCGTTTTTTCTTTCCATCCCATCAAGAATATAACAACGGGCGAAGGGGGGATGATTGCCCACAACGATGAGAAAATGGAGAAAAGGCTCCGGCAGCTTCGATTCCACGGCCTCGAAAGAGATGCCTGGAAGCGCTACGGCAAGGGGGGAAATCCTGAATATGACATCCAGATGCCGGGCTTCAAGTATAATCTGACGGACATGCAGGCGGCGCTGGGTCTGGCGCAGATGGAGCGCCTTCGGGAATTGAATAAGCGCCGGGCCGATCTTGCCGCCCTGTACATGGATAGGCTGAAGGACACGGAGGGGATTGCCCTGCCGGGTATTCCCCCTTATTCGCATGTTCATGCCTGGCATTTGTTTGTCATAAAACTTCTTGCTATGGAAAGAAGGCTTTTCATGAAAAGATTGTCAGAGTATAATGTGGGTTGCGGCCTCCATTTTCCGGCCTGTCACCTTCTGTCCTACGTAAGGGAGAGATTTCCCGTGGAGGCGGAGGCGCTTCCCGAGACGGAACGGGCTGCGAAAGGTCTCCTTTCCCTGCCCCTTTTCCCGGATATGACGGATGACGATGTCTGCTATGTATGTGACGCCGTCAGGGAGATCCTTGGCCGGTAGGCTGCCTGATGTAAAAAAAAGAAAGAGCGAAGATGGTTTCCATAGTTATTCCCGTATATAACGAAGAGGAAAATATAACCGCACTCATGGAGCGCCTCCTGCCGGTTATGAAAGGCATGAGAAGGCCTTTTGAGGTGATCCTGATTGACGACGGAAGCGTGGATGGGTCGCTCGCGATCTTAAAAACCTTTACTTCCCGCCGGGAAGTAAAGGTAGTAGAACTTACCAGAAATTACGGGCAGCATGCGGCAATCATGGCGGGCTTTTCCATTGCCAAAGGAGAGGTCGTTGTTACCATTGACGCCGACCTGCAGAACCCGCCCGAAGATATCCCCCGGCTCGTCGAGACTATGGTAGCGGGGGGCTTTGATGTGGTGGGCACCGTAAGAAGGGGGCGCAAGGATTCCATTTTCCGCATTATCCCGTCCAAGGCGATCAATATCATTACCAGGAAGATTACGGGTGTAAAACTGAAGGACTGGGGCTGCATGATGCGCGCCTACCGCAGGTCTGTGGTCGACCGCATGACCTCCTGTCATGAACACGCGACCTTTATACCGGCGCTCGCAACCTATTTCGGGAAACGCGTGACGGAAATAGAAGTAGGGCACGAGGAGAGATACGCCGGCAAATCCAGCTACCCCTTGAGAAAACTGATAAATCTCCAGTTTGATTTAGTGGCCGCTTTTTCCGATTTTCCCTTGAAATTACTCATGTACGGCGGTATCGGAATGTCTTTCTTAGGGGTTCTCTTCGGCCTGATACTTGCCGTTTCCCGCCTCTTTTACGGCGCTGCCTGGGCGGCGGAAGGGGTTTTTACCCTTTTTGCCATCCTGTTTGTTTTTGTTGGTTTGCAGTTTTTTGCTTTAGGGGTCATTGGCGAGTATATCGGGCGCATTTATCGTGAAGTCCGCAAGAGACCGGAGTTTGTCATAGAACGGGTCCATGCTTTTGACGATAATCTGTCCGGAGGAGAAAAGGCGTGAGGGCGGTTGTTTTTGCCTACCATGACATGGGTATAACCGGGCTTGAATCCCTGAAGCGCGCCGGATTCGAGATTGACGCCATTTTTTCCCACGTTGACGATCCCGGCGAGAATTGCTGGTTCGGTTCCGTTTCGGATTGGGCCGCTGAAAATGACATTCCTCTGTTTTGCCCGGAAAACGTGAATAGGCCGGACTGGAGGGATAAAATTTCAATATGGAGGCCGCAGGTAATATTTTCTTTTTATTATCGCAGGCTTCTGGGTCTTGAAATACTGGGAATTCCAACTGAGGGCGCCTTCAATCTCCACGGTTCCCTCTTGCCTTTTTATCGGGGAAGATGCCCGGTGAACTGGGTGCTGGTAAATGGTGAAAAGGAAACGGGCGTAACCCTGCATCGCATGGTGGCAGAACCGGATGCCGGCGATATTGTCGCCCAGGAGGCGGTCCCCATTGCCTTTGAAGACACGGCGCGGAGTCTTTACGAAAAGCTCTGCCGGCAGGCGGCCCATTTACTGGACGGGGTATTGCCGGTAATAAAAGATGGCGAGGCGCGGGCCATCCCGCAGGATCGGAGAGCGGGGAGCTATTTCGGAGGCCGCACCCCTCAGGATGGCTGCATCGACTGGCGCTGGCCGTCTCTCCGCATCTATAATCTCATCAGGGCCGTAACGGACCCCTATCCGGGCGCCTTTACTTTAACAAAAAGCGGAGAGACTATAATTATCTGGTGGGGGATTCCGGAAAAGGGCGACTTAGACGGGGAAAGCGGCAAAATTGAGATTGAAAAAGAAGCTGTTTTTGTTTCGACAGGCGACGGCGGCAGAATCAGGCTGTTAGATGTTGAAGTTGAGGGGGAACGCCTGAAGAAGGGCGCAATATCAAGTTATTTCATCAGTAAGGAAGGTGAAGTATTGCCATGAATGTTCTTATATTAGGGGTAAATGGTTTTATCGGGCATCACCTGACAAAGAGTATATTGGACGCTACGGACTGGAGCGTATACGGAATGGACCTGTCCGACGATCGCCTTGGGAAGGCGCTGAACAATCCCCGTTTCCATTTCATCGAAGGGGATATTGCCATCAACCGGGAATGGATTGAATACCACGTGAAGAAATGCGACGTGGTTATGCCACTCGTAGCCATTGCCACGCCTAAACTCTACGTGGAAGACCCGTTGGCCGTTTTCCAGCTTGATTTCGAGATGAACTTGGATGTTGTCAGGCATTGCGTGAAATATCATAAAAGGGTAGTATTCCCATCCACATCGGAAGTCTACGGCGCCTGCCCTGATCGGGAATTTGATGAAGATAAAAGCTTCCTTGTTGTCGGACCGATAAGGAAGGAGAGATGGATCTATTCCTCCTGCAAGCAGCTCCTGGACCGGGTCATTTATGCCTATGGCACAAGGGGACATCTCGATTTTACCCTTTTTCGTCCCTTTAACTGGATCGGTCCCCGCCTTGATTCACTCTATGCCGCCAAGGAAGGCAGCTCTCGGGTTGTCACCCAGTTTATTGCCGAATTACTGATGAGGCGTCCCCTGAAATTGGTGGACGGGGGTTTGCAGAAACGCTGCTTTACCTATGTTGACGACGGGATCTCGGCGTTGCTTAAGATACTGGAGAATAAAGATAATGTTTGCAAAAACGAGATCATAAATATAGGCAATCCGCAAAACGAGTGCTCTGTGAAAGAGCTGGCTTTTATACTTAAAAAAATCTTCGCGTCCCATCCCGATCACGTAAATGACCCGGAGTATTCGGAGATTGTGGAAATTCCCTCGGAGACCTATTATGGAGCAGGTTATCAGGACATATACTCCCGCAAGCCGGGCATTGAGAAGGCAAAGAAACTGCTTCAATGGAGGCCGGAAGTCGAACTGGAAGATGCCCTGAAGCGAACGCTTTATTCCTTCCTTGAAGAAAATACCGCTCCGGAAGCATCTGATATTACGATGTAATTTCATAAATGCGTACTCACTGCTGTCATTTCGAGCAAAGCGAGAAATCTTATGAATAAATTACTGGGGCTCAAGATCGATGTGGATACCTATGAAGGCATGAAAAAAGGCGTGCCCTCGCTCCTTCGCATATTGGGAGACTTCGGGATTAAAGGCACTTTTTTCCTTAGTATCGGACCGGATGCCTCGGGCAGGGCTGCCTTAAACCTTCTTCGCAACCCTCTTTTTTTGAAAAAGATGGTGAGCAGCAATGCCGTCGGTCTTTACGGACTGAAAACAGCCCTGTACGGCACGCTCCTGCCTTCGCCGTTGATTGCCCTTTCCTTTCCGGGAATCGTTCAGGATATCATCTCTCAGGGGCACGAAGCGCAGTTTCATGCCTGGGATCACCGACGATGGCAGGATGACCTGTTAAGGCATTCTAAAGAGTGGATTCGTGAATGGTTTGATAGGGGGGTCGCAGGGTTTCAAAGATTGACCGGTAAGGCTCCGACCGCTTTCGGGGCCCCGGCCTGGCTGGTCGACGACCGGGTGATGGAAATCCTGAAGGATTACTCCTTCAGTTACTTGAGCTGTACGAGGGCTTCAGCGCCCTTCATCCATAAAGATTGCCGTCTCGTGGAAATCCCTTGTGATTTGCCCTGCCTGGAAGAGTCAGGCAGGGATAGCTTTATAGACAACATTGCCGAATTATTGGAAGGCGGAGGCCTGCATGCGCTGCCCATCCACGCCGAAGTGGAAGGCGGAATCCGGCAGGGCATTTTCTTAGAGTTAATGGAAAAAGTCATGGATATGGGCTACAGCGTTGTTCCTTTGCAAAGTATTAATGATGCCCTGCCCCGCGAAACGCTGCCCTTAAGAAAACACCGGATGTCGACTCTGCCAGGCCGTGCGGCGCCCTGCGCTGTCTGACTGCATCTGCAGTTCCTGAATGCCCAAAATTAGTTATTACAGGTATCTTTTGGGGGATAAATCAAGGCCACCCGTTTTATGAGGATGGCCTTGATTTATTTACTCCCGCTTTTTAACGCAAAGGCGGACAGCCTATTCCGTACTCTTTCCACCTTTTTTCCACCAGTGCCTGATCTTCAGGGTCCGGAACCGTGCAAAGCGGCGGGAATCTCTTGCCGCCGTATTGCTGCTCAGGCTCAAGCTCCCAATTCACCGTTGCATCAATAAGGACCCGGGAAGCTTTCCCCTGACCGTACTTTGTTGTATTCCTTTCACTTAGAGGATAGCTCGGATCAAGCATCGAACCGATACAGAGATGGAAAAACTGGATATCATGCATTTCCGCATTCGTCCGATAGGAAAGGGCCCACTCAACATCCTCGTCATTGTGGATATCTATGTCATCATCCACCACAATTACATTCTTCGCCATATAGGCTACTATGGTAGTTCCCCAGAGCGCACAGGCAACCTGTTTCGCATGCCCGCGATAAATCTTCTTTATCTTCACCCTCAAGTTGTTCCCCAGCGCCACAGGGTGGCCCCACACATCAAGCACATTGGGAACACCGGCGGCTTCCAAGGCATTCCAGGACAAGGCACAGTGCATCGGCCCAAAAAAATACGGGCTTTCACACCATCTGCCTGGAGAGCTGCCCTCATCGTTGCTGGTGTATATTGGATCATTCCTGTAAGTTAAACATTCAACTGCTACGGTAGGCTTGGGCGATGCCATCCCGCCATAGGTGCCGGGGTATTCACCAAAAGGACCCTCCATCATATAATCCTTGGGATCAGTCGATATCCAGCCCTCCACGACGATCTCAGCCCTGGCGGGAACCAAAAGATCCAGTGTCTCGCATTTCACTACCTCCACGGCCGCGCCCCTTAATCCCCCGGCAAAGTCATACTCTGATGTCCCCGGCGGGTGCTGAACCGCAGACGCTGAACACATCAGCAGAGTAGGATCGATCCCGTAGCAGATGGCCACCGGCATCGGCTTACCGAGATCCCGGTATTTGGCAAAGTGATTACCCCAATGGGCGGTTGTCGCCAGAAGCTTGGCAATATGGTTTTTATCTGCGATCATGCCGCGATATGTTCCTAAATTGATGTCTCCTGTGTCCGGATCACAGGTCACTACGGCGCAGGCCGTATCGATGTACCGACCTCCATCCAGACTATGCAAAAAGGGGACAGGAATCTTAAAGAGATCTATATCTTTCCCCTTCACGATGTTCTCCTTGACAGGCCCTGTAGCTACAACAACGGGCTTAATGGGCGTGCGCAGCCTATCTTTCATGGTCTTTATGATTTCCTTGTAAGTGCCATCCTTGCTTAGCCCCAACGCCATAGCTACTCTCCGCCTGGCAGCCATACCTCCGGAAAATACCTTTCGAAAATCACCATCCTTGTAACCTTTGACGTTTGAGAAAAGTAACGCCGGACCCTCTTGGCTGGTAACATTTCTTGAAATCGTTGCAATTTCTTTGTTCCAATCTACCTCGGCCTTAATTTCACTCAGCTCTCCTTCAGACCGCAACAACTCTACCCATTCCCGAAAATCTTGATATGGCATTTTTTGTCTCCTTCCTCTTAAAAGTTATTTGTTAATCGTTAATTGAAAGAATATCGGTCGTTCGATACTATACCCATCCAAAAAAAGTCAATAATTATTTCAAATATTTCTATTTAAAACCATATCTTTTCCACTTCTTCCTTACGACTTGAAGGTCACTCTCTTGCGCCAAACATGAAGGAGGATGACTGAGCCCTCCCCATTCCGGCCTTTCCTTCCATGTGTCGTCCCAGGTCGCATCAATCAGCACCCTGTCCCACCTTCCTAATTTCCCGGTCACCATCTTCATATCCGGATGAACGGAAGGGTCAAGAGGCCCCCCATTGGTTTGGGGAACCACAATGATGTCCTGTGAAGGATCGGTACGGTTGGCAATGGCTGCCCAGACCTTCTTGGGATTATGGATATCAATATCCGCATC
>DATESZ010000224.1:0-7143 GCA_035283845.1 Syntrophales bacterium | reverse complement strand
ACCAAGCTTTCCCGGTCACCCGGGAAACTGGTGAGCTCTTACCTCGCCTTTTCACCCTTACCTGCCGTAAGCAGGCGGTATATTTTCTGTGGCACTTTCCTTAGGGTCGCCCCCAGTCGCCGTTAGCGACCATCCTGCCCTCTGGAGCTCGGACTTTCCTCCAATCCAACTTCCAGGGACACGAAACGAATTGCTACGCAATCCCATATTGCGTCCCCGCGCATCGGACCGGCGATCATCTGTTCTACTCCGGCGCCTTCTTCTATAAAATCGGTCAACTCACTTTACGGCGGCTACTCACAGCCATAAATATCAATTCTTTTTATCGCTACGGTCACGCCAGTATATTATTCGATTACAATTCGGACACGTGTGCAGATCAATCGATCTCTGCACCTCTATATAAAGCTGAGGGGGAATATTCATATAGCACCCTCCACAAATCTCCTTCCAAACCGCAACCACGGCAAGACCATTGTTCAGCCTCTTAATAGCCTCATATCTCTTAAGGAAACCACTGGAGATCCTGCTTTTGAGCTCATCGTTCTTTTGCCTGCATCTTAAAAGAGCCCTATCCAAGGATTGGAGTTCCTCTTCAAGTTTTTTTCTCTCGCCTTCATATTTAAGCCTGCGAGCCTCCATCTCCCTTTCTTTTACTCTTAAATCATCTTTAATAGTATCAACAATCTCAAGCAACGCAATGATCTCATCTTCAGTTTCGCTGTTTTTACCTTCCACAATCTCTATTTCCTTCAAAACCGCCTGATATTCTTTATTCGACTTCACCTCGCCAAGGCGCCCCTTGCCCCGTTTAAGAGACTCCTGGTCTTTCTTCAGTTTTTCTTCTTTTTCCCGATGAGATTTTTGTAAGTCTGCAAATCTATTCCTCTGTTCCTCAAGGTTGGTTTGAAAACTTTTGAATGCCCCGTCCAGCTTTAAGATTTCCTCAGGCAAATTCCGACACTTTACATTTATTTTATTAATCTCCGACTCGGCCTTTTGAAGTTCAATCAACAGTGCTAACTGTTCGTCCAATAATCATTCCCCTTTCCTTGTCCCTGAAATAAAAAATGCACCAACAGTGGGTGCATTTTCATAAGAAGACCCGGCTAAGTAAGCACAGGCGGCTTGAGAACCTGGCGTTTTACCGCACCAGGCGCAAAATTTAAAATACCCTCTTCCATGAAGAAGGCATGCCTTACGATTTTTCATCCGAAAATACCTTTCACCCTCCCCCTAACCCCCTCCCCTTGAGGGAGGGGGAAGGGGGAGGGGTAATTTTCATTCTCCTTTGTGTCGGGCACCGTCATGAGAGTTTCATGACGTTATCAGCATTACAATGGGCCCACCTGGGTTCGAACCAGGGACCTACCGGTTATGAGCCGGTGGCTCTTCCAATTGAGCTATGGGCCCGCAGCTCCTAATAGTTATTATAAAGTTATCAACGGTGAATATTTGAGAGATTTCAACCGCTGCGCATTTTATGGTAACAGTTTCCGTATTTCTGCTCGTATATATCCATTCTCATGGGTCATTGTCAATATTTTTATTTCTCGATGTTTTTATTTCTCGATCTGCCCATCCTCTTACCGATAACGCAGGATGTCTCGATCTGCCGGTCAGGAACGTCCCAGTACTTCCTCAGGAGATCGTCTTTGTTCTCCATGAGCTGATAGCCCTGTTTCTTATAGAACGTTATCGCCCAGGTCGCTGCCTGCCATGTGCCGATGAGGAGATAGACCGTATTGACGCTTCTTTCGATGAACCGGAGGAGCATTGACCCCACACCCTGCCTTTGATTGTTATTTTTTACATACAGGTGCCGGATAAGTGTAGCGTCTTTGCTTGTTTCCTTTCCGATAACTCCGAGAAGCTCTTTATCTCTCTTATAGCCATAGAAGCGCATCCGCTTCATCTCCCTGCGAAGCTCCTCTCTGGACATATATGGTTCATGGTATCTGTCCTGGGGAATGATACCTTTGTACCGCCGCGCTCCGTCATTCACGACCTCAAATATGTCCTCTTCATCCCGAATTTCGAAAATCCCTTCTTTCCAGAAACAGAAGAGATCATAGGCGTTCCTGAAACCAATGAGTTGCATGATGTCCATGTCATTGATGAGCTCGCTCATTGCTTCGAAATTCCGGCCTATCCCCGGAACCCCCGGGAAATCGGATCCGAAAAGGAATTTTTGGGGAAACCGGGGAAGATTCGGAAAATATTGCAGGAGATTCTTCGGAGGAAGTCCTGAGAGGTCGATGTAGACGTTCTTGAACGTCCTTGCCAGGTATTCCGCAATCGCGTACCAAAATCCGCGGCCGCCGTGGCAAAGCACGACTTTGAGGTCGGGAAAATCGTTGATGATGTCGTCGAAAGTGTAGGGATCGGCATACCTCATCTTGGCGCCCTTGAATAAGCTTGTCCCTGCATGAAATAGAACAGGAAGCCCCGCCCCTTCGCAACGCTCATAGATGGGGTAGAGGCAGCGATCATTTGCGAAAAACATCCCGTGGACCGAATGTATCTTGAGTCCGCGCGCCCCTCTGGCAAGCTGTTCTTCGAAGGCGACAGGCAGATCCTTGTGGTAATGGGGATTAAGATTGGCGAAGGGCACAAGCTCAGGGTGAACAGCGTTAATTTCGTCCGCCCGTTCGAAGGGCAAGACGCCCGCCGTTTCGGGTGAGTATTCGGGGAGGAGAATGCCGCCCATAACGCCCTCGTCTTTTATAATGTCGCCATAAGGCTCAGGCAACTGGAAACCATCCTCGTCAAAGAGACGCGGCGCGTAAGGTCCCGTGTCCATCCAGAGTGCCTTTGCCCTATCTGTCCATTCTAACCTATGGCCGACATGGAGATGGATGTCGATGATCTTTTCCATTATTCCTCTCTTCCTTTGTTCGTCTATAAAGGTCACAAAAAAACTTAGATCGCCAACATCCAGAAATAAGTACGACTGGGTTAATGATCGCTTCCTGCCTTTTTATCACAATTCAAGTTAGAGATTCACCTTTTTTCATACATTTGTAAAAAATTGCTTCCCTTCCTGGAACTTTTCGTATATTTTTTGCGGGAAGCCGACCACTTTCCCTAGGCGGACGGAAATCCCTATATTGGCCCTCAAGCCGTACTTGAGTAAGGCCCTATAAAAATAAGGAGTTATCCTATGGAACAGTTAAAACCTTATCTTGAAATAGCTCTGAAACGAGGAATGACCGATGCCGTTGTCATAGAAACATCAAAGGTCTTCACCGGTGCGTGGGTGAAGATGCGGTGCCAGTTCGGCTGTCGCATGTATGGTAAAAGCCTCTGCTGCCCGCCCCATACGCCCGCGCCTGAAGAGATGCGGAAGGTACTCGATTCTTACACATACGGCATCCTTTTGCACCGCCATTTTACCAATGACTTCACACCCGAAAATGACTTCAATGACGTATTGCTAAATTTAGAGCATGCAATTTTTCTCGACGGCTATTATGAGGCATGGTCTGTCGGCTGCGGCCCCTGCAAGAAATGCAAAGAATGCAATATTACCGCCACATGCCTCCATGCCAACCAGGCAAGGCCATCAATGGAAGCATGCGGAATCGATGTATTCAGAACGGCAAGGGGGTATGGGCTGCCCATTAAAACGTTAAAAAACCGCTCGGAGGAGATAGACACGTACGGACTGATATTGGTGGAATGACCAAATCACAGAGATTAGTTCGCCACGGACGCCGGGCTGCCCGATATCCGTGTCACTTCCTGTATCGGAACTTTTGCACGCGCAAGGGCTACGCTTTCCAATGCCAGAGCAGCGGCATTCTTTTCACAGATGGAAACGGGCTCGTAGGTCCGGCCTTCAGCGAGACGCGCCTCCTCTTTTTGCAGATAACGGTAGGCAAATCTTCCAATCAGGGGCGCGGCTATTCTTGTTACCCATCCGAAGGCGGCATAAATATCCTTCAGGAGCACCGCCAACTCCCCGGCGAGCCGCTCATTGTTCCGGTACCATTTTTTCATGGCCCAGACGGCGGCGGCATAGGTTGAGCGCAGAGGAAATACCTCCCAGGCAAACCGATTCCGGATTCGCTTATCCGGGTGCTTCTTATACCGCAGCCAGCCCTTCAACAATACTTCGATCAGACGTGCCAGGCTGGGGCCGTTTATTTCAAAATCCCGCCGGAACGCCTCGAGGAGGAAACGTTCCTCATCGCCATTTTGGATATTTTTGTGCCGGTAATTGAAACGGTATTGACCGTGGGCGTCCGCCACAGGAAATTCCGTTTCGGGGAATATCGTTCCCGCACGACGGTGCGCTTCGTACAGGGGGGTCCCCGGGTTGGCCGTATAGAGCATGAACTGGTGGAAGACCGTGTTGTGACTTACCGCATGATCGATAGCGGCGCCGATGTTTTCGGGGTTGTGGTCTTCCAGGCCGATAATTGAAGAGCCGAGTATCCTGATGCCGTGCGCCTGAAGACGCTGCACGAGCCGGTGCGTGTCTACCCCGCGGAGCTTCTGGTAAGCGCTGTTCTCACCCTCCAGTCCCATCCAAACCCAGCTTACTCCCAATCCGCTCAACTGCTCAATGGTATAAGATTCCAAGACGCGGGCGGAACTGAAAACGTATAGAGACCAGCTTTTTTGATGGGTTTCCATCAGTTCCAGCAGACGGAGCGCCCTTTTCCGGTGGAGGAGGAAATTTTCGTCCAGGACAAAAAAGGACCGCGTTTTGAGTTTTAACGCGATGCGGGACATGACGGCAAACAGCTCGTCACCCGTTTCATAAAAGTTTATGAAATTTCCTTTCCCGCCGAACAGGGCCGATGTGGAGCAGAAATTACAGCCTACCGGACAACCGACTGAGGGGATGAGGATGGCCGCCGTCCCGCGCGGCCGATCCCCGATATTGATGCCCATAATCCGGCCGCCGAAACAGGAAAGAACTGACGGATGCTCTATCGCGGCGTCTTCCGCTTCCCCGAGAAACCGGCGAAACCATCGGATGCCGTCGCCCCGGACAATGACATCCGCATCGATGATCTGTGAGATATCATCCTTGCCGGCGATATGCCCTCCAATAACAATCAGCGCGTGCGGACGGTACTGCCGGATGAGCTCGCACATTTTTTTCACCTTCCCCACGTTGGGAACAATCGCGCCAATGCCGATCACGTCATAGTCATTTTCCCGAATCTCGGCGACAAAACGCTCCTCGGTGGGAAAATCCAGCAGTGTACAGGGCGCTTTGATGTTGGCCTGAATCATCATCAGTCCGAAGGTTCGATGAAACATCCGCAGCGAAAAGCCGCCCTGAATCCTTGTAACCTGATTGTGATACAGCTCCATGGGATTGATACTCCTGCTTCCGTATTCATCATCCCGGGCGTACGGCCCGAATACGCTGGATAACAATATTTTCGTTTGGCTCCCCTTTGGGGAACAGATTCCCATTTGCTCCATGCTTGCCTGATCTATCCGGTTCATCTTTTTGATCCTCCTTTATGATGACCACATAATTTAAACGTCCTTTACGATTTACAGTTTATATGAAAATAGATCCAACTACTTGATAATTTTCATGCTTCGTTGTGCCCGAAATCACGGGCATGGGGGTTTATATGAAAATACCCCCCTCCCTGTATCCCTCCCCCTCGACGGGGGAGGGAGGGGTGGGGGTGATTTTCATCCTTCGTTGTGACCGACCCGGGCATGGGGGTTATTATAATAATGATAATTATCTAATGAAAGCGGTAAATTACGTTTTACAAAAGTTTTACAAATAGAATCTTGAAAGATAGATATCAGGAAACTTTATCGGATTGACTCTTGTTTGCGCCTGTGCAAGAATAGTTCATGGTCAATAAATTCAGGTGGTTTTTCCACCCCATTTTCGTGTTCAGCTTTTCCGTCCTGGCGCTGGCTTCTTCTCTGTTTCTCTATATTTACTGGTACATCGGGGTCAGTTCGGGTCTTAATGCCTTAGTGCGCCATTACAATCTCGACTACAGCCAGTTTTTGGAAGCCAAGACCTGGGTGGTCATTCTCGTCCTTTCAATCCTCGTTGCGATCATCCTGGCCGGCAGCATCACCATCTTTGCGTACAGCCAGAAAATGGCGCGCCTCAACTGGCTGCAACACGAATTCATAAACAACTTCACTCATGAATTAAAAACCCCTGTCACCTCCCTGAAGCTCTATCTGGAGACATTTTTGAAACATAACCTGTCCCGGGAAGAACAGATCAAATATATCGGCTACATGATTCAGGACATAGAGCGTCTTGCGGAAAACATCAGCCGTATCCTGGATTTGGCGAGGATAGAAACGAAGACGTATCGCGGGGACTTTGTAATGTCCGACTTAGTGCAAACGGTGCAGCAGTTCCATCAGGACAATCGCCGGCTCTTCAGAGATTGCGACATCCGGGTCCACAACCCCTCCGGGCAGCCCTTCCTTTACCCTATAAATCAGCCCCTCTTTGAAATGCTGTTGATGAACATCCTGAATAACGCCATCAAATATAACGACAGTGAAAAACCAAGCATGGATATTTTTTTCTTGCCGCAGAAAAAAAAGCTGCACATTCGTTTTGAGGACAATGGTATCGGCATAGAAAAGGCCGAAAGGGGGAAAATTTTCCGTAAATTTTACCGGGCCGGCCAGACGGAAAATCTGACTACCAAGGGCAGTGGACTGGGCCTGTACCTGGTCCGGAATGTGGCCAGGATGCACAAAGGAAAGGTGATCGCCGGAAGCCGGCAGGATAAAAGAGGGGCTGTTTTTACCCTCATCCTTCCCTTTCACTCGAAAATACCTTTCACCCTCCCCCTCACCCCCTCCCCTTGAGGGAGGGGGAAGGGGGAGGGGTAATTTTCATTATCTTTTGTGACGGGTACCGTCATGAGGGTTTCACTCGAAAATGCGCATCTAAGTATTCTATTTAATTATATTCACCTGGGTGGCCATTTTCATTTTCCTTTGTGACGGACACCGTCATGGGGGTTTCACTCGAAAATACGCATCTAACTAATTGAATATATTATGTTCACTTGTGGAGCCATTTTCATCCTTCTTTGTGACGGCGTGCCGTCATGAGGGTTTCACCTGAAAATACCTTTCACCCTCCCCCTCACCCCCTCCCCTTGAGGGAGGGGGAAG
>DATESZ010000223.1:0-3701 GCA_035283845.1 Syntrophales bacterium | reverse complement strand
AAATGCGCATCTAAGTATTCGATTTCCTTATATTCACCTGTGTAGCCATTTTCATTCTCCTTTGTGTCGGGCACCGTCATGAGGGTTTCACCTGAAAATACCTTTCACCCTCCCCCTCACCCCCTCCCCTTGAGGGAGGGGTAATTTTCATTATCCTTTGTGACGGACACCGTCATGAGGGTTTCATTGATCTAACCACGAACTTGGGTTAAACGATTTTTTGATAAGTATGAAAGAATGGTATAGGGTGGGAATTATATGCAAACGCTTGAAGGCAAAGGATGAAATAGTGTAAAATGATTACAAGCTGAAGGTTGGTACGATTATCGAGGAAGGTAGGATCAGAAATGAATATCATTGTATCCGGATCATTGGCATACGACAGAATCATGGATTTCCCGGGGCGTTTTTCGGAGCATATTCTCCCCGAGAAGATTCACGTTTTGAACGTCTCTTTTCAAGTGAATGGAATAAAAGAAAAATTCGGCGGAACGGCAGGAAATATTGCATATGCCCTTGCGCTGATGGGCGAGAATCCGGTCATCTCGGCGGCGATTGGCCATGATTATCATAAATACTTCGATTGGTTTTCGAAGAATGGCATCAATACCGAATACATCAAGATTATCGAGGATGAATTCACTGCGGGCGCTTACATAACGACCGATAGAGCCGACAACCAGATCACGGGCTTCAATCCCGGTGCGATGAAATATCCATCTTCTCTGGACTTCGAAAAACTCAATCCCAAAGAGACCATAATAATCGTGTCACCCGGTAATCTTGAGGATATGGAAAACTACCCACGTGTCTGTAAAGAGAACGGGATTGACTACATCTTTGACCCGGGACAGTCTCTGCCCATGTGGGGAGCGAAAGATCTAGCCCAGGCCATCGCGGGATGCCGGATTCTGATCGTAAACGATTATGAGTTGGATTTGATTATGAACAAAACCGGTTTAAACAAAAAATCATTACTGGGACTGACCAAGGTGATTATTACAACACTGGGGGAACATGGCTCGCAGATATCCATGCCGGAGGGCGACGTGGGCATTCCCGCTATCAGGGCAAATAGGGTGGCGGACCCCACAGGCGCCGGCGATTCTTACAGGGGCGGTCTGATCAGTGGTCTCGTCCATGGTAAGGACATTGAACAATGCGCCAGGATGGGCAGCGTATGCGCTTCTTTTGCTGTAGAATGCTACGGCACTCAGGAATACTGTTTTACCATTGAAGAATTCAACGAGAGACTAAACATGTGCCGCGGATAGGTACCTCCTGTTCTTACTCCTTAAGTAGTTACGATTTTGCCTACAAAGATTTCTCGTATTCATTGAGAAGAAAGGATTTGCTTACCCCATGTTCAATAAAATCCCAGGGCAGGATTTCGGACAGCTCCTTATGTCTGTAAACGTAAAAATCAGGATTAACATTCACCTCTTTCATGGCCCTTGGCCAGTTGCCCTCGTACCGGTGAACGGCAAGGAGAATTTCACCGACGCGCCGGTCGCCGAGGGAAAGGAGGGTTTGAACATAATTCCACTTGGGAAGGTCATGTATCACCCGGACAGAGGGCTCCCGGCGCAGAGCATTATCTATCCGCCTTATCTTTTTTTTCACAACATTGATATCCTCAAGGGGATGCCATTGAAAAGGGGTGGCCGCTTTTGGAATAAACTGGTTTATACTGAGGACGATGCGTTTAAAAGACCTCTTCCCTTTGGAATACTTAGCGGCATGGTGTTTGATTTTTTTCGTGAATTCTATGATGGCCTCAATATCATCGTCCGTTTCCGTCGGAAGCCCCACCATAAAGTAAAGCCTGATATTGGGAATGCCATGTTCCGTAAGAACCTCCACGGCATGGGAAATATGCTCTTCCGTAACCCCTTTATTTATTACATCCCTTAAGCGCTGGCTGCCAGCTTCCGGCGCCAGGGCCAGGGTTTCCGCGCCGCCCTCTTTAAGCAGCTTCACAAGTTCCGGTTTAAGCCTATCTAACCGCAGTGAACCGATCGCCACCTCGCCTCCCCGCTCCCTGATAAAGCGGCACAGAGAAATCAGGCCGGGATGATCGGAGACGGCTGCGCCAAGCAGGCCTATCTTTCTTTGCCCTTCAAGATGCCTGATGATTGAGGCTTCCAGCAAATCCACTTTACGGAATCTGACCGGCCGGCAGACGAATCCGGCGGCGCAGAATCGGCATCCGCGGGCGCAACCGCGGCTCACTTCCATCAGGAACATCTTCCCTAATTCCGAATCATTTGCCCTAATGCATTGCTCTGTCAAGAAGGCATTTACATCCGGGAGGCGGCTTTTTTTTATCTTCACCGGCAGATGTTTATCTACAGGCGCCATATCCTCTATCAGGTTTTTCATCCCGTATGAAACCTGGTAAAATCGGGGGACATAAACCCCTCCAATCTCTTTTTGCAGATGAAAAAGCAGTTCTTCTTTATCAAGGCCGGACTGCCTGATTACCGCCAATTTATCAAGGAATTGGGGGATTGCCTCTTCCCCCTCTCCGAGGATGAAACAATCGAAAAAATCGGCCAGAGGCTCAGGATTCAGTGTAGCAGCAATCCCTCCCCCCAGGATCAGGGGTTCATTTTCCCGCCTCTGAGAGGACAGGAGGGAAATTCCTCCCATAGCCAGTATCTTCAGGATGTTGGGATAATCGTTTTCGAATGAAAGAGAAAAGGCAAGGATGTCAAAATCGGCAAGCGGTCTCTGAGACTCCAGACTGAAAAGGGGGATGGCCCCTTTTTTAAACTCCTCTTCGTCTTCCCGATCAGGAAGAAAAGCCCGCTCGCAGAGGCAGCGGGGATGACGGTTTAAGAGATCGTAAACGGTCTGAAAACCGAGGTTGGACATGCCCGTGCGGTAAATATTCGGGTAGGCCAGACAGATATTAAGGTAATCCCCCCATACTTTTTTATAATATCCCTCTTCCCTGAATAAAATCGTCCGGTATTTTTCTTTCAGTGTCCAGGACACGCGCCTCTTACCCCCACCCTTTATAATTCGGGATGTTTTTCGATTATAAAAACAACAGCGCATTCATCGCCTGGTTTTGGGCGGAGGGGGACACGTTTCCTTGGATCGCAAGATGGGTCAAAAACACTTCTATCTTCTTTTCACCCCCTGAAAGGTCCTCCCGCGAGTTCATATCACGAGATTGAATAGCCAATATCAATTTACTTTTATAAAATCAAGGCGAATCTATTATCAGGGTAAATTTTCCCGAAGGCCGGTACAGGAAATGATTACTAAAATCCTCGGATTCCTCCCCAATATTCTTAACGCCACGGTCATTGTCCTTGTCGGCTGGCTCGTTGCCCGAATAACACAGCGCATCGTCACGAGCCTTTTTGAGGCAATCGGCACTGACCGACTGAGCGAACGAGTGGGACTTGCTTCTGCACTCGGTTCAAAGAAACTGTCGGGAGTTCTCTAAACCATAGATACCAGGCCCCATAATCATGTCCGGGTATGGTAAGCAACATTTATCTTGCCTCTACCGGGATAAAGTTTTAATAACACCCATGCTCGAAGCGTGCTCAAGGGCGCATGAACTCCCTTTGGTAAAGAGGAGCGGGGAGGATTTTATATAAATCAGAAGAGGCGGTGCTTTTTTCGTTATCGGGTCCATGTCTGTGCGGAAAGCCTGACCCTTTCAAAGACAGTCATTGATGAGA
>DATESZ010000222.1:0-25010 GCA_035283845.1 Syntrophales bacterium | reverse complement strand
AGATATTCAAAAGAATATTTAAAAACAGATGGATCAAAATCATTATCTGCATATATTAAATACAGCCCTTTGTAATCTATAAAATACTTTTTTATGTTACTGTTTTTTATACATTTCCTGATGATGCTCTTTTCTAATTTATATTTATTTACAGTATCTGCAGTTACAGTAAAAATATCATTTCTACCAGACTCGGAACCTTTTGCTATTATTGCAATATCTCCCAGTAAAACTGAACCGTGCTTGAGCTTTTGGAAAACAGATGTGCTCGACTGATCTGCAATTATCCAATCATCTTTTAAATCGGCACGTTGAATCGAAAAGGGCCGAAGGTGCGATTCAATGTCGCTCGACGTTATTTTCTCATCTGAGGCAGCCTCAAAAAATATGACTTCACTGGACCTTGCCTCTTTGCATGAAAAAGAGATGCAAGTATGAATACTTGCCGCATCAAACACCATATGATCTTTGAAATTGATTACTTTGGAAATATGGTTATTTAGGTAACGCCGCAAATTCCTAGCGTAATCATTACCAAGGAAATAGTTGGAAGTAATTAAGGCGCAACAACCGTTTTCTCTTAGTAATTCTATTCCCCGGTAAATGAAGTAGTAAACGATATCATTATAGCCGGTATGAATGATCTTGTAATGATCTGCCAGATAACGATATAAGTCCCGATTGACAGTGCTGATGTTAAAGTACGGCGGATTGCCGATCACAATATCGAAACCATCCTGGATGTTGAACATGGTTTCCATGTCGAAAAAACCGGCGGCGTGGACGGGATCGAAGGGGTTCCACGAGGCGATCAGCCCGGCGCTTGTGGTGCTGTATCGGTTCTCGATCAGTGCCTTCTTTAATCCTTCCCGTTTGGACTTTTCCGCCTGCCTCAGCTTCTTTTTCTCCGCGTATTTACGGGTATAGAATAGTCTCTGCCGCAGATTCTTCAGTTCATTCTCAACAGCATATACCTTATCGATGCCCAGTTGCAGCTCCTGCTGGGGCTTGTCGATGCCGATTAAGGTGTTGGCGGCAACGAATTTGGTCTCCAGATTAGGTAGAGCCAGGATATTGCGGTTAGGCCGATCGTCCATGACTTTCTGATCCACAACCAGGGAGATGAAAAACCGGAGCTTGGCGATCTGGACGGCGATATTCTGGATATCCACACCGTAGATGCAGTTTTCGATCAGGAAGAGCTTGCGGGTATAGTCCAACTCGTGCCGGTTGCCACCGAAGGCTTCTTCAATCGCCAGGATGCGTTGCTCGATATTTTCCAGGGTATGCCTTCGTATTTCCTCGTCTTCCATCTTTTCTGCCCGCTCACGGTCGCGTCCGGCCTTATCCAACTGGGCCTGTTTCCATTTAGTGTTGAAGGGATCGAGCTTGGCAAGGATAAAGACCATCTTATGGAGGATACCCATGGGAAAGGCGCCGGAACCGCATGCCGGATCGAGAATCTTGCAGTTGTTGATGGCATCGATAAGGGCATCTACCTCGGAAGTGTCGCTGCCTTTTCCATCTTTAAACAAGTGCCCCTCTTCGGTATAGGCGAGGAGATGTCGCAGTTTATCATGGAGGGTTTTCTTTTCCTTCGAACTCAGCCTCTCGGGTTTTTTTGCCGTTACGATTTTCGGCATGTCAGGAAGGGTTTCATAACCACCTGCCGCATGGAAATCAAGCAGTTTGTCTTCGAGATAGCGTAACAGGCTTTCATCAACCATATAGTTGACGATTTCACGGGGGGTGTAAAACGAACCTGTTTGCTTTCGCGCCGTGGTTTGGGTCTCAAGATTGTAGTTTGCCAGCAGGTTTTCAAAGACTTTTCCCAGGAGTTCAGGATCGAGGGCAATTTCTTCTTCCACCGGCGTGTTTTCTTCGATGGTAAACTTATACTTTTCCAGGATGCAGATCAGACCTTTCACTTTGGTATTGGCATACTTGGGACTTCCGTAATCTCCGGAAAGATCGATAATGGTCTCCTCAGAAAAGAAAAGTTCATCGAATACGACGGGTTGCTTGGAAAACGTCGAGGAAAAGCCATCGATGCGGGTTTCAACATTTTTTCCGCCCACCGTTTCGAAGGTGTCGAGACATTCGAAAAGACCGCCGTTGAGGAAAGGAATATCTTCAAAAAGACGGATGGCCTTTTCCTTTTCCTGAAAAAGCTGCTTGTAACGGAAGACCGTGGGCACGGAATAGCCCTCGGACACGCCGCCGGCGCTTTTTCTGTCGGTGATGAAACACCGGCTACGAGGTACATCCTTGTTCATATCAGTATTCAAAGTGGCAAAAAAGAGGTTCTGGAGGATAGCCTTGTAATAGCTGCTCTGATCGCCGTCTTCCTGCTTCGATGGGGATTTTATCAATATCTTTGCTATTTCTGCCGGGTTGAAGAGTGCTTCCGGAAGCAGTTTTTTCTCTTTTAGGAACCAGCAGAAAATCAAACGGGTAAGCAGGCGAATAACGTTAAGTGAATGGTTATGCTGTTCCGTCAGATGATGTGGATTGGGGTATTTAACTTTCTTGATCGCCCAGAAGTACCAATCGGCAATCTCTTTGAAGAACCGTTTGTTCAGCTCCGAGGTGTCGAGGGTCTTTTGCCAGGCGCGGTGCAGTTCGACGAAATTCGTGAAGCCCTGGCGCTGCCGGAGCTGATCCAGGGCAAGATCATGCAGTATCTCGATATGGGCGCGATGAGGATGAGCGCAATCGATGTCCTTGATCAGGGTAACCTTTTCCAGAACATCTTTGGAGCGTTCCTTCTTATGAAGACGGCGGTCAATGACCGAGATGGTCAAGTGTCCATTGTAGTAAAAAAGGATCATCGCCGGCATGGGGGTCAGCTTGTTGATTTCCCGGGTTATTCGGACGAGGTCGCCGCGGGTGTAAGTCTCACCGGTGAGGGCGATGGCAAAGAAAAGGTAGGACTCGATGATTCGATTATCGACTTCCCGGATCTCGAAGAGCGTTTGCTGCGCTTTTAATTCTGCTTCCGTGAGCTGAAAGACGATGTCGATGCTTTGCCACTCTTCCACACGCGCCCGCTGGGGATCGAAATTACCGGGCGTCTGGAGAAAATAATCCGCAAAACCCTGATAATTGTTAGGCCGGAGAGAAAAGGTCTTGTCGCTTTTATACCCGAGGATATTGAGCAGATTTCCCGCGTCTTCAAGAAGCCGGCCTTCCCGGAAAGCGTTAAGAGCGTCTTGAATGCGTGTTTTCAGATCGGTCATGGCGGCTGCCTATCCGTTTAATAATGGTAACGGGCCTGCAGAAAATCGATGCGGTCGTCACCGACCAGGTAAACGATTCGATGTTCCTGGGTCAGGCGGCGGGACCATACATCGGGTGCAAAGTATTTCAGCGGTTCCGGTTTGCCGATGCCGGTAAAGGGGTCGCGCAGGATCGCCTCGACGATGGCCATCGCGCGCAGGGCAACCCTGCGGTTGGTTTCCACCCAATAACGCAGGTCTTCCCGGAATTCCGGCTGAAAGACGGCATCCCGCTGAGCAATTTTTTTAACCTCAGTTTTATGCCTTTTGTCCAAGGCCAATCTCCTCTTTCAGGGCTTCCAGTGGCTGAGGCTTTTCCGTCCGCGCCTGGGCGCGGGACAGCGCCTGAAGCAAGCGCCGGGCATTCTTCGGCGACCGGAGCAGGTGGGCCGTTTCCTGCAGGCTGGCCAGTTCATCAGCGGCTACCACTGCGACATCCTCGCCACTGCGCCGCCGGATGATGACTATCTCCCGGTTCTCCGTGACCTCAGTGAATAATTTTGCCAGGTTGGCGCGGGCCTGGGTATAGGTGGTCTGAATGGGCATATCTGTTTCCTCCATGTTTTCTGTACCGGTATACAGTACAGGTATAAGAGCATTTAGTCAAGTCTTATTGAGGCGCCCGAATCACCAGCCAGGTAATGAGTTCAAAATCGTCGGGGCTTTCGGCCTGTTTGGATTGAGGAAGCAGTTTTCCTCCGCGACCGGAGAGGAGTGTGCCGATCGTCCTCTTCTTGAATGTGGCGGTGATTCTTTGCACGGCCTTTTCTAAAAGATCGTCGTATTGGTTCATATCGGCGCCATTGGCGGTTTCGCCGTTAAAAGCATCGCAGAGGGCATCGCACGCGCATTGCTGGCCTGCGGCGAGCATACGGAAGATTTCCAGCATCTGTTTCGCCTGCATGAAATCAAAGCGAACGGTGCCGTCATCCCGGATATAAATGAGGTAGCAAGGCTGGAGGGGATTGACGGCCTCTGCTCCCAAGGTGTCCCCTGTCTGTCTAAGACAAAAAATGACACCGGGACGGATGACGGGATGGGCGGGCGGAGCAGGAACGACAGCATAGAGGCCCAGGGGCGCCTCTTCCAGTTGTTTGCGGTTCGCCTCGATGTAGTTGGCCAGCTCAATGCGGAAATCATCAAGGGTGAATTCGCTCAGTGAAACGCCGTCGGTGACGTCCTCCAGGTCGAGGATTTCATCTTGCAATTTTTTCAGTTGCTTATCCCGGTATTTCAGGTCTCCTTCAATGAGGTCCCGGATATCTTCCTGAAGGAGATTTTCGTCCGCCGTAGCCGTAATATCGACGAGGGCCATGCGCGCCTCGACGCGGTCTTTGAGCGAGATATATCGATCCAGGTCTTTCGTGGGCCAGAAGTTGATCAGACGGACAGAGGCATTCCGGCTGCCGATGCGGTCGATGCGGCCAAATCGCTGAATGATCCGGACGGGATTCCAGTGGATGTCATAATTGATCAGACAATCGCAGTCCTGGAGGTTCTGGCCTTCCGAAATACAGTCTGTGGCGATGAGGATGTCAATTTCTTCTTCTTGGAGCATGGAGCGGATCTTCAGTCGATTCTTCGCCAGGGGCGCAAAATTTGTCAGGATGTGATTGTAGTCATTTTTCCCGTAGGTGGTTCTATTTTCAACAGCGCCACCGGTCACGAGGGCGATGTGAAGCTTGAGCGTCTGTTGCATCCAATCTTTCAAAGCGTCGTACAGGTAAAGGGCTGTGTCGGCGAAGGCAGTGAAAATGAGCACTTTTCGGTTCGGCTTGCCGTCTTTGTTAAGCCTGGGATGGGTGACTTTATCCTGTATGATTTGCTTGAGTTCCGACAATTTGGCGTCCCGCGCCACGGTGACGGCTTCGGCTTCTGCGAACAGAGTTTCGATCTGCTGCCGGTCTTTCTCGAGATCCCCAAGCCAGCGGTCCACATCAAGGTCGGTAAGCGCAAAGGTCACTTTCTTGCCGACTTGCCAAGCGTCCTCGGTTTCCGGATCGTCGTCTTCAATGTTGAGATCATCGAGATCAATCGCTGCGGTCTGGACCTGGTAAGCCTTGAATGCACGGATTTTGTTTTCCAGATCGTTAATCTTGCCGATCGTCCTTTTCATGGAAATGGCAAAGGAATGGACGCTGCTCTCCAGCCGTTTGAGAAAATTCACTTTCATCATGCCGATGAGAAAGCGTTCCCGGCCTTCCTGGGTGAAATTTCTGATCTTGAATTCGTATTTTCCCTTTTGTTCCGGTCGGACATACTTCGACGGGTTAAACAGGGAAAGCTCGTATTTCTGAATCTCCATGTTAAGGCGGTCATAGGACATGAAGACATTTTCCCGATCGATCAGGGGATATACGGCCAACGGCTTCTCGCGGTTCGGAAACTCACCGACTTCGGTTAAGTTGTAATATTTCCGGATGTGTTTCCGGGAGCGGGCAATCGTAAGTTCATCGAGAAGCTTGAAAAAAGCGGAATCCAATCTTTCCATAAGATCCCGGATGTCTCTTTCCTGCCTTTTGGACCAGACGGTAAAGACTGTCTGGGCGACCTTGAGCGTTTCGCCGATACTGCGAATCCCGATGTCTTCCTGAAAGGCGTCATCTTTCTCTTCCGTAACGAAGTAGATCTGATTGCGAAGGTCCCTCAGGTTATTGTTGACGGGCGTGGCGGTGAGCATCAGGACTTTTGTTTTGACTCCTTTTTTGATGACTTCTTCCATGAGCCTTTCGTAACGGCTGACGCGGATGACCTGGCCCTCCTCATCTCTTTTCCCTCTGGTATTGTTCCGGAAGTTATGGGATTCGTCGATGACGACAAGGTCATAGTTGCCCCAATTGATATGACTTAAGTCAATATCGCCCGATCTCCCTTCATCCCGGCTTAAATCGGTATGGCACAAAACGGTGAAACCGAAACGGTCTGCCAGGAACGGATTCAATTCACTGTTAGTGTGGGCCTGGTAAATTGTCCAGTTTTCCCGCAGCTTTTTTGGGCACAAAACCAGCACCCGGTTATTTTTCAGCTCGTAATATTTGATGATGGCCAGGGCCTCAAATGTCTTGCCCAGCCCTACGCTGTCGGCAATGATACAGCCGCCGTGCCGTTCAATCTTGTTAATGGCGCCTTTGACTCCATCCCGCTGGAAGGCATAGAGGGCGGACCAGACACCGGTATCGAAAAGGTGGATTTTCTGGTCGAGAAGACCGCCTGTTTCCTGATCCAGAAGAAATTTTTCAAAGAGGTGATAAAGGGTTTTGAAATAAATGAATTCCGGCGCATTTTCCCGGTAAAGCTGGGCCAGATAGTTCAGGACTTCTTCCTTGACGTCTTCTACCATCTCTGGATTGCTCCAGAGTTCATCGAACCAGTTTTTCAAATCGATACGATCGCGATCGTCTGTAACCTCGAGATTCAGCTCAATATTGGGAAGTGAACCATATCCCAAGCCGCGAACGGTGAAATTGGAACTGCCTACCAAGGCTTTTTCTATACCGTTGTGGTTGATATGGTACATCTTGCCGTGCAGAAGGTTGCTCTGTCTGATAGATTTGATATTGACCTTATTTTGTAACCAGATCGCGCATTCCCGGGCAACACGCTTCTGTTGCAGGCGGTTTCGCAACTGAAGCTTTTCATCTTCAATTTTATAAGCCTTGGTTTCCGTCTTGTCCGGATCCAGGCTTTTCAGGAAGCGCGGCTCTCCGAAAAGAAAGTTGAGATAGTGAATGTCCCGGAGATGGTCTTTGAGATGGTCGAAGGCGTAAATGGTGAAATAGGCGGATACAAAGGAAAGCAGGGAATCCGGCAGGATATGTGTTTTCAGGAAGTCTCCGACATTGCCCCGGCTCCGGTTGTCACGAATCGCCGATGCAGTAATGAAGGGTGACTGCGTCATGGAATTTCCTCAACTTCCGGTTTTTTAATTAACCTTTTTGCTACAAATCATTGGTAATGAAGGTTAAATCCGTATTCATGCGGGTAAACCCTTTCCTCTATCCTCCCGGACTCTTGAAGATCGACCAGAGGATGTGCGCCCCCGGACAGTGATAATGAGCCTTTGCATAGTTTCCTCCAAGATAATGAGAGATATGGGCTTAAATTGTTTTTCAGGGTCGTTTCTACTCCGGTATGACTTCTAATATCTCGGAAGGGTTGGATAGGGGTTTCCCACAATAAGTACATTTTCCATCAACTATGATTCCCGTGCAGGCGCCGTCGCTGCACAGGACCCTGTCTTCCCATTCCATGTCCATATCTTCTTCATCTTTTTCATGTTGTTCAGGAGGACTTAAAAAAACGCCGCAATGCAGGCAATAACGACTTATTTCAGGAATAATCCCGTGGCATTTTGGGCAGATCATGGCCGCCTCTGTCCTCCATATTTTTTCATTATCTCGAAAAGGGTTTCCTCGATCATATTTTTTATAGCCAGCAGTCTCTCTTCGGTAAAGGCCTCAAAACGGAGAACAAGCACAGGTTGAGTATTTGATGCCCTGATCAATCCCCAGCCGTCAGAAAAAGGTATTCTTACCCCGTCTATGTCGATAATAGGATATATTTTTTCGAAATAGGCCTTGACGTCGCTTACCACCTGAAATTTAATGTGGTCTGGGCAATCTACCCTGATTTCAGGCGTTGAAAAAGCAGGCGGCACATCAGCGAGGATGTCGCTGATTTTTTCCCCTGACCGGGAGAGGATTTCCAGAAGGCGCGCGGAGGCGTATATTGCATCGTCATAGCCGAAGTAACGATCGGCAAAGAACAGATGCCCGCTCATTTCTCCGGCCAGCAGCGCCTGTTCTTCCTTCATCTTGTCTTTGATCAGGGAATGACCGGCTTTCCACATGATCGGCCTGCCGCCGTGTTTTTCGATATCGTCATAGAGCTTCTGCGAACACTTTACCTCGCCGATGATTGTGGCGCCGGGGTTTTCACGGAGGATAAACCTGGCAAAGAAGAGTAGCAGTTCGTCCCCCCAGAGAATTTTGCCCCGGTCTGTTATCACGCCGAGGCGGTCTGCGTCGCCATCAAAGGCGATTCCCGCATCGGCTTTTTTTTCTATTACCAGGGACATCAGTTCATGCAGATTTTCGGGAATGGTTGGATCGGGGAAGTGGTTAGGAAAGCGGCCGTCCGGTTCACAGTAGATATCTGTCACATCAAACCCCCACCGTTTAAACAGGGGCAGTGCGAATAGGCCTCCCACGCCGTTGCCGCCATCCACAACAATCTTCAGGCGCCTGCCTATTTTCACATTTGCAAACAGGTAGTTTTCGTATGATGCCGTAATATTTTCCGAGCGCCACGTTCCTTCACCTGTTTTGTATGCACCCTTTTCCATGATCCTTCTCAATTCTTGAATCCGCTCCCCGTAAATGGTATCGGGTCCGATACAGATCTTAAACCCGTTAAATTCAGGTGGATTGTGACTTCCCGTTATCATAACGCCGCCGTCGGCGCCAAAGTGCCTGATGGAAAAGTAAAGCATGGGTGTGGCACATAGTCCGACATCAATAATATGAATACCGCTGGTGTTGATTCCTTTTTTTATGGCCCTGTTGTAAGACTCTGAACTGAGGCGGCAATCCCTTCCCAGCGTCATGGTTTTTACACCATGTTGGCGGGCGTATGTTCCTATAGCCATTCCCAGGTCATAAACGAAGTCGAAGTTCAAATCTTTGTCGACTACCCCCCTTACGTCGTACTCCCTAAACACCTCCGCATTCATGGACATTTTCCTTTCACAATTCGTATGATATTGACTTGTATAGCAATTGTCGTTGTTTCATGATGTTATTATCCCGGCTGGAAAAAGCTGAAAAAAATTCGCCTTCCGGCGGAGACTATAGTATGATGGGAAAAAGTTACCACAATTTCAATGGATGCCACAAGGCGTTTTTTCGTAAGAACATAAAAAAATGATATAGGTCTAATGCTAAGTTTTGAGATTAAAAATGTTTTAAGGTAAAATTTCATGAAAAGTCTCGGCATTTGCGTCGGCGCTTCTACCTTGTCGGTTGTGGAAGCACAGGAGGTCCATCCCGGCCGAATCGAAACAAAACTTGTCATAACAACCCCTCACAATGGCAATCCGCGCGAAGCCATCTTGAAGGCGCTCGCAGATATTTCCCTTGATACTGATACAAAAATTGCCGTAACGGGCAGAAGACTCAGGCAGTCAGTGGAGCTTTCCACCATCACGGAGCCAGAGGCCGTGGAAACTGCGCTTTACCATCTGAACGGCCGGGGGAATAAAATTGATGCTATTGTCAGTGCGGGCGGGGAAAATTTTTTGGTTTACGTGCTGGGTAAGGATGGAAGGATATGCTCCGTCAAAACGGGCAACAAGTGCGCCTCGGGGACTGGTGAGTTTTTTGTGCAGCAACTGCGCCGGGTAGGTCTTTCCCTTGATGATGCTGCCCACTATGCCAAGAATGAAAGACCGTACCGGGTGTCGGGGCGTTGCAGCGTTTTTTGTAAAAGCGATTGCACTCACGCGTCCAACAAGGGAATCCCGAAAGGACGTATTGTCGCCGGCCTAAGCGAGATGATTGCCGGCAAAATCATGGAGATTCTCAGGCAAACTCCCAGCAGCAAAAAAATCATGATTATCGGCGGTTTAGCACGGAACCGGGTTGTGATTGATTATCTTACGGATAGAATGAGCAGCTTGGTTGTTCCTGAGGAAGCCTTTTATTTTGAAGCTCTCGGCGCCGCCATCTGGGCGCTGGGAAACGAAACTGCCCCCTTTCCTGGTGTAAAAAAAATATTTAAGGGGATAGGCAAGACCTTTTCCTATCTTCTCCCTTTGAGTGATTTCAAGCCCATGGTGGAATTCAGGGATATGGAAAGGGGTGTGGTCCGGGAAGGAGACAGGTGCATTCTCGGGCTGGACGTCGGATCAACCACAACTAAGGCTGTTCTGATGAGAGTAGAAGACCACCGTATTCTTAATTCTGTCTATTTGCGGACCAATGGCAATCCTGTCGAGGCGTCGCGCGCCTGTTTCGCCTCTCTTTATGACCAGCTTGGCATGTTGGCGGAAAAAATAGAGATTTCGGGGATCGGCGTCACTGGTTCGGGAAGGCAGATAGCCGGGCTTTACGCCATGACCGATGGCGTCATAAATGAGATTATTGCTCACGCGGCGGGCGCACTGTTTTATGATGATGCAGTGGATACGATTTTTGAAATAGGCGGTCAGGATGCAAAATATACCTGCGTAAATAATGGCGTTGCCGCTGATTATGCCATGAATGACGCATGCAGCGCCGGCACCGGTTCATTTCTTGAAGAAGCAGCCAAAGAAACGATGGGCATTGAAACGGACGCTATCGGAACCCTGGCGCTTATGGGGAAAAGACCGCCTAATTTCAATGATCAATGTGCCGCCTTCATCAGTAGCGACATTAAAAATGCCTTTCAGGATGGTTTGACGAAAGAGGATATTTTAGCCGGCCTGGTCTATTCCATCTGTATGAACTACAACAACCGGGTGAAGGGGAACAGGCCGGTGGGAAAGAAAATTTTCATGCAGGGAGGCGTCTGCTACAACCGGGCCGTGCCGATGGCGATGGCTTCTCTTACGGGAAAACGTATTGTTGTTCCGCCGGAGCCGGGATTGGTCGGCGCTTTCGGTGTGGCCCTCGAGGTGCTGCGCCGATTTGAATTGGGGATACTCAAGGAAAAATCCTTTTCTCTCAAGATTTTGAAAGAAAGGACCGTTGAGCAGCGGGAACCTTTCATCTGCAACGGCGGAAAAAATAAATGCGACCGGAAATGCGAGATTACGAGGATCAGAATCGAGGGGAAAACCCATCCCTTCGGCGGTGCTTGTAACAGATGGTACAATATGCGTGGCCATATTGCCGTGGATACGGAAAAGCTCGACCTGGTCAAACAGTACGAGAAACTTATTTTCACCGATCATTTCAAGGAACAGGGTAAATCGGATAGCCGGCAATATGCTGTAACAATCGGCATTAACAAGTCCTTTTTTGTCAACTCTTTTTATCCTCTTTATCATCATTTTTTCCACAGGTTGGGATTTCGGGTGCAAATGCCGGAATTTATAGATCAGGAGGGCGTGGATTACAAAGGGGCTGCCTTCTGCTATCCAGCCGAAATATCCCATGGATACTTTCTTCATCTTTTGAAAAAAAAGCCCGATTACCTTTTCCTTCCCCATTTTAAGGGTATGAAGGTTGACGGTGAATGTGGAACTGGCCTGACATGTCCCTTTGCGCAGGGTGAACCATATTATCTGACTACTGCCTTTAAGGACAACGAAGTCATGGCAGACCTGCAGAAGCAGGGTAAAGTTCTTAAGCCGGTTCTTGATTTTTCAAATGGCGACGGAGAGGCAGCCGGCATCTTTGAGAGTATGGCAAGAATTATGGGTGTAGACCGGAAAGAGGCGCGAAAGGCCTTTACGGAAGCGCAAAGAATACAGGAAAATGTAGCGGAAATCATGAAGCAGCATTGCTTGAATGTCCTTAAGGATCTTGAAAAAGATCCGGAACGTTTCGCCATTGCCATACTCGGAAGATCTTACAATGCTTTCGTTTCCGAAGCCAACATGGGGATTCCCCTAAAAATAGCATCGCGCGGGGTTCCTGTGCTTCCCTATGCCTTTCTGCCCCTTGGCGGATACGAGGCCCCTCCTGAGATGTATTGGGGTACAGGACGGATGATCCTTAAGGCTGCGCAATTCATTGCCGGGCGCCAGCAGCTTTTTGCCTGCTATATTACAAATTTTTCCTGTGGACCCGATTCTTTTCTTGTGGAATATTTCCGCCATGCAATGGGGAGAAAGCCCTTTCTTATACTGGAACTGGACAGCCACGTAGCTGACGCCGGTTTGGAAACGAGGATTGAGGCATTTCTGGACATCATTAAAAATCACCGGGAGCTGGAAAGAAGAAAAAAAATTATAACGTCGCGTCCTGCCGTTACTTTTGCGCCGGCCAGTTTTCACGGCAAGCGGCAGATCTTTGTCGATTCAAGAGGGGAGGAATGCGATTTGCGGGATCCCCGTGTAAATGTCCTGATCCCTTCCATGGGCGTTTTAGGGAACTGTGCTGCCGCAGCGGTTTTCCGAAGTTTCGGCATCCGCGCCACAGCCCTGCCGCCGGCGGACGAAGAGGCGCTGAAGCTGGGCCGGGGAAACACGAGCTGCAAGGAATGCCTGCCCCTTCTTCTTACCCTCGGAAGTCTTCTCAAGTATGTAAAAGATGAGAAAAAAAGGGATGAACATCTGTTGTATTTCATGCCTACTGCCTCCGGCCCATGCCGTTTCGGCCAATACTCCTTCTTCATCGATCATATGATTAAACAATTGGGCATCGAAGACGCGGCCATTTTTTCGCTCCAGGCGGAAAACAGCTATAAGGATCTGGGCGGCAGGAATTTCATCCTGAAATTATTATCCGGCGTTATTTTGTCCGATATATTCCAGGATATTTATTCCCTGTTGCTGGTAAATGCCGCGGATAAAAAGAAAGCAATAGGCATTTACCGCGAGGAATGGGAAAGGATCATAAAAACTCTCGAGGTAACACCGGATTTTGCCAGCCTGAAGGCGGTTCTCGCGAAGGTTTTCAAAACGATACATGGTATATCGATAATAAAACCCTGGCTGGATGTTCCCACCATTTTGCTTACCGGTGAAATATTTGTTCGCCATGACGACCTGTCGCGACAATTCATGATTGAGAGGCTGGCGGAGCAGGGATTTGCCAGCAAAACGGCAGGCCTTACGGAATGGATTTATTACACCGATTATTGTTACGTTAATAAACTGGCGGCGTGCCGTCCTTCTTTTAACGAGCGGCCGTCCCTTCTGTTGAGATCTCTCTGGATGAAGGGTTACGAAAGGGCGTATAAAAATATCGCGAAAAAATCAGGTTTGATGTCCTTTAAAAGGGATGACGTAGAACACATGATAAAAGTCGCCGGCGATCTGATAAGCCCCCAACTTACCGGTGAAGCCATCCTCACCGTAGGAGGGGCGATATCGGAAGTTCCCCGTCATTATTGCGGAGTAATATCGATCGGTCCTTTTGGCTGTATGCCGAATCGTTTATCCGAGGCGATACTGTCGCAGGAAATGGGACGAGGATGGCAGACGACGGGAAAACGAAGATGCGGGGCCTCGAAGTATGTTTTGGAAAACATATATGAACTTCCTTTCCTTGCCATAGAAAGTGACGGAAATCCCTTCCCCCAGGTTATCACGGCAAAACTGGAAGTTTTTTTGTCGCAGGCGGCAAGGCTTTACCGGGCGATGAAGAATAGAGATTGATTTTCTTCAAGCACTCAAGGTTTTAAATGTACCATTTACTTGATCAATATATGGGTATTCTCACAGTGGAAAAAGGCCTGTCCTCCAACACGCTTGAGGCCTACGGCCGCGATTTGAACAGGTATGTTGCCTTCATGGAACGGGGAGGAACGAAAACGATTTCGGATACCGCTCCTGAGCAGGTTATTTCCTATCTGGCGGAAATGAGGAAGGAAGGGCTTACCGCTAATTCCGTAAACAGGGGGCTGGCGGCTGTACGTGGATTCTATAAATTTCTTCTGACGGAAAAAATCATTGATAAAAATCCTCTCGCTCATATTGAGTTGGCTAAGGTGGGGATGCATCTGCCCGATACTTTAAGCCGGGAAGAAATAAACGTGATTTTAGATCAACCCCGCGGGGCAACGAAAAGCGCGTTGCGCGACAAGGCGATGCTGGAACTGTTGTACGCCACGGGGCTTCGCGTTTCCGAGTTGATTTCTCTCAATATGGGTAATATTAACTGGCAGGTGGGGTATCTTGTGACCATGGGCAAGGGTAAAAAGGAGAGGGTTGTTCCCATAGGCAGGTCGGCTTACGATTGCCTATACCGCTATGTCCATGAGGCCAGGCCGTTATTTATGAAAAGGAGCCAGACCGACGCCCTTTTTCTTAATAAATCCGGCGCCCCCTTTAGCCGTCAGGGATTTTGGAAACTCGTAAAAAAATATGCCGCGGCAGCCGGATTGCAGAAAAAAGTGCACCCCCATACCTTCAGGCATTCCTTTGCTTCTCATCTTCTGGAAGGAGGGGCGGACCTACGTTCCGTCCAGACGATGCTTGGCCATGCTGATATATCCACGACGCAGATATATACCCATATTACCAGGGAGGGATTGAAGGAGGTTCATAAAAAGTACCATCCGAGGGGATGAAAAAGCAGAATAACTACTCAGGAGCCAGCAGCCAGAATTCAGGGGTCAGAATGAAAATTAAACCCCAAAAGTGGCAAAGAGGGGAAAAAAGAGGGGAGGAGGCATAAGGAAGTGGAGCAGAGATATTTCCGGGATAAGAAGTTAAAAAGAAGCTGGATGTTGCCGGGATTACTGGCAGCGCTTCTTTTTTTTGTCCTTGTCTCAGCTTTAATTTTTGTCTTCCCTGAACAATTTCCCCGGCTTTTCTTTGGCGTGAAAAGGGTAAAAAACACCTTTGCCTTTCTAGTGTTGGGCTCTCCTCCCCAGTTTTACTATTTGGATATGGAGAAAAACGGCAAGGACTTTCGTTTGGGTGAAAAAGATTTTTTTGATCTAACCTATAAGGATGAATTTGTAATTAAAGATGTTTCCTCCGATGCCTTCTTCGGTCGAGGAATTGCCATCGATGTTGAAGGCATGGGAACAGGTAACGATTACCAGGTATTGCTCAAGGGTATTGGCTTGATCGACCATATCGTGCAAACCGAAAAAGACATCACTGAGGTCAGGGATAATGAAAAATACAGTATCCTGGTCACATACCGGGGAGCAAAGATTGGCGCGCTCACGATAAGGGTGAAAATAACCCCGCAGGATTGGCTGCGATATGCCCGCAGTACCGAGAACCGCATGTTGCAGATCGAGTATCTGAAACGGGCGACCGCGATGAACAACAGGGATGCAAACGTCATCAAAATGTTAGCGGGGGTTTACATGAAGGCCGGTTTATCAGAGGAAGCCATTGTTCAATATCGCAATGCCTTGGAGATAGAACCTGATGATGTTAATGCCCTGGCGGAGGTGTCCAGGTGCTATATGAACATAAAAGAATATGATAAGGTTATTAAGACAAGCAGGCAAATATTAAGAATCAATTCCGGTGAGGTATCGGCCTTTAATAGCATGGCCCTGGCATACAGCGCTCTGGGGCAGTGGGAAAAGGCAATTGCCAATTTCAAGGAATCCCTGAGATTGAATCCCGATAATCCACCGGGGCGTTTCAAGCTTGGTGAAGCCTATGAAAAAACCTTCAGGACTTCGGAAGCCATAGAACAGTATAAGCTGGTACTTGCCAAAGTCCCGCACGCTTTTCCTGTCATGGCAGCCCTCGCCGGCGCGGCGCTTAAAGTAGGCAATCACGATGAGGCCATAAAGTGGTATAAGGAGCTTGCCGCGAGACAGCCGCGAAATGCCTCCCTATGGGCCAATCTTGGTCTTGCTTACGGCGTCAAAGGACAGTGGAAGCAGGAGGTGGAAAATTACAAAAAATCACTGTCTCTGAATCAAGGAGATCCTGTTGTATTCTTTAATTTAGCCGTGGCTTATGAGAAGGGCAACATGATGAAGGAGGCGGTGGAATCCTATCAGAAAGTCATTGCACTAAAGCCTCATGACCTCGATGCCCGGCAAAGACTGGCGGATATAGACATGAAGTCTCAACGATATGCAAAGGCAATCAAACAGTATGAAAAGATCGTCAAGGTATCGCCAAAAAAAGCGCTGATTTTTGCTAACCTTGGTTTTGCCTATGGGGAGCTGCGCAGATATAAGGAGTCGGCGGTAAATTATGAAAAAGCGATCAAAAACGGCGCAAAAGATCCTAATCTGCAATATAACCTTGCCTATGCCTATGATCAGTTGGGCAGGACTAATGAGGCTATCAGGGAATATGAAAAGCACTCAAGGGTGAATCCTACAGTAGATGTGCTCAATATCCTTGCCGAATACTATATGAAAGAGAAGCAGTACGACAACGCTCTCAGAAATTATAAAAAAATGACGGAACTCGATCCTAAAAAGGCGGCGCCTTATTCCAGCATGGGATATGTTTATGGTCTTATTGGAGATACGGATAAGGAGATGCAATACTATGAGAAGTCCTTGCGGTGCGACCCGGAAGACTCTGATGTTTATCAGAGCCTGGGCGCCGCTTACGAAAAAAAAAAGATGTATGCTGATGCCTATAAGGCCTATTTGGAGGCTTATAAGCTGAATCCGGAAGCAAAAAATGCCATGACGAAGATTCACCAGTTGAAGATCAGGATGCTGGAACAAAAATTACACGAATAGAAGAAAAGCATAATGAAACAGATATATTTAGATAATTATGTGATCGGCGCGCGTGCGCCTTTTGTGCTGATTGCCGGGCCGTGCGTTATCGAGGATGAAAAGATGTCCATGGAAATCGCCAGGTTCTTGAAGGACCTTGCTCATCGCCTGGATATCCCTTTTATATTCAAGGCATCCTATGACAAGGCCAACAGAACGACCTTTTCTTCCTTTCGCGGGCCTGGATTTAAGGATGGCTTGCCCATACTGAAAGAAATCAAAGAAAAACTGCATATCCCCATCCTTTCGGATGTCCATCGCTTTGAAGAAATTGAGCCGGCCTGTGAAATTCTCGATGTGGTGCAAGTGCCGGCTTTCCTCTGCCGGCAAACGGATTTTATTGTTGAGATTGCCAGGAAGTCCCGGATTATCAATATCAAAAAAGGGCAGTTTCTCTCCCCCTGGGAAGTGGAAAATATCATAAAAAAGGCCGAATATGCCGGTTGCGAAAATATCATGATTACTGAAAGAGGCACCTCTTTTGGTTATAATAATATTGTCGTGGATTTTCGTTCCTTTCCCATTATAAGAAAAATGGGACACCCCTTGATCTTTGACGGCACACACAGTGTCCAGCTTCCCGGTGGCGCCGGTGCGGCATCCGGAGGCGATCGGGATATGGCGCCCTATTTATGCAGGTCGGCGGTGGCAGCAGGTGTGGATGGCATTTTCCTTGAAGTTCATCCCGATCCTGAACGCGCCCTCTGCGATGGCCCTAATTCTCTTTATCTTTCTTCCCTCGCTGAGTTGCTTGTTATGTTGAAGAAGATAGACCGACTTGTGAAGAAACACGATAAGTAGCCAGTAACCTCCATGCCTGGGCGCGGGCACTACGAAGGATGAAAATCACCCCCACCCCTCCCTCCCCCTCGACGGGGGAGAGAGGGGTGGGGGTGATTTTCATACAACCGAAAGGTTTATATGAGCGATTCCATGACCGATGCATTACAAGAGAAAATCAGGCCCATACGGTTCCTGATCCTTGACGTAGATGGCGTTCTAACGGACAGGGGCATAATTATCGATGAAGATGGACGGGAAACTAAACGGTTTGACGTGAGAGACGGCCATGGACTGAAAATGTTGATGAGATGCGATGTGGAGATTATCCTGTTGACGGGGAGGAAATCTAAGGTTGTGGAGCATCGTGCCCGGGACCTTGGTATAAGTGAGGTATACCAGGGCGTGTGGAATAAGCTTGAGGTTTTTGAAGAGATTTTAAGGAATAAAAACGTGACAGCTCAGGAGGTCGCTTTTGTAGGCGATGATGTTGTAGACGTACCTGTGTTGCGCAGGGTAGGTGTTTCCTTTGCCACGGCGGATGCGGTTGAAGAGGTAAAAAAGGTGGTTCATTATATATCGAAAAACCCCGGTGGAAAAGGCGCCGTCCGGGAAATCTGTGAGATCATCATGAAAGCCAAAGGAAGATGGCCGGACGCGACCGCGCGCTATGAGCTGATATAATATAACAATATGTTTACTTTACATATCATGAGGCGGGTGATATAAAATTACCATATGCAGGGAATGATGAGCAATCAGGCAAGTGGAATGCCCTTATAGTTTATGAAGTTTCAAAAAAAAACTTTTATATTTTCCGGCCTTGCGGCCGCGCTGATCTTGTCGGCAATAGTTATATTCATCTTTAAGGAGTCTAAGGAGTCCGTAATTTCTCCTGAAAAAATGCTTAACATCACGTCCGATCGCACTGATCTTGAGGTTAGGAATGCTCTTTACAGAGAATTAGGGGAAGATGGTTCCAAATGGGAGATCAGGGCGGAAAAAGCGAGCTACAAGAAAATGAAAAATCTCGCCTTCTTTGATAAGATGGAGGTGAAGCTCTTCTTGTCGAGCGGAAAAAGCTTCGTGATGACGGGAGATACAGGTCAGATGAACACGGATACAAAGGACATGCAAATCAACGGGAATGTGGGAATTACGTCCAGTAGCGGCGAACGCTTTAAGACGGATTACATTCGCTATTCTCATGCGGATGAAAGGGTGAATACAGAGGCGGCCGTCTTGATGGAAACGCCGCGGATGGAGATTAAGGGGGTAGGCATGTCTATTTACCTGAAGAATATGGACGTGGTTCTGTTATCGAAAGTGCAGGCACGGATAAAATAAGTTATATGCTGCAAATAGTAGATTAGGGGAGATAATCAGTGACGAAAAAGATTTTTACCATAAGCATTATTTGCGCCTGTTTTATTTCATATTCCGGCCATTATGTTCAGGCTTCAGAGGCAAATAAAAACCTTCCCAATGACCAGCACATCGAGATAACGGCGGACAGGCTTGAGGCTTATGACGAAAAAAAATTGGTTATTTTTACAGGCAATGCCGTGGCTACGCAAGGGGGCAGGATCATAAAAGCGGAAAGACTCCTTCTTTACTATAAAAATGAGGGAAAGAGCAGCGTCAGAGAAGGTCTGCAGGGTATGGGAGGGACCGGGGACCTGGAGAAGATTGAAGCGGTTGGACAGGTCTCCGTCAGTCAGGGCAAACTGTTAGTTACGGGGGAGAAGGCCATTTTTTATCAGGATACACAGAAGATTGTCGTGACAGGCGGTGCTATGATGCGCCAGGTTGACAATGTTATCCAGGGTGATAAAATAGAGGTATTTCTCAATGAAAACAGGGGAGTTGTTGAAGCCAGCAAGAACAAGCGGGTGAAGGCGACTATTTATCCGGCGGAACAAAGCACGGGGCCGTAAAAAAATGCAGGGGAAAACGGGCAAACTGTCAACGTTCGGGTTGATGAAAATGTATGGCGGGAAAAAAGCGGTTAATTCTGTTTCCCTCGATATCAGCCCCGGAGAGGTTGTCGGCCTTTTAGGACCGAACGGGGCCGGTAAAACCACTACATTCTACATGATTGTGGGACTTATTAAACCCGACGGCGGCAACATTTTTCTTCACGGAGAAGACATCACCGACTGTCCCATGTATATCCGCGCCGGCAAGGGGTTGAATTATCTGCCCCAGGAACCATCTATCTTCAGAAACATGACGGTGGAAGAAAATATTATGGCTATCCTGCAGACCCTAAAGCTGGACGCTGACACGAGAAGGCAACGCCTTACGGAATTGTTGCGGGAGTTGGACCTTTCTTCCCTGTCCAAAAACCGTGCCTATTCTCTGTCCGGAGGGGAGAGAAGAAGGGTTGAAATTACAAGGGCGCTGGTGACCTCGCCGACGTATATGCTGCTTGATGAGCCTTTTGCCGGGATTGATCCGCTTGCGGTAGCGGACATTCAAAAAATTATCGAGAAGTTGAAGGCTAAGGGAATAGGTGTTCTTATCTCCGATCATAATGTAAGGGAAACTCTTTCCGTGTGCGATCGGGCCTATATCTTGACTGGAGGCACCGTGTTGGTTGAGGGAAATCCGGAGGAAATCGCTGCCAGCGAAGCGGCAAGGAAGATATATTTTGGAGAAAAATTCAGATTCTGACGGGCTTATAAACTTTTATAATCCGGCAAATACCGGGTAAGAGAAAAAAATGGCCTTTGAACTTAGACAAACCCTTAAACTTACACAGCAGTTGGTCATGACTCCCCAGCTTCAGCAGGCGATCAAACTGCTTCAGCTTTCCCGGTTGGAAATGATGGATGCCATCAATCAGGAAATAGAGGAAAACCCCCTTCTGGAAGAGATTTCCCCTGAGGAATCACCGGAAACGGAAAGGGAGTTAGATTCTGAGGAGGATGTGCTGATTGACCGGGAAGAGACCAAGCAAATCGACCGGACTGAAGAGCTGACGGGAGAAGGGGACGGCAAGGAGGATTTTGACTGGAACAATTATCTTGAAGATTATCGTCCCGCCGTTCATATTTACGACAGGAGAGAGGGAGAACAACCTTCATGGGATAATGTGATTGCTGCAAAGCCGTCACTTATGGATCATCTTTTGTGGCAACTCGGGCTTTCCCGGTTTACCGAGCTGGAGAGGAGGGTGGGCGAGCAGATTATTGGCAACATCGATCAGGATGGTTATTTGCGTGTTGACTTGCAAGAGCTCGCCGTTCAGGAAAAAGTGGATGTTAGTCTGGTTGAAGGCATATTGTCTAAAGTACAGGAATTTGATCCGCCGGGAATCGCCGCCCGCGATCTCAAAGAATGCCTCTTGATCCAGGCTAAAATGCTGGGGCTTTCCAATTCCTTAGTTTTGACCATAATTCAGGAACATCTGCATGCTCTGGAAAAAAAGGATTACAACCGTATTGCCAGGAAAATGAAGGTTCCTCCGCCGGAAGTAGTACAGGCAGTCATGTTGATTACCAGCATGAATCCAAAACCGGGCAGTGTTTATGCCGATGAAAAGGCTCAATGCATTATACCGGATGTTTATATTTTCAAGGCAGGAGACGAATACAAGATAATCCTAAATGATGATGGCCTGCCGCAATTGCGCATCAGCAATTATTACCGGGATATTATGGTGGGTATGGACGATAAATTAGCGAGTCCAAATGGAAAGAGATACATCAAGGAAAAGTTACAATCAGCCGGCTGGCTGATAAAAAGCATCCAGCAGCGACAGAAAACGATCTACAGGGTTACGGAGAGTATCGTCAAGTTTCAAAAGGAGTTTTTTGATGACGGCATCAACTATCTAAAACCGCTTGTACTGAGGGATATAGCCGATGATGTGGAGATGCATGAATCCACGATAAGCAGGGTCGTGACCAATAAGTATGTTCATTCGCCGCGGGGCGTCTTCGAATTAAAATATTTTTTCGGCAGCAGTATCAATACTAACGATGGCAACACAATTGCCTCCAAGAGCGTGAAGGAAGAAATAAGAAAAATTATTGCCGGGGAAAATCATCGGAGTCCGTACAGCGATCAGGAAATAGTCGAGGTTCTCGCAGCGTCTGGGGTAAACATTGCCCGGAGGACTATTGCCAAATACAGAGAGATGATGCGAATTTTACCTTCATCAAGGCGGAAAAAATATTTTTGACTACTCTGTAGTGGAATCTATTCCGGCCGAAAAATCGGCTCTCAAATAAACCAGGAGGATGGAAATATGATAATTTCTGTAACATTCAGGAATTCGGAAGGCGAGGCATGGCAGAAAGAGTACGTGGAAGATAAATTGAAGAAGCTGAAAAAATACATGGATTATCCTGTTGATGCTCATGTCGTCCTTTCTGTAGAGAAGTTCAGAAACGTGGCTGATATTAATTTAACATCAAATGGATTAAACATAAACGCCAAGGAAGAAGAAAAGGACATGCATATCGCTATAGATAATGCAATATTGAAGATTGAAAGACAACTAAAAAAGCATAAGGAAAAGATCAGAGGCCACAAGAATAATTCATTGCGTGAGGAGGGGGCGGGATCTGAGTCTCCGTCATCCGAGGAGATAGATGATTTACCGGATAATAGAGTTGTGAAAGTAAGACAGGTGGTATTGACTCCCATGTCCCTCGACGATGCCTTGATGGAGATGGAAACGACAAAAAACAGATTTGTTGTTTATCGTGATTCGGCAACGGAAAATATAAATGTCATCTATCGAATGGAAGATGGTAACTTTACCCTGATCGAAACAAAAGGATGACGACGTTATAAATGGAAGATTTACGCGTGGTGATCATTACCGGCCTTTCCGGTTCAGGTAAAAGTACGGCTTTAAGGGCGCTTGAAGATATAGGTTTTTTTTGTGTCGATAATCTTCCCGTCGTTCTTCTACCGCGCTTTCTTAAGATACGCGCCGACGAATCTAATGATATCGCAAATATAGCCATAGTGATGGATCTGAGGCAGCAAAGCTTTCTTGAAAAATATTCCCGCATATTCAACCGCCTGAAAGACAGAGGCTACCGCATAGAAATCCTCTTTCTTGATGCTGGAGACGATGCCCTGTTAAATCGCTTCAGTGAAACAAGGAGAGTTCACCCCCTATCCGGGCGCGGCTCTGTCATGGAGGGCATCTTGAGGGAAAGAGAAAAATTATCGCCTCTCAAGCAGATGGCGGATAAGATTATCGAGACAACTTCCATCAATATCCATCAGTTGAAGGACGCGGTGCAGCGGCACTTCCTGGCCTCAACGGCGTTAGAAAAGCTGCTGGTTCTCCACGTGACTTCATTCGGTTATCGTTATGGGCTGCCTGTTGATGCCGATGTGGTGCTCGATGTCCGGTTCCTTCCCAACCCTCATTATGTGGAACAACTGAAACATTTAGACGGCCACAATAACAGTGTTCGGGAATTCGTTTTGGAGGATGAAAACAGCAAGGTCTTTATGCAAAAGTTCCTTGATTTGATGGCCTTTCTTCTCCCTCTTTATGAAAAGGAGGGCAAGGCAAGACTTAATGTGGCGATGGGTTGCACGGGGGGTAAACACCGTTCCGTGGCAGTGGCAAATCAATTAGGCGCCTATTTCATGGACAGGAATTATAAGGTCACAATTAATCACCGTGACATTACCAAAAGCTGAGGTTTTGTAATCGCAGGGTCATGAACTGTTGACGTTAGGATCCCCGTTCCTCTTGACAACTGGCTTTACTTATTGTAGGAATTCCGCCGCTTTGTAATACGGCTTTTTGGCATTTTACATGCGCTAATTCATATCTTGCGAGGCAGAAAATGAACCTTAGTGATATACAAAACAATACCTTTCTTGAGGAAGTCGTCAAGGCAAGCAATGTTAACTTGCAGGCCTGTTATCAGTGCCAGAAGTGCTCCGCGGGCTGCCCTGTGGTTGCCGCGATGGACATCATGCCTAACCAGGTTGTCCGACAGATCCAGTACGGGAGACGGGAAAAGGTGCTTGCCTCAAAGACCATATGGATTTGCGCCTCCTGCCATACATGCAGCGTAAGATGTCCCAACGATATTGACATTGCCAAGGTGATGGATACGTTAAGACATCTTTCCCTCAAGTCTGGGCTAAAGGCGGGCGAGGGGGAAATACCGATTTTCCATTCAGTTTTTCTTGACAGTATCAAAGCTACTGGCAGGATACACGAACTCTCCCTTATTCTTCGTTTTAAGTTAAGAACAAGGGATTTCCTCAAGGATGCCGCCCTGGGCTGGGAGATGTTCCGGCGCGGCAAGATCAGGTTAATGCCGCAAAGTTTTACCGGTCGGAGGGATATTAATGAAATTTTCAGCGCTTATAAGAAAGGGCAGGAAAAATGAAAGACGTAACCTACTATCCCGGTTGTTCCCTCCATGGAACGGCCCGCGAATATGATGAATCATTCCGTGGAGTGTCCCAGTTGCTGGGTGTAAATCTTCACGAATTGGAGGATTGGACCTGCTGCGGTTCTACGTCCGCCCATTGTACCGATGAAGCCCTGGCCGTTGCCCTCCCGGTACGAAATTTAACTATTGCGGAAAAACACGACCGAGAAATGGTAGTACCCTGCGTCGCCTGTTACAGCCGTTTCATAGCAGCCGATGAAGAGGCCAAGAAACATCCCGAATATCTCCCTTCTTCCTATGAGGGTAAGGTGTCAATTAAATACGCCCTTGATTTCTTTTGCGACAAACCTCTCATCGCTGAACTTGAGGCAAAGAAGACAAAGCCGCTCTCCGGCCTGAAAATTGCCTGCTATTACGGCTGTCTCGCCGTGCGTCCTCCTAAATTGACGGGCGTTTTGGAGTACGAAAATCCCGAACATATGGACCGCCTGATGGAGATTCTGGGCGCCGAAACCCTCGGCTGGTCCTATAAAACTGATTGTTGCGGGGCAAGCCTCGTCATGACGAGGACCGATATTGTTACCGCTCTGAGCCAGAAGATTATGGCGATGGCCATAGAAGCCGGTGCGGACTGCATCGTCACGGGCTGCACTATGTGCCATTCCAACCTGGATACAAGACAGGCATCTCTTACGGTAGAAGGTGAAAAAAGAGTGATTCCTATTTTTTACTTTACGGAACTTATGGGACTGTCAATGGGCCATCGGGATGTAAAGAAATGGCTTAGCCGTCACATAACTGATCCGATCAGGCTGCTGTCAAACAAAGGACTGCTATAGGGATAGACATGAAACCCTCATGACGGCGCCCGTCACAAAGGATAATGAAAATTACCCCTCACCCTCTCCCTCAAGGGGAGGGTGAGGGTGAGGGTGAAAGGTATTTTCGGATGGAAGATAAAGTAGGGGCAGTGCTGGTTGTGGGTGGCGGGATCGCCGGAATCCAGGCTTCCCTTGATCTGGCAGAGTCAGGTTACTACGTTTACCTCGTTGAATCGTCTCCTGCCATTGGTGGACGGATGGCTCAGTTGGACAAGACATTTCCGACGAATGATTGCGCCATGTGCATAGTATCGCCCAAGTTGGTTGAGGCTGGACGTCATTTAAACATTGATATTTTAACGAACTCCGAATTAGTT
>DATESZ010000221.1:0-5582 GCA_035283845.1 Syntrophales bacterium | reverse complement strand
CCAGTCACCCCTGCAACGACTGGAACATATACTATCTCCCTGGGTGACTTTTGGGGTCATCCCGTTGTTTGCCGCAGCTAATGTCGGCATCCGCTTTTCCACGTTGAATGTGGGACAGATGTTGGTTCATCCCGTTACTTTAGGTGTCATCGCCGGCCTCGTTGCGGGTAAGTTCCTTGGTATCGCCGGAGTGAGCTGGCTCGCTGTAAAAGCAGGTATTGCTCAATTACCGACAGGTGTTGCGTGGCGCCATCTTCTCGGGGCGGCATGGCTGGGTGGCGTCGGTTTTACCATGGCCCTCTTCATCAGCCAACTTGCCTTCGCTGGCGATCAAACCCTGTTGGAGGCGGCAAAGCTGGGCATCCTGATTGCTTCGGTCATTGCTGCCAGCGCCGGTCTCCTGTGGCTGCTGCTGGTTACAAAAACATAAAATGGTCAATCACTAAAAGAATACCGGCGCTGCTTAAGAAGGCGCTCTACTGACAGTTTGCTTCGTTCCGATTGGCTTTAAATATGAAAGGTATCATGTTCAATTTCCTTGGAAAAACAGCTATCGTGATCATCATTTCCTTATCTTTCCTGGCTTTCCTCGGCAGCTTCAGCCATATAGCAAGAAAGAAGGGAGCACCCCCCATCCGGCAGCCACAGGCATTCCAGGTGATCACCGGCATCATCAAAAAAGGTGAAACCTTCTTTGACATTTTCAAAAGGTATAAGCTTGATATCACAGAACTTTACAAGATACGGGAAGCCTCCGCCGGCATCCACAAACTGCGGGAAATCTATCCCGGCCGCCAGTATAAAATCATTTGCGATAATAATGAGCAGATAAGTTCCTTCATCTATTGGATTGACGACGACTGCTACCTGAATGTCAATCGCACAGACCAAGGGTATTGCGCGGAAAAAATACCCATCGTCTACGAAAAAAGAATACTTCATATCAGAATCTCAATTAAGGGGAACCTGATCTCTTCCCTGGGAGAGGGCACTGAAAATCTGCTTCTTGCCCTGCAACTCTCTGATATCTTCGCCTGGGACATCGATTTTACTGCGGATTTGAGAACTGACGACTCCTGCAAAATCATCGTTGAGGGATTGTATAAAGATGGCGAGTTCAAGAAATACGGCCAAATCCTTTCCGCCGAATTCATCAACAATGGCGATGTCTATCGCGCCTATGCCTTCGAGCAGAAAGGGAAAATCCGTTACTATGATGAAAAGGGCAGGTCTCTCCGGAAGGTCTTTCTGAAAGCGCCTTTGAGCTTCCGGCGGATCAGTTCCACTTTCTCTGCAAGGAGGTTCCATCCGGTCCTGAAAATTTATCGCCCTCATCATGGGCTCGATTATGCAGCAGCCAAAGGGACGCCCGTTTCCGCCGTCGGAGACGGGAGGGTCATATTTGCCGGACGTCGTGGAGAATACGGTAATCTGATCATCCTCCGGCATCGCAATGATTATAAAACTTATTACGGCCATTTGTCAAAAATCGCCGGGGTTGTTCACAGAGGCGCGAAAATCAACCAGGGTGCGATCATTGGGTACGTAGGGGCTACGGGCCTTGCCACCGGCCCCCACCTGCACTACGAGATGAGGATCAATGACCATGCGGTCAATCCGATGGCTGTCAAGTTGCCACGGGGTCTGGCTATAACGGCAAATATGCTGGCAGTATTTAATCAGTTCAGGGATGAAATGAATGTGGAACTTGCGTCATCCGAATTTTCCGGCGCCGTCGTAATCGACACATCTGTGAAGCCGGCGGCTCCTGGAGACGGATAAAGGAATCGGGAGGGGGGATATGAACAGCAACATAAAGATGGTAATGATTCCGTTACTGATAGTATTGGGTACCTCAGCCGTCCTGATGATTATCAGAGGGATAGCCTTCCGCTTACTGCACAGGTGCTGCGAGAAAACGGAATCCCGCATTGATGATATCATGCTGAAAGCCCTGAGAACGCCTTCAATCTACTGGTGTCTGGCAATAGGCCTTTACATCGGCCTTGCCGTTTCCGACATCCCGCCGAAATATGTTCTCATAATCGACAAGACAATCCATGTCATCCTGATCCTGTCGATCTCGATTGCAGCAGCAAATCTGACAGGGAATATATTCACGAATTACATCCGGAAATCAAATCTGCCGATTCCGACGACAGGTTTGGCCTACGGCCTCCTGAAAGGCATTATACTTACCGTCGGAGTCCTGATAATTCTCAGCGTCCTGGGAATATCCATCGCGCCGCTTCTCACCGCTCTCGGCGTCGGCGGTCTGGCCGTGGCCCTGGCCCTGCAGGATACGCTGGTAAATCTCTTTGCCGGGATTCACGTCCTCTTGGAAAGATCGATCAAAATCGGCGATTTTGTTCGCCTGGAAACAGGCCAGGAGGGTTACGTAACGGACATTACCTGGAGAACGACCCGGGTACGGATGCTTCCCAACAACATGGTCGTGATTCCCAACAGTAAACTGGCGCAGAGCATTGTCACCAATTACTATTTGCCTGAAAAAAGAATGTCTCTGCTCATACCGGTTGGCGTAAGTTATGAGGAAGATCCGGAACGAATTGAGAAAATTCTCCTGGAGGAAGCCAAGAAAGGAGCAGGTGAAATACCAGGACTGCTTGCCGACCCGGAACCTTTTGTGCGGTTTATTCCCGGTTTTGGCGAAAGCTCCCTTGATTTTACCCTCATCTGCCAGGTTCAGGAATTCACCGATCAGTATCCCGTCCAACATGAGATGCGCAAGCGAATATTCCGGCGGTTCAGGGAAGAAGCCATTGAGATACCTTTCCCCCACAGGACGGTCTATCTCCGGGAGGAAAAAGACTGGCAGAAACATGCTTAGTAACCGAGTTTTTATTCCATTTGGTATTTCAACGTCCTTGCCAGCGATCCTGGCCGCATGGCATCACGAGTCGGAAGCAGGTTGTATTTTCTTTGTATAAATGCAATATCTTTCTCAACCTTGCAAGAATAGCTTATCAACTATTTCATAAAGTAAGAGGCACATGAAAAGTTCTCTTGATCTTGCCTTGATCGGCAACTGCCAAGTCGGCGCCCTGATAGATTCAACAGCGGAAATTGTCTGGTACTGTCTGCCCCGTTTTGACGGTGATCCGGTGTTTTGTTCTTTGTTACAGGAGCATCAGACGGCTTCGGGGAAGGGTTTTTGTTCGATTGAGATGGTTGACCAGTTCAAGGCCGAACAAAGCTACCTACCCAACTCTGCCGTTTTCGTTACACGCATTACCGATACCCGGGGCGCGGTCGTGGAAATCACCGACTTCGCTCCCCGCTTTCGGCAGCATGGGCGGACATTTACGCCGATGATGCTGGTCCGTCAGATTCATCGCATACATGGCAGCCCCAGGATCTGCCTTCGCGTCCGGCCGACCTATGATTATGGCCGTGATCAGTGTGAAATCACCCACGGGAGCCACCATATCCGTTATGTATCGCCTGATATGGTAATGCGATTGACTACCGAAGCCTCCATAACCACTATCCTCCAGGAACTTCCTTTTATTCTCGAAAACGACGTGACGCTCATCTTTGGCAGCGACGAAACGATCCAGGAGGAGATTCATGAGCTGGCACGGCGATTCAAAGCTGAAACCCTCGCCTACTGGCATGAATGGGTACGCGACCTGGGTATCCCCTTCGAGTGGCAGGATGAAGTCATTCGCGCCGCCATTACCTTGAAGCTTAATGCCTTCGATGACACCGGCGCCATTGTGGCGGCGATGACCACCTCGATCCCCGAGTCGCCTAACTCCGGAAGAAACTGGGACTACCGCTACTGCTGGCTTCGTGACGCCTATTTTGTCGTCAACGCCCTCAATCGTCTCGGCACAACCCATACCATGGAGCGCTACCTCAGGTACCTGGTTAATGTGGTGGCCGGCGCCAATGGCGGACACTTACAGCCGGTCTACGGTATCGATGGCCGGAAAAATCTGGCGGAGCGAGACGTAGTAACGCTTGCGGGATACCGCGGCATGGGACCGGTGCGAGTGGGAAATCAAGCCTATGGTCAGATCCAGCATGACGCGTATGGCTCGGCGATTCTGGCAGTAACCCATGTTTTCTTCGACCAGCGACTAATGCATCGGGGGGATGCCCCGCTCTTTCTTCGGCTTGAGCCGCTGGGGGAAATCGCTATCAAGGTGCATGATCATCCCGATGCGGGCATGTGGGAGTTGCGCGGCAGCAAACGAGTTCACACCTTCTCCAGCATCATGTGCTGGGCCGCGTGCGATCGCCTGTCAAGGATCGCGACCCGCCTCGGTCTTACCGAACGGTCGGTCTACTGGAGCACACAGGCGGAGCGGATTCACGCCACCATCTGTAACCGGGCCTGGAATGGCCAAAAGAAAGCTTTCACCGCGACCTTCGAGGGTAACGCTCTGGAGGCCAGTCTGCTGCTGATGCATGACGTAGGCTTCCTTACCGCGGATGACCCCCGCTTTGCCTCAACCGTCGCGGCTATTGAGCGTGAGCTGCGACAGGGTGAATATATTTTCCGCTACGTCGAACAGGACGACTTTGGCGCCCCGGAGAATGCCTTCATCGTCTGCACCTACTGGTATATCTATGCCCTCGTGGCCCTTGGCCGCAGTGACGAAGCCAGACCGCTATTCGAGAACCTGTTGGCGCGCCGTAACCGCCATGGTCTCATTGCCGAGCATCTCGATGTTCGCTCTGGAGAACAGTGGGGTAATTTTGTCCAGACTTACAGTATGGTCGGACTGATTAATGCCGCCATCCGTCTCAGTAAAAGCTGGGACTATGCATTTTAGGGAGGTGCACCGATAATGATACCGATACGATCACTTCGTCTGTCACTGCGCTTCATCATCCCTCTCGTCATCGCGTTGACACTATTGGCCTATGCCGTGGTGCCGCTGGTTGACAAGCTTACCCTGTACTGGTTCGTCCGGGATATGGATATCCGCTCCCGCCTGATTGCCAATACACTGCGTGATCCCCTGGCTGAACTTCTCCAGCAGGGAAACAAGGCCAGGATCAATGCCCTGCTGCTTAGGGCCATCCAGGACGAGCGCCTGCTGGCACTTGGTTTCTGTGATGGCAATGGCACGCTTCTCTACCGCACATCAACCTTCCCAAAATCCCTCGGCTGTTCCTCGCCTGCATTAAAGGATAAAGTGACGAGCCCACTTCACCAACTCCCTCAGGGAGCAGTTCACGTAGCCACTCACCCCATGGAGCAGGAAGGGGAACGAAGCGGCGGCTCTCTGATCCTCGTCCATGACATGAGCTTTGTCGAACGCCGCAGCGCCGATACCCGCAAATACGTGATTATCCTTTTTGCGCTACTCGGAGTTGTCATCTCTGTCATCACGGTATTTGTCGCCCACCTGAGCTGGCGTGGATGGGTGGATGGCGTACGGGCCATGATGCGTGGCGAGGGCATACTCAAACCATTTTCCCAGCCGGCGGTCGCTTCGGAATTGCAGCCACTCGTGGGCGATCTACGGAAACTCTTGCGGGCACTCGACACGGAGCGGCGCTTTGCCGATGACGCCACCATCACCTGGAGTCCCGATTTTCTTCGC
>DATESZ010000220.1:0-7208 GCA_035283845.1 Syntrophales bacterium | reverse complement strand
ATCGGGGAGAAGATTGCCATTGCCACCCATAAACCTCAGACTACGCGCAACAGGATTATGGGTATCAGAAACAGGAAGGACGGGCAACTGATCTTCCTCGATACACCCGGCATTCACAAGCCGGCAAGTCTCCTTAACCGGTATATGGTGGAGGCGGCCTTGAATACCTTCGGCGACAGCGAACTGCTGCTTATGGTTGTGGAAGCGAACGCAGGCTGCCGGGATGATGATCAGTTGGTCTTGCATTCATTAAGAGATGTAAAAATACCGGTCATCCTGGTCATCAACAAGATTGACCTGGTGGAAAAAACAACACTCCTGCCGTTGATCGACCGGTTCCACACACTTTTCTCTTTTGCCGCGATCATTCCCCTTTCGGCCCTGAGCGACGCCGGTATCAATATCCTGCTTGACGAGGTCTGGAAACTGCTTCCCGAAGGGCCCCAGTATTTTCCCGAAGATATGATGACGAATCGCACTGAGCGGTTTATTGCCGCCGAGATTATAAGAGAAAAGGTGATCCTTCTTACCAGGCAGGAGATACCTTACGCAATGGCCGTTATCGTTGATGCATTCAAGGAAATTGAGAAAAACAACCTGCTTCGCATCCAGGTATCGATCATTGTGGAAAAGGATTCCCAAAAGGGTATCCTTATCGGCAGAAAGGGGACCATGCTGAAACGGATCGGCACGGAGGCGCGCCTGTCCCTGGAAAAATTCTTTGCCTTACGGGTGTATCTGGAATTGTTTGTCAAGGTACGCAAGGACTGGACGAATGATGCCAGGGCGCTTAAAGAATTAGGGTATGGAAAGAACTCATAAAGGCAAGTTTAAGCATCGATATTTCCGTAACCGTCCAAGTACTCACCAGCATCGGGAGTACCGGGGGCATAAAGGCAGTGAATGAAGATAAGATTGATATAGGACTGTCCTACCGTCCCCTCAAACCAGAAGAATGGTCTGCAGAGATCATCGAAGAGCCCTATGGCCGCACCGCCTTTATCTTCGGGGTACAGGATTCAAACCCAGCAATAGGCTTCACGCTTGCGGAAATAGAAGAAATATATGCAGGAAAGCGTAAGACCTGGCCTGATGGGACGCCCATAAGACTTATTCTTCGTGCTTTAAGCGATGGTATGTCGGCATATCTGGCAGGTACCAACCCCGGCTTAAAGTCGGCCCATGAGAAGGCCCATTCTATTCCTGGCGTGTTTGTCGGTAACACGGATCAGGAAGCGGCCGAGCAAATCGAGAAGACGCCTGGTTCATTCGGTACAACCAGTGGCTCTCTGATAGCAGCAGAGAAGCGAAAGATTAAGTCCCTCTCCGTAGATGGGACAGCCCCCACGCTCTCCAATGTCTCCACCGGCAAATATCCCTACGCCGTGACAATGTATCTGGTCTGCAAAAGGGATAAATACAGGGGTTCTATCAAAGACTTTATAGAATTCGTTTTTTCCAGGGACGGTCAAAAGCTTCTCTCTGATAACGGCCATGTGACTTTACAGCGGATCACAGGAAAGTGATGTTACTTATGCCTTTTAGTTTCAAAGGTGTGCAATTGCAATCGAAAGTATCCATCGCAAAGCTCATGAGCCTCCTGGGCGCCTTGACGGCCAGTGTTTTTGCCATTGCAATACCAAGTGTGTATTACGCTATTTCATTACACGGGACACAACATACTCTGACGATAGAAGGCGCCTTTCTCGCAAAATCCATTGAAACAATCATCCAGGCCAGGCCGGATCTGTGGGAGTTCGAGAGCACAAGGTTGAAGGAGCTTATCTCGCAACCTTCGACCTATGGGGAAGAACATGAACGGGAAATCCGCACTGCGGCGGGCAAGCTTGTCACGAAAACTGAATTTACAGAAGCACGTCCGATAATTTCGGTTTCCGCAAAGTTCTTTGACTCAGGTCGACTTGCCGGTTCGATCGTAGTAAGACATTCCCTGCGCACACAAATAATCACGACAGCCCTATTGGGAATTCTCAGTTCGCTTCTCGGCTACCTTATCTATTTTATTTTCCGCACTTATCCGATCAGAAAGCTTGAGCGCACCTTGACTGATTTGCAACGGGAAAAAGACAAGTCTGAGAAAACCCTCTATGCTATTGGTGATGGAGTTATTTCGGTAGATCACAAGGGAAGTATCCTATTAATAAACCGGGCAGCTCAATCGCTTGTCGGGATGGATGCCTCAGAAGCAGCGGGGCGACAGTTGGAAGAAGTGTATGCCCTGCGCCAAGGTCATGAAAACCAGTTTAGAGAAGAGGGGGGCATACTCACCAGCAAGGAGGGAAAGGAGTACATTATTGAAGAAGTCCGCACACCCATCGCTATGATGGAATTCGGCAAAAGCGGGAAAGTCATCATCTTCCGCGATATCTCCGAGCGCAAACTGGCAGAGCGGATGCTGCTGCAACAACGGAAAGAACTCTCCCAGGTCAGCCGCCTGGCAACGGTAGGCGAGTTTGCCGCTTCCATTGCGCATGAAATCCGCCAGCCCCTTGCGGCAATCTTGAATAACGCCCAGGCGGCTCAGAATTTTATGTCATCAGAAACACCCGCTGTCGATGAGGTGCGGGATGCATTAATGGACATTATCCAGGATGACCGGCGTGCGAGCGAGGTGATTGGCCATCTCCTGTCTTTTTTGAAGAGGGAAAAAACAGATCCGGTGATCCTTGACATCAATGAAATCATTGGAGAGGTGCTAACAATCCTCCATCGCGAGATCACCGATAGAAACGTCTATGTAACTCCGGATCTCGCCCCTGATATTCCTCATGTCGAGGGCAATCGCTTAGAATTGCAACATGTTTTCATGAACCTGATTCTTAATGCATGCGATTCACTGGCTGATGTAGATCTTAAGCGGCGCCAAATGCATATTCGGACATCCGTTGATGAACCAAACAACATCGTTGTCGCCGTTCAGGACTCAGGGGCGGGATTGGACACAACCGAAATTGACCGTCTTTTTGAGCCCTTTTACACTACCAAGCCTGAAGGTCTCGGTATGGGACTCTCCATCAGCAAATCCATCATTGCGGCTCATGGCGGGCGTATATGGGCAGTGAATAACCCTGAGGGCGGGGCGACGTTTTACTTCGCCCTGCCGATATACAAAGGTAATGCCTTCAAATCATGAAACTCTCATGACGGTGCCCGACACAAAGGAGAATGAAAATTACCCCTCCCCCTTCCCCCTCCCTCAAGGGGAGGGGGTGAGGGGGAGGGTGAAAGGTATTTTCAGATGAAAAATCACACAGAAAATGGGCGTACAATCTTTGGCGGATCTGGTTCGTCTGGCTGAACGGTTGAAATAATCTCTGGCTCTGATCCCTATTGGACCAAGGTCCAATATCTTTTCTATTTCCCGGTCATATATATTACGAACAAAGCTTAACCTCACATTTGCAGAAACGACTCGCGAACGCCGATGTTTCACTGCCGATCATATTTATAACGGCTTACGAAGATCAAGATGTCCGTGCACAGGCAATGGAGGGCGGCGCCCTGGCTTTTTTACAGAAGCCCTTCAGCGATACATCCTTGATAAACGCCATAGGTTTAGCTCTTGAACACAGCGATCAGCAGATATCGGGCAGCAAAGAAAATGTCAGTGTGGGTAAGTAAGAATTTTATGGAAGAATTAGAAGTTTTAAATCTAAGAAGCGAAATGCTAATATCTATTTTTATTGGAAGCCTTCTGTTCAAGGGCAAGTCGCTATTTAAGCGGAAGCCGCTGCCAGCCACTGGGCCGCCAGAGGACAGAAGAGTTGTCAGCCTTCTCGAAAAGATTAAATCCGACTCCCTACCAATTCTCTTCGGCAGTTACCACTCGCACGTGGTTTTCTTCAATAGTCACTTTTTTGAGATTGCCGATTCTCTGCCGGCCGCAATCAACGCGCTGCGCGATCTGTTCGCGAACCAGCTTTCAGAGGATTCCATCAAGCAAATTCTTCCCGCGGAGCCTGACGGGAGGGCTGATAAAGTTTACTCAGAGAGAATGCTCTCAGGCAAGTACAAGCTGTCAACGCAGACACACACCTGCACTGTTGATGCGGTGTATTACGACTACCTCAAAATGCGATACCCGCAAGCTGATGTGTTCTGCCGAGGCCCGGCACAGCCGATTACTTTTTACCAGGACGGCATTCTCAGGGCAGTGGTAATGCCCATCAAGGGGCCAGATTGCCTTATATGAAAATGCCCCCCTCCCTGTATCCCTCCCCCTCGACGGGGGAGGGAGGGGTGGGGGTGATTTTCATCCCTCGTTGTGCCCGACCCGGGCATGGGGATTCTTTGCGAAGAGCCTTGGTGGAACCTTCTGGAACAATTGCGTCGCTGGCCGCCAGCACATTTCGACGCAGCTCAACTGGTCAAGCACAATCTTGGACTCCGCAAGCAGTTTCCCGCTGGCCAGAAGGTGTTCCTCCTGTATTTATTCTGGAAGCCGCTCAACGCGGTGAACATTGCCGAATACTCACGACATGCAGAGGATATCGAGAAGTTCCGAAGCGCGACGTGGGCGTCTGCAGACTGCATTGCCGTCGTCTGCCCTCTCTGCCAGTCCGACCTGGACATCAGGCAGAAGGGTCTGACCAGCCCATCAGGCGCGCCCTACGCTATACCCGTCATCTACCTGACCCAGCTTATCGGCATCGCTCTGGGGGCTCAACCCGACGTACTCGGAATGGAAAAACTTATGATAGATGCCGTGCCGCTCGTGCGGGCGAAAGGGTTGCTGTAGTCTGTTTGATTTGACAGGGATTTGCTTTTTGGTGGGCCGAGTTTACGAATCTCATCCTTTCCCATAATTTCCGAATACCCTTTTCTCTTCCGTTTTATACGTAAAAAAGGTTCATCCGGTTCATGCGTACTTTTGAGTTGATAATCTGTCGAATTGAGCCTTGACGAACTTTCACCTACTTATCAATAACTTGCCATGACTGACGGTATCGCAGATTAACGAAGGAAAGGTGCACCGTTTAATTCAGCTGTGCGCTTTAGCGCGTCTGCTGGGATGCTGTTTACGAACTATGAATGACTTTATTTTTTCCTTCACGACGTAAAGCTGCATCTCGAAGTTTATTGGGTATTGGCTTGTGGCTTGTTTTTTGATTGCCGCTATTTTCTCGTCTGGCATTTCCTGAACAGTCAGGCCTGTCAATTCGCGATAGGCTTCGGTCTGCTTCTTAAAAACGATTAGCTGTGCCCCATAATCTAAAGAATGGTCCAGTATCAGCTGCTTCTTGATCTTTGAGAACACTTCTTCCGGCATATCATTGGGGATATATCCTTCTAACTCCGTATAAGAGTCAGCTCCTTCTTTAAGAAGGAATAGCTGTGTCGAATAGTCGGCTGGATGATCCTTCGCTACCTTTTCTATAATTTTTTTTAGGATTTCTTCTGGCACGTCAGGGTCACAAAAAATGCGTAACTTCTTATAATCCTCAATTTGTTTCTTAATATAATATTCCTGTCTGGAAAAGTTATTGTGATGTCGTACGGAAACATAGGCTTTGATTGATGTTAAAACTGCCGGGGGAACGCCTAAAGGATCAGAGTCTTCAGATTTCTGCGATGACGAGATCAACCCTGAAACTATATCGTGCTGAAATTTCTCATTTGCAGGGTGCTCAGCTTTACGATTGGAGTTCGAAGTCTGATACCGAATTAGCCATTCAGCGAGGACGTCGCGATCTACTATTCCGCACCCGACAGATGAAGCGAACTCCTTAGATTGTTGCGACAAATAGCTATTAGTAATGACTATTGCGGCACCGCAGGAATAGTATTTCTTGCCGGCGACCGCATCGCTAATAGCGCGTCTTGAAACCTTCCCCGATGCTCGTTTCACTTGGATTGCGTATCGGCAATTGCTCCTTAAGGCAATAACATCAACGCCAAAATCCCCAGACGCTTTTGTTACTTCAATCAGGGCAAATCCTTCATTTTTAAGAATACTGGCAACTAAGCGCTCGAAGGACAATCCGTCCATTTTATCAATGTCAGACATTCCTATTGTAGGATGGTGAACTTCCTGTGCTGTGGGTCCCGCTTCCTTTACTAGGGTTTTACCGATAAAAAAGAAGCAGATAGCCATTAGCAACAAGAATATTAACAGTCCTTCCATGATAGGTTGCTCCGTGCGACCAAGTGTTGATTAATTGGTTATAGGTACTTTCTAATCACAATTCTCCTGAGGTGTCAAAGTAGGTAATTTTTTCCATAACACCACATACCATCTGAAATCTACAATTTTTACGAATGATGTAGCTCTGTTTCTTTCAAGAAGCATTTACCGGTGCGGACCCGCATTCCACTTGGTGTGGGGGCTGAGGGAGCCCCCTGGGTTACCTGATTATGGGCTAACCGATTAGCCTCCCACTGAATTATTTGTCTATTGTTAGTGGGTATCCCTGACGCTCCTTTCTCTTCTCCAAAAGAACATCCTCCTCTTATTGCTCTATTGGATGGCACAAAGCATCCTTGATACGTTGCGGACAATGGTCTGCTTTGGGGCAAGCGATTCTGGGCTGTGAAGCACCGGACCTTATGATATCGTGTTCCCCATGATGAAGGCATATCTGATCTCCCTTTTTACCTGGATAGCTATACCTGCCGTTGCACTCATTCGTCTTACTACACTTTACTTTCATCATTACCTCCTGGTCTATGGTCTTTGCTAAGCTCTAAGTTTCCGCAATTCACATGCTTAAACCGCCGGTCTTAACGTACACCTGGTAAAGTCTATCTCCTGTTTGCATCCCCTGCAGTAGTGCCGTTTGTCAAATTCGTCGGAGAAGATTTCTATTTCCTTGCCGCAGTTGGGGCAATCGCAGTAAAATGATTTAAGATCCTTTAATTGTTCAAAGCCGGGACAATGCTGTGGGGTGGTCATGACCTTTTACCTCCTACATAAAGATGTTTACCGATTTCTGGGCGATAAGCATGAATTCGCGTGGGAAAATGCCCATATGAAAAAGCGCCCAGAGGCTTATGGCAATGGTCACTATATAGGCTGGGGAAATATCCGGCCTGCCTGGTTCGCCTGCCGGTTCCTTGAAATACATGTACATGATGACCCGAAGGTAGTAATAAGCGGCCACGGCGCTGTTCAATACGCCGATTACAGCCAGCCAGTAATGCTCGGCTCTGATGGCGGCGCTTAGCACGTAAAATTTACCCATAAAGCC